>DATMOO010000079.1:0-94736 GCA_035568275.1 Candidatus Sulfotelmatobacter sp.
ACATCGTGATTACGAAAGCCAAGAAACCACCAAGAGAGCGTCGTGGATTCGCGGGCGCGGCTACGGTTGATCCGTTGAAGGCGGCCAAGAGAGCGGCGAAGAAAGCATAAAGGGATCAGTGGCTAGAGGCCAGTGATCAGAAATGCAAATACGATGGCAACGATTGATATTCATAATTTGAGCGGCGAGAAGGTTGGGACATTCGATCTCGCCGATGAGATCTTCGGCGCGGTGAATGAAGATCTGCTCTGGGAAGCGGTGAAACACTACCGCGCCGGGCAGCGCGCCGGAACGCACAAGACCAAGGGCCGCTGGGAAGTCTCCGGTTCGGGCAAGAAGCTGTGGAAGCAGAAGGGGACGGGGCGGGCCCGCATTGGATCGATCCGTTCGCCACTGTGGCGGCATGGTTACACGGTGCATGGTCCGGTGCCGCGATCTTACGATTACGCGTTCCCGAAGAAGAAATTACTCGGGGCTTTGCGGTCGGCGCTGGCGGCGAAGTTTGCCGATGGCAAGCTCATCGTGGTGAATGCATTCGACCTGAAAGAACCGAAGACCAAGGAATTTCAGAAAGCGCTGGATGCGCTGAAAGTGGACAAGACGGTGCTGGTGGTCGAGGCGCCCAAGCACGACAATCGCAACCTTGAACTGAGCGCGCGAAACATCCACGGGCTCGAACTGGTGCGCGGGAATGAAGTGCATCCGTATCACCTGCTCAAGCATGACCGGGTGATCTTTTCGCATCCGGCGATCGAGAAGCTGCAGGTTTCGCTGCAGAACTCGGTTTCGAAAAAGCACCGCAAAGCGGGCAGCGGCGAAGACGAAGGGGCGAAGAAGCCGGTGAAAGAACGTCGCCGCCGGCAGCGCAATGAAAAAGCGGCGGAGGTGGCGTAAATGAAGAGCGCATACCAGATCATTCGCCGTCCGGTGATTACGGAAAAGGGCCTCGCGATCAAGGAGAACCAGAACACGCTGGTGTTCCAGGTGGCTCCCAAGGCGACCAAGACGGAAATCAAGGAAGCGGTGCAGTCGATCTTCAAAGTGAAAGTGCATTCGGTGCGTACGGCCACCTATCCGGGCAAGGAACGGCGTCGCGGAAAGTTCGCAGGCTACCGTCCGGATTGGAAGAAGGCTTACGTGCGGTTGCGTTCGGGCGAGAAGATGCCTGAATACGCTCAGAATTTGTAATTAATGTAGAGACGTAGCTTGCTACGTCTCTTGCCGGCGCGAGCAGGCCAGCAATGTGGTGAGAGGAGACGCTGCAAGCAGCGTCTCTACGAGAAGAGCAAAGTATGCCAATCAAAACTTACAGACCGACGACGCAGACGCTGCGCTATCGCACCACGCTCGTCAACGATGACATCACTACGAAGCATCCGCATAAGCCGCTGGTTGAGCCTAAGCCGCGAACAGGCGGCCGGCGCAACTCGGGCGACACCACGATGCGGTTTATCGGTGGGGGCCACAAGCGCAAGCTGCGCATCATCGACTTCAAGCGCGACAAGACCGGCATTCCGGCCACGGTCACGACGATCGAGTACGATCCGAACCGTTCTTCCCGGATTGCGCTGCTGGCGTATGCCGATGGCGAGAAGCGTTACATTCTGCAACCGGAAGGATTGAAGGTGGGGCAGAAAATTGTCAGCGGCCCCGATGCCGACATTCTTGTCGGCAATGCGCTCCCGCTGCGGAACATTCCGCCAGGCACCGTGATCCACAACCTGGAACTGAAGCCCGGGAAGGGCGCGCAGATGGTGCGGTCGGCGGGTGGATCCGCGCAGCTGGTCGCGAAGGAAGAAGAGTACGCGCTGGTGAAGCTGCCTTCCGGAGAGACACGCAAGGTCTCGCAAGATTGCATGGCGACCATCGGGCAGGTGGGCAATATCGATCACGAGAACGTGACCATCGGTAAGGCTGGACGGTCGCGTTGGCTAGGCAAGCGTCCGCATAACCGCGGCGTATCGATGAACCCAGTGGATCATCCGCATGGTGGTGGTGAAGGCAAGACCTCGGGCGGACGGCATCCGGTGACGCCATGGGGCCAGCCGACACGCGGCTACAAGACGCGGAATAATAAGCGCACGGATAAGTTCATCGTGAGCCGGAGAAGTAAGTAAGCCAGGTTGTAGAGACGTAGCTTGCTACGTCTCCTTCCGATAGCGGCAGTGCATCAGGGGTGAGAGCGAGACGTTGCAAGCAACGTCTCTACATGAGGGATTATGGCGCGTTCAACGAAAAAAGGCGCATTCGTCGATAGCTACCTGCTGACGCGGGTGGAAGGCATGAACGCACGCAACGAGAAGAAAGTGTTGCGCACGTGGTCGCGGCGTTCGACGGTGGTGCCGGAGATGGTCGGGCACACGATCGCAGTACACAACGGGAAGAAATTCATTCCGGTGTATGTGACCGAGAACATGGTGGGACACAAACTGGGCGAGTTCAGCTTCACGCGCACCTTCAAGGGACACTCCATGAGGGCGGCGACGGAAGTAGCGGCGAAGCCTGCGGGTATCCCGGGCGGACCAGGAGCAATTACTCCTTCAGCGCCGGCTGGCGGATCAGCACCTGCGGCTCCGAAGGCATAGAGCTGCGAGCTTTGAGCCACGAGCTAGAACTGAGATTACGACTATGGAATTTCGAGCAGAAAAAAAATACTTGCGGGTTTCGCCACAGAAGGCGCGGCTGGTGCTGGACCTGATCAAGGGTCGGCGCGTGGAAGAGGCGCGCAACACCCTGCTGTTCACCAAGAAGCGCGTAGCCGAGCACGTCGGAAAGTTGCTGCAGTCGGCGCTCGACAACGCAAACTTTCTGGCGACCGAGAAGGGGCTGGATGTCGAAATCGACAACCTGTATGTGAAAAGCGCCGTAGCGAACGACGGTCCGCGCATGAAGCGGATTCGTCCTGCGCCTCAGGGACGCGCGTACCGGTATCAGCGGCGCATTGCGCATATCGAGCTGATCCTGGCTGAGCGCGGAAAGAACGGGCAAGTTGCGACGGTGGTCGGCGAAGAATCAGCTCCGGCGGCTCCCGCCAAAGCACGGCGCAGAGTTCCGGCAGCAAAATCGGCTGGGAAGAAGAAAGCGGCCGCGAAATAGATTTGAGCAGTCTGATTGAGGATTGGGATTAGGAGAAGCAATGGGACAAAAAGTCCATCCTTATGGTTTTCGGCTTGGATTCACGAAGCCGTGGAAGTCGCGCTGGTTTGCTGAGCGAGACTACGACAAACAGTTGCATGAGGACGTGAAGCTGAAGACTGAGCTGAAGGAGAAGCTCAAGTCGGCGGGCGTCAGCGCCATTGAGATCGAGCGTCCGGGCAACAAGCTGCGCATCATCATCAAGACCGCGCGGCCTGGGATCATTATCGGTCGCAAGGGCGCAGAAATCGACAAGCTGAAGGCGGAATTACAGAAGCGCACTGGCGGCAAGGATATTTTTGTCGACATCCAGGAAGTGCATAAGCCTGAACTCGACGCGCAGTTGGTGTCGGAGTCGATCGCGCTGCAACTGGAAAAGCGCGTGGGCTTCCGGCGCGCGATGCGCAAGGCCGTCGATTCCGCGCTGCGCTTCGGATGCAAGGGTATTAAGGTTCGTGTCAGTGGCCGCTTGAACGGAAACGAAATCGCGCGGTCGGAGTGGTATCTACAAGGGCGGCTGCCGCTGCACACGCTGCGTGCCGACATCGATTTCGGATTCAGCGAGGCGCGAACGACTTACGGCGTGATCGGCGTGAAGTGCTGGGTGTACAAAGGCGAGATCCTGCAGCAGAAAAAGCGGGAAGCCCAGCCGGCTGCCGTGGGCGGATTCTAGGAGTTCGTAGAGACGTAGCTTGCTACGTCTCCTGCCGAAACCGGCAGTGAGGTATGTGGTGAGAGTGAGACGTTGCGAGCAACGTTTCTACAGGAAAATTCGTTATGTTGATGCCAAAGAAAGTGAAGTATCGGAAACAGCAGCGCGGGCGCATGACCGGCAAGGCATGGCGCGGATCGACGTTGTCGTTCGGTGATTACGGGCTCAAAGTGCTCGAGCCGGGATGGGTGACAGACCGCCAGATCGAAGCCAGCCGCGTGGCCATGACGCGTTTTGTGAAGCGCGGCGGAAAGATCTGGATTCGCGTATTCCCCGACAAGCCGGTCACCAAGAAGCCCGCTGAAACCCGTATGGGTAAGGGCAAGGGCGCACCCGATCACTGGGTCGCCGTTGTAAAACCTGGGAAGATCCTTTTTGAAATGGAAGGCGTGTCGCATCAGGATGCGAGCGAAGCGATGCGGTTGGCGTCGCACAAACTGGCGCTGCGTACGACGCTGGTCAAGCGTGAGGGAGCGCACTAGAAAAGCAACCATCAGCTTTCGGCCGTCAGCTATCAGAAGGGCGACGGTGCAAGCTGAGAGCTGAAACCTGAGAGCTAATTTATGAAGGTAGACAAAATCAGAAATCTAACCGACGTTGAGCTGAGCCACCAGGAGCGGGATCTCGCTGATCAGCTCTTCAAGCTGAAGTTCCAGATGAACATGGGACAGAACGAGAGCTTGAAGAAGATTCGTGGGTTGCGCAAGGACATCGCGCGGGTGAAGACAATCCTGGTAGAGCGCAATCGCTCGGCTGCTACGGAGAAGAAATGATGGCGGAAACGACACAGAAGGTACAGGGGCGCCGCAAAGAAGTGGTGGGCGAGGTGGTCTCGAACAAGATGCACAAGACGATTGTTGTGCAGGTGACGCGGAAAAAGGCGCATCCGTTCTATGGGCGCGTGATTGCGCGGAATAAGAAGTTCTACGCGCACGACGAATCGAACCAGGCGCACGTGGGCGATGTGGTCCGGCTCGAGGAGACGCGTCCACTCTCCAAATTGAAGCGGTGGAAGCTGAAGGACATCGTGCGCAAGGCTGCGTTGGTGCCGGAAGCGGCCGTGGACGCGGCCAGTTAACGCATATTCCTGGCCGGGTTCGACGCCGGGAATGTCAATGGATCAGGAGATTACGCCATGGCTGTGATGATGAGATCGATGCTGGAGGTCGCCGATAATTCCGGCGCGCGCAAGCTGCAGATGATTCTGCCGCTCGGTGGATCGACGGGATTGAATGCCGGACTGGGCGACATAATCACCGCGGCAGTCAAGGAGTCGACGCCCGAGGGCCAGGTGCAGAAGGGCAAAGTGGTGAAAGCCGTCATCGTGCGCACGCGCAAGGAACACCGACGCCGCGATGGAACCTATATCCGCTTCGATCAGAATGCAGCGGTGCTGATCAATGAAGCCGGCGAGCCGGTCGGGACGCGTGTATTCGGTCCGGTGGCGCGCGAATTACGCGAGAAGAAGTTTTTGAAGATTGTGTCTTTGGCCCCAGAGGTCATCTAGTTAGCTTCAAGGTTTCAGGTAATTTATGAGAACAGTAAGCACCGAAAACAAGCGAGTGGATCTGCGGCGCAACGACACCGTAAAGGTGATTACAGGTCGCGATAAGGGCAAGGAAGGACGCGTGCTGCGCGTGTTTCCGAATGACTCGAAGATTCTGGTCGAGCACGTGATGATGGTTAAGAAGCACGTTCGGCCGAATCCCCAGCGCAACATCAAGGGCGGCATCGCCGAGCAGGAGAGCCGCATTGCGATCTCGAACGTGCAACTGGTTTGTCCGACGTGCGGACCGGTTCGAATTGGACACGAAGTTCGCGGCGATCGGAAAGTCCGCGTGTGCAAGAAGTGCGGAACGACGCTGGATAAATAATTGAGTAATTGGGTGATTAAGTCATTGAGCGATTGAAACGCGGCAGAGTTTTTCCAATCGCACAATGACCCGATGACACAATCAATCAATTCTCACGAACCGGTAACCACTCCGAAACCGTGAGAGGAAGTTGAAACGAAATGGCAAAAGAGAAAAAAGGTCAGAAGGAATCGGCGGCGGAGTCGAAGGCCCCGGAACAGGCGCGGCATAGTGCAAAAGAGCGGCCGCGGCTGCGGGCGAGGTTTGAAAAGGAAGTGGCTCCCGCCCTGTTGAAGGAACTTGAACTGAAGAACCCGATGGCGGTTCCGCGGTTGCACAAGATCGTCGTCAACATGGGCGTGGGCGAGGCGACGCAGAACGCAAAAGTCCTCGATCCGGCCGTAAACGAACTGGGGCAGATCACGGGACAGAAGCCGGTGGTTACTCGGGCGAAGAAGTCGATCGCCGCCTTCAAGGTTCGCCAGGGACAGTCGATTGGCGCGATGGTGACGCTCCGCGGAGACCGCATGTATGAGTTCTTCGACCGGCTGGTCAATATTGTTCTGCCGCGCGTGCGCGACTTCCGCGGAGTATCGAGCAAGTCGTTTGATGGACGTGGCAATTACACGATCGGCCTGCACGACCAGTTGATTTTTCCGGAGATCTCTTACGAGAAGGTCGACAAGCTGAAGGGCATGAACGTAACCATCGTGACGACGGCGGCCAATGACAATCAGGCCCGGTCGTTGCTGAAGCACATGGGCATGCCGTTCAGAGCATAGGAAACATTTGTAGAGACGTAGCTTGCTACGTCTCTGCCGGCGCGGGCAGTTGAGCATGTGGTGAGAAGAGACGTTGCAAGCAACGTCTCTACGACGTGAGATTTAGGAGCTAGAGTTTGGCAACTACAGCAAAACGAGTCAAGGACGCAAGAAAGCCCAAGTTTTCCTCGCGCAAGCACAACCGCTGCAAGCTGTGCGGACGTCCGCGCGCCTTCCTGCGGAAGTTCGGCATCTGCCGCTTGTGCTTCCGCCAATTGGCGCTGCGCGGGGAGATTCCAGGGGTTTCGAAGTCTTCCTGGTAAAGCGTTGTTGGTCGCTGGTGGTTGGTCGTTCGCAACGATCAGCGAGCAAGCAAACGACTGACGACGAACGAATGATGAACAAGCCGCTGCAGGTTCTCCGCTCGACGCGGAGCGAACGGGTGGCTTAAGGAGAAGCAGACGATGAGGTTGACCGATCCGGTCGCAGACATGTTGACGAGAGTGCGGAACGCACTCCAGGCCCGGCACCAGAAGGTGGATATCCCGGCTTCGCGGTTGAAGCTCGAGATTGCCCGCATTTTGAAAGAGGAAGGCTACATCTCCAACTTCAAGCCGACGGAAGAAGAGGGCCACAAGATTATCCGGGTATACCTGAAGTATGGCGCCAATAACGAGGCGGCCATCTCGAAGGTGGAGCGCGTGTCGCGCCCCGGATGCCGTGTGTACGTGCGGCGCACCGAGATTCCACGCGTGCTTGGTGGGATGGGAATCAATATCCTGACAACGCCGCGCGGCGTAATGACCGGCCGCCAGGCCCGCAAAGAGGCGTGGGCGGCGAGTTGCTGTGCGAGATTTACTAAAGGAGCACTGAGCTAGGAGCAGTGGGCGGTGAGCAAAACAGAGTTAGTCTGCTCATAGCTCATCGCTCAGAGCTCATAGCTAAAGAGCTTATGTCACGAATTGGAAAAAAGCCGATCGCGATTCCCAAGGGCGTCACGGTCAAAGTGGAAGGCAATACGGTCCTGGTGCAGGGACCGAAGGGCAAAGTGGACACTCCGCTGCCGGCCGGCATCAAGGTCGAGCAGAAAGACGGGCACATCCTCGCGATTCGCGAAAACGATTCGCAGTCGGCTGTGCACGGACTGGCGCGCGCTCTGGTCAACAACGCGGTCGAAGGCGTGACCAAGGGTTGGACCCGGGAACTGGAAATCGTCGGCATCGGGTATCGCGCCGAGATGAAGGGCAAGGCCATGGTCGTGTTCAACTTGGGATACTCGCATCCGATCGAATACCCGCTGCCCACGGGCGTGGATGCCGCGGTCGATCCGAAACAGACGCGCATCACGCTGAACGGAATCGACCGGCAGAAAGTAGGCCAGGTTGCCGCTGAGATGCGATCGTTGCGTCCGCCGGATCCGTACAAGAACAAGGGCGTGCGCTACGTCGGCGAGCGTCTGAAGAAGAAAGTTGGAAAGACCGGAGCGAAATAAGCTATCAGCTGTCAGCTTTCAGCTCTCTTCCCTTGCGCGATAGTCGCGAGTTGAGAGCCCGAACTGATAGCTGACGGCTGAGAGCTGAGAGCTTTAATCATGCTTACGAAAATTACAAAGAACGAGAAGCGCGGACACGTACACGAGCGCATTCGCAAGAAAATGCAGGGAACGGCGGAGCGTCCGCGGCTGAATGTGTACCGCTCCTTGAATCACATCTATGTGCAGGTGATCGACGACCTGAACGGGAAGACGCTGGTGTCCGCCAGTACCGCCGAAGGCAAAAAGGAAGATCGGCGCACGGGCGGCAACGTCGCTTCCGCCAAAGCCGTCGGCAAAACCATCGCCGAGCGTGCGAAAGCGAAGGGTGTGACCAAGGTCGTATTCGACCGCGGCGGATACATTTATCACGGGCGCGTGAAGGCACTGGCCGATGCGGCCCGGGAAGCAGGATTGAAGTTCTAGCTGCGAGCGGTGAGCGCGAGCTGCGAGCAAGACTAATTTGCTTCTGGCTCCAAGCTCGAAGCTCGAGACTCGAAGCTGAAAATTATGCCAACAGTGATTAAGAAACTCGATGCAGGGGCGTACCAGCTGAAGGACCAGGTGGTAGCCATCAACCGCGTGACCAAGGTGGTCAAGGGCGGAAAGAATCTTTCGTTCGCAGCGCTCGTGGTGGTCGGTGATCCGTCGGCGGGAGTGGTCGGCTACGGATCGGGTAAGGCGAAGGAAGTGCCACAGGCCATCCGCAAGGGAATTGAGTCCGCGAAGAAGAACCTGATGAAGGTGAACCTGACGCAGACCAGCATCGCGCACCTGGTGCTCGGCCGCTATGGCTCTGGCAAAGTACTATTGAAGCCGGCCCCGGAAGGCACTGGCGTGATCGCGGGCGGTGCGGTCCGAGCGGTCATGACTTCAGCAGGTGTACAAAACGTTTTGACGAAGTCGATCGGGACGACGAATCCGCACAACGTGATCAAGGCGACGTTCGACGCGCTGAAGCAATTGAAGAACAGAGAGAGCGTGGCGACTCTGCGGGGCAAGGTCGCGAACGAACTCTAGAAACAAGTGACCACTGAGGTTTTGAAATGACGGCGAAGAAAACGAATGCGGGCAGCGGGAAGATTCACCTGAAGTGGGTGCGATCAGCCATCTGCGCGCCGCAGAAACAGAAATTGGTGATCAAGGGGCTGGGATTCACCCGGCTGAATCAGGTGATTGAGCGTCCTGACAACCAGGCCATCCGCGGGATGGTCGCGAAGGTGCCCCACCTGGTGGAAGTCGTCAATTAGGTATTCGTAGAGACGTAGCTTGCTACGTCTCAGCCGGCGCGACGAGAACCCATCAGCAGGAAGAGACGTTCCAAGCAACGTTTCTACGAGAAGAGACCATGAATTTATCGAATATTCACGCACCGAAGAAGGCGACGACGAAGCGCAAGCGCGTGGGGCGCGGTATGGGCTCCGGCATGGGAAAGACATCGACCCGCGGCCACAAAGGGCAGCGGTCGCGCACCGGATCACGCATGATCCGCGGATTTGAAGGCGGACAGATGCCGCTGCACCGCCGCATGCCAAAGCGCGGGTTTACCAACATCTTCCGCAAGGAATACTCGATCGTCAGTGTCGAGCGGCTGGCAGAGCTGGGCGAGACCACGATTACTCCCGAAGTATTGCGCAAGGCGGGCGTCATCAAAACGAAGCATCTAGTCAAGATTTTGGGTGACGGAGAGCTAACCGTAGCTCTCACCGTCAGCGCGCATAAGTTTTCGAAGACGGCGCAGGAAAAAATTACCAAGGCGGGCGGCAAGGTCGAGGTCTTGCAGTAATGCTGGACAAGCTGGCAAACATCTTTCGCATTCCGGATCTTCGCAAGCGCATTCTGTTCACGCTTGGGATGCTGTTTGTGTACCGGCTGGGCGGGCACCTGCCGACTCCCGGAATCGATACCGCCAAGCTGGAGTCGTTCTTTACCCTGGGCAGCACGGGCGGTTCGCTGCTCGGATTTGTAGACCTGTTCTCCGGCGGCCAGCTGCGCCGCATGACGATCTTCGCGCTGGGAATCATGCCGTACATCACGGCATCGATCATTCTGCAGTTGCTCACCGTGGTCTATGAGCCATTAGCCAAGCTCCAGAAGGAAGGCGAACTTGGCCGCAAGAAGATCACGCAGTGGACGCGCTACATCACCGTCATTCTGAGCGCGGTGCAGTCGCTGGGTATCGCCTACGGCCTCGAAAAGGGTGGCTTCGCATTGAATCCCGGCTGGGGATTCCGCCTCATGACGATGCTGACTCTGACCACGGGCAGTGCATTCATCATGTGGCTCGGCGAACAGATCACCGAGCGCGGCGTCGGCAATGGAATGTCTCTGCTGATCTTCGCCGGCATCGTGGTGGGGCTCCCGCGCGGCGTCGTGGAGTTGATCGACAAAGCAAAGAACGGTTCTCTCGGTCCCTTTACACCGGTGATCATGGTCTGCTTGATTGCGTTTATGGTCGCCGTGGTCGCGTTCATCGTTTATGTCGAGCGCAGCGAGCGGCGAATCCCCGTGCAGTATGCCAAGCGCGTCGTTGGACGCAAGGTGATGGGTGGGCAATCCACGCATTTGCCCTTGCGCGTGAATGCCGGCGGCGTGATGCCTGTCATCTTCGCATCTTCGATTTTGACCTTGCCCCAGACCATCGGCTACGGCTTGCGCAATAACCGATACTTCGGCCCGCTCTTTGATGCGATCAAGTGGGGCGAGCCGCTCTACGCGGTGCTCTATGCGGTCGGCATCATTTTCTTCGCGTACTTCTACGTTTCCATCGTGTTTAATCCGAGCGAAGTCGCCGACAACATGCGCAAATACGGCGGATTTATTCCGGGCATTCGTCCCGGACGCAGGACGGCCGACTTCATCAACGAAGTCCTGACCCGTATCACGCTGGTGGGCGCTTTGTATCTGATCGTCATCTCGTTCATTCCTGAGTGGATGATCACCGGCATTCACCTCAACCACCTGTGGGGTCCGATCGGCCGGTTCTTTGACAACTTGCCGACATGGATCACCAGCGGCCTGGGAGTGACCTTCTACTTCGGCGGAACGTCGCTGCTGATTGTGGTCGGCGTGGCCATGGACACGGTGACGCAGATCGAAGCGCAACTGATCATGCGTCACTATGACGGATTTACGCCGCGGAGTGGACGGATCCGCGGTCGCCGCTGGTAGCTTTTCGGCGGATGTTCGCGAATGTGATGGGGTTGCTGCACCTCGGCGGTCCAAGACGACGGTCGGGGAGATTGAGGTCGGGAGGCTTTGGCCAGCCGATGGCGCAGGAAACCTCGCGTGCAGTAGGTCCCGTGGTGCTGCTTGGACCGCCGGGTGCCGGTAAAGGCACTCAGGCCAAACGCATCATGGAACGCTACGGAATTCCACAGGTTTCAACTGGCGATCTCCTCCGGGAGAACGTGGTCCGCGGAACCGAGTTGGGGAAGGTGGCCAAGGCGGTTATGGCCCGCGGCGAGCTGGTTTCCGACGACCTCGTCTGCACCATGGTCCGCGAACGGCTGGTGCAGCCCGATTGCAAGCGCGGCTACATTCTTGACGGCTTTCCCCGGACTGCAGCCCAGGCCGGGTGGCTCGATGCGTTGCTCGAAGCTGAGCTCTTTGACAATTCGCGTCCGACGCGAGCGTGGCCGATTGTGGTGCGCCTCGACGTCGACTATAATCAATTATTGCTCCGGATTACTGGACGACGTTCTTGTCCCACCTGTGGACGGATCTATAACGTCCACCTTCAGCCGCCGCGCGTGGACGAGTTGTGCGATGAGGCCCACGCGACGAAGCTGGTGACCCGCAACGACGACCGGTTGGAAGTCATTCGGCCGCGATTAATGGCTTATGAGGAGCAGACTCGTCCTGTCGCGGATTACTATCAGCGCACCGGCAGGCTGATCTCGGTGAACGGAGATCTGCCGATGGACGAAGTAACGGCTCTGATTTTCCGGATCCTCGAAGACCATCACGCGTGAGAACGAAGCATGGCGATTGTTTGCAAGTCGGCGAGCGAAATTGAAAAGATGCGGCGTAGCGGCCACATCGTCCGCCAGGTGCTGGATCATGTGAAAACGCTGGTGAATCCCGGCGTTTCGACGATGGACCTGGAGCGCGCGGCCGAGACGAAGATCAAGGAACTCGGAGCCAAGCCGGCTTTCAAAGGCTACTACGATTATCCGTGCGTGCTGTGCACGTCGGTGAACGAAGAGATCGTGCATGGCATTCCCTCGGAGAAGCGGATGCTCAAAGAGGGAGACATTGTTTCGATCGATTGCGGCGTGGTGCTCGACGGGTACTACGGAGATGCCGCGATCACAGTCCCAGTCGGCGATGGCCTGAAGCCGGAACTGCAGAAGCTGCTGGAAGTTACGGAAGCCTCACTGTACCGTGGGATCGAGCAGGCACGCATCGGGAATTCGATCGGCGATGTTGGCGCCGCTGTGCAGGAGCACGTTGAGGCCGCCGGGTTCAGCGTGGTGCGCGAGTTTGTAGGGCACGGTATCGGGACGCGTTTGCACGAAGAGCCCCAGGTGCCGAATTTCGGAAATCGCGGCCATGGCGCCAGGTTGCGCGAGGGAATGGTAATCGCGATCGAGCCGATGGTGAATTCCGGTAAGCCTGAGACGCGAGTGCTGGGCGATAAGTGGACGGCAGTCACCGCAGACGGCAGTTTCAGCGCCCATTTCGAACATTGCGTCGCGGTGACCAAAGATGGGCCGGTGATTTTGACGCAGTAGAGCAGCTAGGAGCGAATGAGCAAAGAAGACGCGATTGAAGTGATGGCGGTGGTTTTGGAACCCCTGCCCAATGCGATGTTTCGGGTCGAACTGGAGAACAAGCATCAGGTGCTGGCGCATGTCTCCGGGAAGATGCGCAAGAACTTCATCCGCATTCTGCCAGGAGATAAAGTCGCGGTGGAACTTTCGCCCTACGACTTGAATCGCGGCAGGATTGTGTATCGCTATAAATAATCACGTAGCGACAGCCGCCTCGGCTGTCCGGCCAGGGCGAAGCCCGGCCGCAGGGGACAAGGAATTATGAAGGTAAGAGCATCGGTTAAGAAGATTTGCGACAAGTGCAAGATCATCCACCGCAAGGGCGTGGTGCGCGTGATCTGCGTGAACTCGAAACATAAACAGCGACAAGGGTGAACCAGCAATGAGCGATGAGCTTTGAGCAATGAGCAAAACCGGCAGCGTAGGGTTTTGCTCACTGCTCATCGCTCACTGCTCAACGCTACAGGCGAGCAGTATTCGGAGGCATTGAGAGACTCATGGCACGTATTGCAGGCGTGGATCTTCCCCGCCAGAAGCACATCAATATCGCGTTGACCTACATATACGGAATCGGGCACCCGCGCGCCAGGCGCCTTCTCGATGAGGCGAAGGTTGACCCGATGAAAAAGGTTCAGGACCTCAGCGAAGAAGAGGTCAACCGCATCCGTACGGTCATTGAGGCCGAGGGATTGGTGGAAGGCGATCTCCGCAAGGAAGTTTCGATGAACATCAAGCGGCTCATCGAAATCGGCTCCTATCGCGGATTCCGTCACCGCCGCAACCTTCCGGTCCGCGGACAGCGCACGCATACCAACGCGCGTACGCGCAAAGGACCACGTAAAGGAACGGTCGCGCAGAAGAAGAAGGCGACGGCAAAAACCTAGAGAACAGTTCTCAGTTCTCAGTTTCCAGTTCTCAGTTTTTCGAGCGCTGGCGTTCACTGACAACTGAGAACTGAGAACTGAGAACTCAGAAATGGCAAAACCAGCAGCAGCAGGCGGCACCGGAGCCGCGCCAGAGAAAAAAGGCAAGAAGAAAGCCTTCAAGAAGAAGGAGCGCAAGCATGTGCCCCATGGGCTGGCTTACGTGCAGGCTTCCTTCAACAACACGATCGTGACCATTTCCGACATGAACGGCAACGTTCTGTCGTGGAAAAGCTCCGGATCGCTCGGCTTCCGTGGATCGCGCAAGGGCACGCCCTTTGCCGCCCAGCAGGCCGCGTCGAATGCCGCGAACATGGCGCGCGATCACGGTGTCCGCAGCGTTGACGTTCGCGTC
Organism: Candidatus Sulfotelmatobacter sp.; assembly: GCA_035568275.1. Taxonomy (GTDB): domain Bacteria; phylum Acidobacteriota; class Terriglobia; order Terriglobales; family Acidobacteriaceae; genus Sulfotelmatobacter. The sequence continues at coordinate 14,046 of DATMOO010000079.1, forward strand.
AGCGGCCCGGGGTCGGGTCGCGAGTCGGCGGTGCGTGCGCTGGCTGCCTCCGGGATCGAAGTGCGTTCGATCCGCGACGTCACGCCGATCCCGCACAACGGCTGCCGGCCCCCGAAGCGCCGCAGAGTGTAGCAAGAAGTTCTCAGTTCCCAGTTCTCAGTAAGATCGAGAAGCTGAGTTCTGAGGTTCAACTGAGAACGGGCAACTGAGAACTGAGAACTGAGAACTTGTTTTAACGTCCGGGACGAAGGGTGAAGCCAAACCTGTAAACCGGTCATCTAAAGGAGAAGAAACTTGGCACGTTATACCGATGCAGTGTGTCGTCTATGCCGCCGTGAGGGTATGAAGCTGTTCCTCAAAGGCGCAAAATGCTTCAGCGATAAATGTCCTATCGAGAAGCGCAACTTCGCTCCCGGACAACATGGGAAGGACCGCAAGGCCAAGATCGTGGGCTACGGTCTGCAACTGCGTGAAAAGCAGAAAGCGAAGCGCATTTACTTTACGCAGGAAGGCCAGTTCCGCAACTACTTCGAGAAGGCCGCGCGCTCCAAGGGCGTGACCGGCGAGAAGTTGCTGCAGCAACTGGAGCGCCGTCTCGACAACGTCGTGTTCCGTCTAGGATTCGCCCAGTCACGGCGCCAGGCGCGGCAGTTAGTGCGTCACGGACACGTGGCTGTCAACAGTCGCAAAGTCAACATTCCTTCGTACGAAGTCAGCGCGGGCGAGGAGATCTCGATTCGCGAGAACAGCAAGAAACTCGCGGTGCTGGAACTGGCAAAGGAGTTTTCGAGCCACGGCACGCTTCCAAGCTGGCTGGAAGTCGATCGCGACAATTACAAAGCGCGGGTGCTGAACTTGCCCAAGCGCGAAGATATTCAGCTGCCCGTGAATGAGCAGTTGATTGTCGAACTGTATAGCAAATAGTTCGAGAGCCCGAAGGCTCACGAATTCCTTCGTGATACTTCGTGTCCTTCGTGGTTGAAGATTTTTGTTTTTGCCCATTTCGCACCAGATCAGCCTTCTCAGGGCGCTTGACCGGGACTGGGCTTCCCGGAATGCCTTGGTTGAGCCAAATGGTCGAAGGAGAAACACATGCTTTGGAAGGGTTTTCAGAAACCGAAACGTCTCGCAGTTGACACCTCCACCCTCACCGACAAATACGGCATCTTCTGGGCGCAGCCGTTTGAGCGCGGATTCGGTACGACCGTAGGCAACGCCCTGCGGCGAGTACTGCTGAGCTCAATCGAAGGCGCGGCCGTCACCGCGGTGAAGATGGAAGGCGTGCTGCACGAATTCCAGTCGATCCCCGGTGTCGTCGAGGACGCGACCGACATCATCCTTAACCTGAAGCAGATTCCGTTCAAGCTCGCGGGTGACGCGCCCAAAGCCATCTACCTGCGCGCGGATCAGCCTGGTGTCGTCACCAGCGGCATGATCGAAGCCGATGGCGATGTCGAAGTTCTCGACAAAGACGTCTACATAGCAACAGTCAGCGAGGGCGGCAAGCTCGATATGGAGATGCGGCTAAAGCGCGGCCGCGGCTACGTTTCCGCCGATAAGAATTTCGACGAAGATCTCGGCATCGGATTCATTCCGATCGACTCCGTCCACTCGCCCGTTCGTAAGTGCAACTACACGGTGGAAGCGGCCCGTCTTGGACAGATCACCGACTATGACAAGCTCACCCTCGAAGTCTGGACCAACGGCTCTATCACCCCGGCCGATTCAATCGGCCTGGCGGCGAAGCTGCTGAAGGACCACATGAACATCTTCATTAACTTCGAGGAAGAGATCGAAACCGGCACTTCGTCTTCCGACGATCGCAAGCCCGAGATCCACAACGAGAATTTGAACCGCTCGGTGGAAGAACTCGAGCTTTCCGTGCGCAGCTACAACTGCCTGAAGAACGCAAATATCCAAACGATCGGCGAACTCGTGCAGAAGACCGAAGCCGAAATGCTCAAGACGAAGAATTTCGGCCGCAAGTCGCTGAACGAGATCAAGGAGATTCTCTCTTCGATGGGACTGAGTCTCGGCATGAAGATCGACGAGCACGGAAACGCCGTACCCGGCCCGACATCGAACGTACCGTTGCCCGCATCCGCCTACGGACCGGACGACCAGCTGTAGAAGGAGAGTGTCAAGGTTTCAAAGATTGCGAAGTAGAGCTTTGAAACTTGAGCATAGGAAGTTGAGCTTTGAAAGGGCGCTTCAAGCCGCGCCGCTCAAAGCCAAAATTTAGGATCGGGGCTCTAGCCACTGAGGTCTTGAAATGCGTCACAAAGTTGCAGGATACAAACTCGGACGGAACACCGCGCACCGGCGCTCGCTGCTGCGCAACCTGGTCACCTCGGTGATCGTGGAAGAGCGAATCGAGACGACTATTCCCAAGGCAAAAGCTGCGCGTCCCTTGGTCGAGAAGATGATCACGCTCGGCAAGCGGGGTGATCTCGCTGCCCGCCGCCAGGCCGCCGGTTACCTGATGACCGACGAAGCCGTCGTGAAGCTGTTCGATACCGTTGGCCCCCGTTTCGGCGACCGCAACGGCGGCTACACGCGCATCATCCGCACCGGGTGGAACAAGGGCGACGGAGCCGACAAGGCTTTTCTGGAATTGCTCGGCAGCGAGAAGATTCTCGACGAGAAGAAGGAAAAGCGCGCCGAAGCTCGCGCCAAGAAAGCCGCCGAGGCCAAGAAGGCGATGGAAGAGGCCGAGGCACAGGCTCAAGCCGAAGGCGCCGCCGTGGAACCCGCCGAGGGCGGACAGAAGGACGAAAAGAAAGAGTAGCGACGGCTCACAAAGGTTCGTAAAGGGCACGGCATTTTGCCGTGCCTTCTTTTTTTCATCGTTCATTTGTGAGAACTACCTACCCGCTGGTTGCATTGACTTGTTCCAACAGCCCACGTAAGATTCGCCCGCGCATGATCGACCGGACAATCTCGCACTACCGCATTCTGGAAAAGCTTGGTGGCGGCGGCATGGGAGTGGTCTTCAAGGCCGAGGATACGGAACTCGGCCGCTTCGTCGCTTTGAAGTTTCTGCCCGACGAGGTCGCGCACGACGAACCCGCATTGGAACGTTTCCGCCGTGAAGCCCGCGCGGCCTCCGCTTTAAACCATCCCAACATCTGCACCATCTACGAAATCGGTAAACATGAAGGTCAATCCTTCATCGCGATGGAGTACCTCGAAGGCTCCACGCTGAAGCACTTGATCAGCGACCGACCGATGGAACTCGATGCGCTGCTGAGTATCGCCATCGAGGTCGCAGAGGCGCTGGATGCAGCCCATACGAAAGGCATCGTTCACCGCGACATCAAGCCCGCCAACATCTTCGTCTCCAAACGCGGGCACGCCAAGATTCTCGATTTCGGATTAGCCAAAATGGCGTCGGCGCCCAAGTCGGTAAGCGCTGACTCTCAAACTTTGGCCGACGCGGCCGCGTTGAATCTCACCAGTCCGGGGACTGCGCTCGGCACCGTCGCGTATATGTCCCCCGAACAGGTGCGAGGGAAGGAACTCGACGGCCGAACTGATCTGTTCTCCTTCGGCGTCGTTCTCTATGAGATGGCTACAGGAATGTTGCCGTTCCGAGGCGAGACGCAAGGGGTCATCACGGAAGCAATTCTCAACCGTGCCCCGGCGGCGCCCATCCGGCTTAACCCGGATCTTTCCGCGGAGATCGAGCGAATCGTTCAGAAGCTGCTGGAAAAGGACCTCGAGCTTCGCTACCAGAGTGCGGCCGAGGTTCGCGCCGATCTGAAGCGGCTCAAGCGGATGCGAGACTCCGAGCGTATTTCGTCGAGCGTTCCGAGTGAACCAGCGAGCAGTTCGGCAGTAGCCGTATCCATCGCGTCAACGGCAAGAGTATCGCCCTCAGGGATTAAGGCCATTCCAGAACCTCGATCCCGCGGGCCTGTCTACGCACTGGGAACTGCACTGGTAGCCGCGTTGGCCGTGATCGCGTTTCTGCTCTTGCGTCATGGCGCAGTGGCAGCCACACCTGCTTATCATCTGCTGACGTATCGCCGCGGTACCATCCGCATGGCGCGCTTCGCGCCCGACGGCCAGACTGTGGTTTACAGCGCCGCGTGGGAAGGCGGGCCAGTCGAAATCTTCAACACGCGTTTTGGTACGCCCGAATCGCGTTCTGCGGGAGTTCCAGGAGCCGAGATTCTCGCGATTTCCTCGACTGGAGAGATGGCTGTCCTGCTACACAGTCAGCAATCCAAGTCCCAGGTCTATACCGGAACGCTGGCTCGCATGCCGCTGGGCGGTGGGGCGCCCCGCGAGATTCTGGAAAATATCCAGTGGGCCGACTGGTCTCCCGACGGAACCCAACTAGCCATCGTGCGCGATGTCAATGGACGGAATCGCCTCGAATATCCTCCCGGAAAAGTGCTCTACGAAACCGGCGGCTGGGTCAGCCATCCTCGCATCTCGCGCAAAGGCGACATGATCGCTTTCATCGATCATTCGATCCCCGGCGATTCCATCGGCAGCGTAGCGCTGGTCGATATGAGCGGCAAGAAACGCACCTTGAGCCAGACGTACGGAGGCGGCGCTGTCGGTCTTGCTTGGTCGCCCGGCGGAGACGAGGTCTGGGTCACGGCGACTGTGATCGGCATCGACCGCTCTGTGTTTGCCGTTCCATTAAACGGCAAAGAGCGTCTCGTAGCTCGTGTGCCGGCCGACCTTACTCTGCAAGATGTCTTGCCGAATGGACGCGCTCTGCTCGCGCGCGATAGCTGGCGTCGAGGCTTGATTGTTCGCCGCGCTTCCGATGCGGCGGAGCACGACTTCACGTGGTTGGATTGGTCTTATCCGGTGACGCTCTCGGCTGACGGCCAGACTCTGCTCTTCCGCGAGGAAGGCGAGGCGGGCGGACCAACCTATGCTGTCTATCTCCGCAAGACCGACGGCTCACCCGCAGTTCGCCTCGGCGATGGTCTTTCTCTGGCGTTGTCGCCCGATGGCAAATGGGCTCTCTCCAGTCGTGGCGACAACCAGGCCGATTTGTTTTTGCTTCCCACCGGTCCCGGGGAACCCAAGCCCTTGCCCGGACACAATATTGTCCACGGTTCCGCCTGCTGGTTTTCCGACGGTAAACGGATTCTGGTATCCGGCACCGAGACTAATCATGGATCCCGGCTTTACGTTCAGGATATCGAAGACGATAAGATCGTCGCCGTCACACCCGAGGGAACGAACGGGCTGTCATTCGCACTATCGCCAGACGGTCGCCAGGTCGCAGCCATCGGCCCGGACGAAAAGGGCTACCTCTTTCCAATTCCTTCTGGCGATCCTCAGCCCATCAAAGGACTCCAGCCAGGAGAAGTGCCAGTCGCATGGACGCCTGATGGCCATTCCTTGTACGTATACCGCGGTGGCGACTTGCCCTCCAAGGTGTTCCGGTTGGACGTCGCCAGCGGCAATCGGACTCTCTGGAGGGAGCTTATGCCTCCCGATCCATCCGGAGTTGAATTCGTCGGCCCTGTTCTTCCCACGCCAGACGGAAAGTCCTACGTCTACGGATACCGCCGCCTGCTCTCCGATCTCTACTTAGTTGAAGGTTTGCAGTAGCGTCTCGGCCGCTTTGATGAAAGCCCTGCTGATTTGCCGCACTCGTACATGTCCAACCGCGTCTCACGCCGGTAATCTTGCCCCTTCATCCACCGCGTCCTTAAACTTCCTTAATGGCCTTTACTCGGACACAGATCGCCATTGCTGTCGGCGTAGGAGCCCTGCTCGTGTTCGGCTTTGTAGGCTATTTATGGTGGTTGAGCAATCAGGGCCCGGTCCTGGCGCGATCAGAAGACCACGATCCGCTGACGGGCTTGCCGGTCAGCATTAAGATGAATCCGCTGCGCGATCGCTCGACCGAGAAGGCCGCAAACAAGTTTCTGCGCGAAATGCGCGACGGGCATTGCGACGAGCTTCTCGAAAAATGGGAGCACGACTACCACAAGAAATATGCCCGTTACATCTGCAAGTCAGAATCTGAGCACCCGCTGCTCTCCTGGGAACTGGTGGACTGGGAAGACGCTCCTCCGCTGGTAGTTCTCCACTATCGCGGCAAGCGCCCCAGCAACGCCGGACCGGACCAGCCGGGAATCGACCAGAGCCTGTTTACTCTCACCCTCGAACACAGAGTCGGCGACTGGGCTGTAACGAAGTACGACGCCATGTACTGAAATCCCGCTTAGCCAGTTGTGGACGTCCTCATGATCGACATCGATGTTCTCTTCACAACCATTCTCAGTCTTGTGATGATTTATGGAGCAGTACTGCATTACCAGTATGGGCGCCGGGATAGTGCCGGGCTGCCGAACACCCTTTACCGGAGAAAAATCATAGGGGGGCTCACTGTCGGCTGGTGGAGTACTGGTTTGGTTTTTCTGTTCTGCCCTCTATCTTTACTACGACCCCACGCGATCGAATATCGCAGATGAACAGTCGGGGACAATCTATGCGCTAACGAATCATGGGCACGTCGTGTACGTGACATGGATGGAGCGAAACTCTCTCCTTTTTTTGGCCGTTTCAGCCGGTTTGCTCTTCGTTTCAGGTTACCTCCTCGATCGGAATGTGCGGAAGTCCGCGGCTCGTGCCGGGCAGCAGAATCAATCGGCTTAGTAGAGCTTAGCTTCGTGATAAAACTTTTGGATGCCTGTTCCAGCCTCTGAGCCCCTGCCCTGCGCTTCGCGAAACCTCTACTCCTTCGGACTCACCTCCTTCTTCAACGACACGGCGACGGAGATGGCTTACTGGGTGCTGCCGGCTTTTCTGGTTTCGCTCGGAGCCGGGCCGGCCCAACTGGGAGTGATTGAAGGCATCGCAGAAAGCGTCGCTTCCTTCGCCAAGCTTTTCTCGGGATATCTCTCCGATCGCATCGACCGCCGCAAGCCATTGGTCGTAGGCGGATACTTCGTCGCAAACGCGGTCAAGCCATTGCTGGCAATCACGAGCGCCTGGTGGCACATCCTGCTGATTCGCTTCGCGGACCGGTTAGCCAAGGGAGTACGCGGCGCGCCTCGCGATGTGATGGTCGCGGAGTCGGTAGGAAAGGAGCGGTTAGGGTCGGCATACGGCCTGATTCAGTCGATGGATTCCGCCGGCGCCATTGCAGGGCCGTTGCTGGCTCTCGCCCTGCTCTCGCGATATGGGATCCGCACCGTCTTTCTGGCAGCGGCGGTTCCCGGCGCGCTATCTGTACTCGTGGCTATCCTTGGAATCCGCGAGACGAAGCGCCAAAACTCAAACGAGACAAAGACAGTGCACGAGAAAAAAGTGCCTGCAGCCCCGAGCGTTGCTCTGTCCACTTCGTTCTTTTTCGTCTTAGCTGCGGTAACTCTGTTTTCGATCGGCAACTCCAGCGACATGTTCCTGGTCATGCGCGCGCAAAACATCGGTATCGGCGTCAAGCTGGCTCCGCTGCTTGGACTGGTTTTCAACCTGACGTATACCCTTGGATCCTGGCCCGCCGGATGGTTCAGCGATCATTTTTCGCGGCGTTGGATCGCAGCCAGTGGCTACGTGATTTTCGCGGCGGTGTACTTCATGTTCGGGCGAGCCCCATCAGCGCTGGCGATCTGGATCACGATGGCCGTGTACGGCGTCTACTACGCGCTAACCCAGCCTGTCCTGAAAGCGCTAGTCGTGGAAACAGTGGCGCAAGACATTCGCGGACGCGCGCTCGGGATCTACTTTTTTGCAACGAGTGTAGCGACTCTAGCCGCTAGCCTCATTACGGGCGAATTGTGGAAGCACTTCGGGCCTAGCATCCCGTTCTACGCATCAGCAGGACTTGCAGTCGTATCCGCAGCGATGTTAGCCGTCAGCCCCACGTGTAAGCGCAACTAACTTCCTCCGCGCCCTCCGCGGATCTTCTCAGCGATCTCTGCGGTCAAAAGCAGTTATCGCAGAGACCGCAGAGAAAAACCCAGCGGGAAGGAGCCCCTCACAGTGTGGGACTCTTCACGATCTCCTCTTCAGCCTTCGCTGTGCCATTCTTAATGGCCTCGTCCAGGAGTTCCTTCATTTGCCGCGTAGCCCTTTCTGCGATTTCCGCCTGCTGTTCGCCGAGCTTCCCCTGCTCTTCTCCCAGCTTCCCCTGCTTCTCACCCAGTTCGCCCTGCAACTCGCCCAGTTTGGATTGTTGGTCTCCGGCATGAGACTGAATCTCGCCGATCTTGCTCTGCAACTCTCCAATTTCCGACTGCAGATCGCCGATCTGCTCCATCGTCGCGCTGGGCCCAAGCTTCTGCAGCTTCGCTTTCAGCCTGTCGAGCGCGGCTGTCATGTCCGGCACATTCACGCGGACCTGCTCCATCTTCGAGCCCAGTTCCTCCTGCTGCTTTCCGAGGGCCTCTTGCTGTTTGCCGAGTTCTTCCTGTTTCTTTCCAAGCTCTTCTTGTCCCACCCAGAAGCCCCGTGCGCGATCAACCGTCGCCTGGTCGCGAATGACGTAAGACTTTTCGTCGCGCTGGAACCATATGAAGTCACCGGGGATCTGCTTCTTGAGTTTCTCGACGTGCCGGGCATCTTGGCCTGAGCCCGACATAGTGATCGAGTCGCTCTTGCCCGAGACGATCACGAAACGCTCCTCGTCATCGAATCCGTACGCATACGAGAAGCCCTTCCCAGAGCCGGTTCCGGAGGAGTGCCCCTGCCCGAATCCGTTCCATTCAGGAGCTGTCGGCGCAAGCAGCGCGATAGGAGCGCTCGGGGCTATTGGTGCGATCGGCGCGGCTGGAGTCGGCGGCACACCGTGAATAGGAGCCACTGTCGAAATGCCGCCAACCGGAGGCGCAGGTGGCACCGTGGGAACAGCCGGTTCCTGCAACAGACCAGCATTCGAACCTGCAGGCCCCGCATTGGCGGGATGAACCGAAGCCGCGAGATAAACCACGGGAACCGCGAGAACAACAATCGCGATGGCCAGAGATCTTTTTAAATTCATGGTAACTGTTCCTTTCCAGGAGAGAATTCGTTCGAGTCGTTGTTCGGCCTGTCCCGGTCGCGCGATGGAAACCCCTTGCCACCGGATCCTTCGTGGCGCAGTCTGCAACGCCTCGAAGAAACTCAACAAGGTTCGGGCGTAGTAGTTCTGATCAACTCCGCCGGACAGCGCAGCCTCATCGCTGGCCTGCTCGGCCAGTTCTGCCAGATGCCGGCTCATCCACCAGGCCAATGGGTTGAACCAGAAAATTGCGCGATACAGGAGCGATACGCGCTGCGTCAGCGCGTCGCGACGCACTACATGCGAAAATTCGTGAGCCAGAACGGCATCAAGTTTCTCCACGTCCCATTCGCGCCAGTCAGAAGGAAGCAGGATCGTCGGCCAAAAGGCGCCCACGGTCACCGGTACGTTAATGCACTCAGATGTCGCCACCCGAGGAGCCGGGCCCCAGGCAGAACAAGCGAACTTCCCGACCGCGAGACCCTCCGCGACCGATCGAGAACTGCGTACCAGCTTGCCTGACAAGATGATTCCCGCCACGAACCTCGCCAGGAGGAAGAGCGTTACAACCACATAAATCCACGCTGCTACGAGGGTCCAAGGAACAGTCGCCCACGCGAATGAGGACTTCTCTCCGGCAGCACTTTGAGTCTCAGGACTGGTCGGCTCTTGCGCGACGGGCGCGAGCCGATAGCTTCCTGAAAGCGGTTCTTTGCTGTTCGCTAATGCATCGCTTGCGAGTATTGAGACGCTCTGTCCCTCTCCCGAGCTAGGAGCGATCCGAGCAATTGCATGTTGCAGAAATTGCGGGGCGTAAACGTGCACTGGAGGCAGCAGCCATCCCAAAAGCGGCAGGGCAAGGCTTGCGTACAGGACTGCAGTCCACGTGAATAGACGAAGGGAAGTGGCCTTGGGACGAAAGGCGGCGAGTCCCGCGGCGGCCACTCCGGCAACCACGAAGGATCGTGCGCCCGAGGCCACCACTTCCGACACCAGAGCAAGGATCGCGCGATCAACGCTCTGAATCATGGCTTTCTCTCCTTCCTTCCCGCGCCAACTTGGCCCGCAGCGCTTCGCTCCGCAATCTTGCGGGCCAGGCGTTCCAGTTGCCTGTGGTCCAGCACCTCGTTATCGACCATGCCGAGCACCAGTTCTTCCGCCGATCCGCCGCAGAAGCGGTCGATGATGTTCTTCACCGCCCGGGCGGCCACATTCTGGCGTCGATCCGCAGCTTTGTAAATGAACGTCCGACCCTCGACGTGGTGCGTGAGATAGCCCTTCTCTTCGAGGCGGCGCAGCACCGTCCGAATCGTGGAGTCCTTCATCGGACGGGCAGAGGCGAGCGCTTCCCGGCATGCCTCTGCCGTCGAAGGCCCGTGGATCCATATGTAATCCATCACGCTCTGCTCGACCTCTCCCATGTTCTTTAGACGGGGCTGACGTGTGTTAGTCATTGTAGCGTTACAAGATGTAACATTAGACGGGATAGCTGTCAAGCGGTGAGCAGGAATTGCGAATGGTGGGGTCGGAAATTAACCCCTGCATCGCTGGAGTTACCACCAGCGATAGTAAAGGAAAAGCGCTAACTGCGCCGCAATGCCAGCGCAGGTGTCAAGGATTACGTCGCGTATAGTTCCCGTACGCGTCGGCAGAAAGCTCTGATGCCACTCATCGAGACTCGCTACGAGGCAGGTTCCCAGCACCGCAATGTTGGCCCAGCGGAACATCCATTTTGCTTTCGTCGGGGAAGTTAGCGTCTCCCTCCACGCGCGGAATAGAAGAATGCTGAGCAGTCCATACCCGAACACGTGTCCCGATTTCCGGATGAATACGTGATACGGCTCAAAGCCGGCTTCGTCGATCCCAAACAAAAAGTGCAGAACCGGATACAGAAAGTGGCTGGTATTTTGCGCAGAGAGATAGGTCGTCGATTCGATCGCGATAACGATCAGCCACAGGATCAGGGCGATCCAGGCTTTCAGGGCTTGGCGATCGCTCGTCAAGCGGTCCGGGTTAACGTCCAATCCCTGCCGAAAAGAACGCAGCAAGGATGGACCGTCCGAGGCTATTCGATAGCATAGTTGGGAGCTTCGCGCGTGATCATCACATCGTGCACGTGGCTCTCGCGCAGGCCGGCGCCGCTGATCCGCACGAAGCGTGTCTTTTGCAGCAGTTCGGCAATCGTGGAGCAACCGCAATATCCCATGCCAGACTTCAATCCTCCCACCATCTGGTAGATGATCATCGAGACCGAGCCGCGATAGGGCACGCGCCCTTCAATGCCTTCGGGGACAAGCTTGTCGAGGCGGTTGCCTTCGCCCTCGGGCGCCGAGCTGGCGGTCGAAGAGTCTGCGTTCGCGTTTTGGAAGTAGCGTTCGCTGGATCCCTGCGCCATCGCGCCAAGCGATCCCATACCGCGGTAGGACTTGAATGACCGGCCTTGATACAGAATCAACTCGCCGGGACTCTCGTCGGTGCCCGCGAAGAGCGATCCGATCATGACAGCACTCGCGCCGGCGGCAAGAGCCTTCGTCACATCGCCGGAGTACTTGATGCCGCCATCGGCGATGATCGGCACGCCCGAATCTTTCGTTGCCCGGTAAGCCTCGGCAATCGCGGTGATCTGCGGCACGCCTGCTCCGGTGACGACGCGGGTCGTACAGATCGATCCCGGACCGATACCCACTTTGATGCCGTCAGCTCCAGCGCGGGCCAATTCGCAAGCGCCATCGAAAGTGGCGACGTTGCCGGCGAGCAGCTGTATCTCCGGCAACTTCGACTTCACCAGCTTCACTGCGTCCAGAACTTTTGAGGAATGTCCGTGTGCGCTGTCGATGGCGAGCACGTCTACTTTCATTTCCACTAATTCCTGCGCGCGTTCGAGAAAATCTCCCGTGGCTCCGATCGCTGCCCCCACTCGCAAGCGTCCTTGGGAGTCCTTCGCCGCATTGGGATACTTCAATTTCTTCTGGATATCTTTGACCGTGATCAGGCCCTTCAGATTGTAAGCATTGTCTACGACAAGAAGTTTCTCGACACGGTGCTGGTGAAGAATCTTCTCCGCTTCTTCCAGCGTCGTTCCAACCGGAACGGTGATCAGATTCTTCTTGGTCATCACGCTGTCGATCGGGATATCGAAGCGGGTCTCAAAACGCAGGTCGCGGTTGGTGAGAATTCCCACGAGTTTGCCGTGCTGGGTGATCGGCACGCCGGAAATCTTGTACTTGCGCATGACCTCAAGCGCGTCGCTCACCTTGTCGGTCGAATGCATGGTGACCGGGTCGACGATCATGCCGCTTTCCGACCGTTTCACCTTGTCGACTTCGTTGGCCTGTTGCTCGATGGTCAAATTGCGATGGACGATGCCGAGTCCGCCTTGCTGGGCGAGCGCGATCGCCATGTGCGATTCGGTCACCGTGTCCATGGCCGCGCTCACGATAGGAATGTTGATCCTGATGTTGCGGGTCAACTGGGTTTGCGTGCTGGCCTGCGTGGGAATTACGTCTGAGCGCGCCGGCAGCAGGAGAACATCGTCGAAAGTAAGAGCCTCAGGAACGGGAAAATGAATCATAAATGTCTCGGAATTCCCCAGCGATGTGGGTAAACGATCATTCTAGAAGCGGGGAGTGAATTAGAGCAAATGCGCCTCCTCGGACCACGTCAGCACGCAAAATCCGCCTAAAATACTCTCCGCGCGCACGTTTGTCTTTTAGTCACTCCGGGCGTATATTAAAAGACTGAGAACTGCTGTGTACCGGCTTTTGGCGAAGCACACCAGTGGGCGCAAGCCCACTTTTTAGTTGGTAGGCCCCGTTCGGTGATGCGGCCATCCGCCAGTAAGTTATTGGATTCATGGCGCTTGACGTTGAACGTGTGCGGGAAATTGCAGACCGGGTCGCCGCCTCCAACGGACTCGAAGTTTTGGACATCGAGTTCCTCGGCGGAGGCAAAGCGCGGATGCTGCGGGTGTTTCTGGATAAGCCCGCGGCCGGGAACGATCCGCTCGCGGGAGTGACGCACCAAGACTGTGCGAACTTCAGCCGCGAGATTGGCACGATCCTCGACGTAGAAGACGTGATGCCTGGGTCGTACACGCTGGAAGTGTCGTCTCCGGGGCTGGATCGCAAACTGGTGAAAGCTGCGGATTTTTCGCGCTTCACCGGAAGCCGGCTGAAACTGACGACGCGCCAGCCGGTCAACAACACCCGGCACTTTGAAGGCCGCCTTGAAAGCTTTCAGGACGGCCGCCTGACGCTGGATTTGAGCGTGGCCAGCCACAAGTCGCGCAAGAAAATGGGCGACGCGGCCGGACAGAAAATTGAAATTGATTTCGCCAACGTAGAGAAGGCGAATCTGGTCCCAGAGATCTAGTACTCAGCGGGTCTGAGAACTGAGAACTGGCAACTGAGAACTGATTTTTATGGCTAGCGAGCTTTACAACATTATCGAAGGCGTGAGCCGGGAAAAGGGTATCGATCCGCAGATTGTAGTCAGCGCGGTGGAAGACGCCATTGTTATGGCTACGCGCAAGCACTACAAATCGCAGGAGAACTTCCGCGCGAAACTCGACAAAGAGAGCGGAAAGATCAGCGCCTACGCCGTGAAAGCAGTGGTGGAGACTCCCGAGCAGGTGGAAGATCCCAACCTGCAGATTACGGTGGAAGACGCGCGCCGAGTCGATCCCAGCCTCGAGGTCGGGGGCGAGTTGCTGACTCCCAAGCCTATCGATGGCATTCTCGGCCGCATCGCCGCTCAGCTCGCCAAGCAAGTGATTTTCCAGAAGGTGCGCGAGGCCGAGCGCGACACGGTTTATAACGAATACATCGGGCGCGTCGGCGAGATCGTCAACGCGACCGTGAAGCGCGTCGAAGGCCCGGACGTGATATTCGACATCGGCAAGGCGGAGGCCCGCATGCCCCGCAAGGAGCAGTCGCGGCTTGAGTCCTTTGCCGTGGGCGAGCGCGTGCGCGTAGTGATCGCGCGCGTTGAACGCGCTTCCAAAGGCCCAGGCGTCGTAGTTTCGCGCGCCGCGCCGGAACTGGTCCAGCACCTGTTCCAGACCGAAGTTCCCGAAATTTACGATGGCACGGTTGTCATCCGCGCGACCGCGCGCGAAGCCGGTGAGCGCACCAAGATCGCCGTCATGTCGAAGGACAAAGACGTGGACGCCGTTGGCGCTTGCGTCGGCATGAAGGGCATGCGCGTGCAGTCGATCATCCGCGAGCTTCGCGGAGAGAAGATCGATATCATCGAGTACCACGAAGACGCCGTCACGTTCGCTGAGAAGGCATTGCAGCCGGCGAAGGTGAGCCGCGTGACTGTGGTCGACAGCGCGGAAAAACATCTGGAAGTCGTGGTCGACGACAGCCAGCTTTCGCTCGCCATCGGCAAGAAGGGCCAGAACGTCCGTCTTGCCGCCAAGCTGCTCGGATGGAAGATCGACATCAAGAGTGAAGAAGAGAAGCGCCAGGAAGTCGAACTGCAGATGGCGGCGATGGTGCCGCAGGCTACCACTCCGCTCGAGAACGTTCCGGGACTGGGTGAAGGTGTGCTCGAGAAATTGACTGCGGCCGGTGTGACCACGGTAGAAGCCCTCGCTGATATGACACCAGAGCAACTCGAAGCCATCGAAGGCATCGGGCCCAAGACAGTGGAAAAAATCAGCCTTGCGGTGAATAATTATTTCGCAAGCCTGGAAGCGGCGGAAGGTGGGATTTCGGATGAAGTCACCCCCGAGACAGAAGCCGCTCCCGAAGAAGCATCCGCCGAAGCTGCAGTCGAGGCAGGCGAAGCCGCACCGGCTGAGCCAGCCGGTGAAACAGAATCCGTAAGTAATGAAGGTGAGCCTGTGCCCAACGAGGGCACAGCTCAAAAAACAACCGAATAATCATGGCACGCACACGAAAGTTCGATTGCGTGCGAGTCCAAGAAGCTGACTCCGTGAGGCTGCGATGAAGACCTAGCACAACGCGGGGAAACAGAAAGGCCGGATGAGTAAGGTTCGAATCAACGATCTCGCCAGGGAGCTGGAAGTTAAAAGCAAAGCCATTCTCGATGCGCTACCGCTCGTCGGGGTGACGGAGAAGAAGACCCATTCCAGTTCGCTGGAGGACCACGAAGCGGAAAAAGTACGGGCCCACATCCGCGGCTCGTCGGAAGCGCAGTCGCCGTCTGCGCGCTCGGCGCGCACACTGCGCGGCGAAGAAGAAATCAAGACCAAGATTGATCTGTCGCACATTTCCCGTCCCGGTGATGTGCTAAAGGCGATCACGCAGAAGAAGGAAGCTGCCGCTGCGCCCGCGCCGCCGCGCCCCGTGCCGCCGGTCGCTCCGCCGAAGCCAACAGTCGTGGCTCCGCCGGCCAAGCCTGTCCAGGCCGCGGCTCCGCCCGCCCCGCCAGTTTCGGTTTCCGCTCCGCAGCCGCCCGCTCCTGCTGCGCGACCCGTGGTCGTGCCGCCAGCGGCTGAGAAGCCTGCCGTTCCTGTCGCGTCGCCTGCACCACCTGCGGCCCCGGCAGCAGCTGCGCCACCAGCTCGCCCCATAGCGCCGCCCGCAGCTGTGGTAACTCCACCTGCACCTGCAGCGCCCTCCATGACGGCCTCTGCATCGCCTGCTGCTCCCGCAGTTCCGAGCGCGCCGCGTCCAGCCGCTCCGCCGGTTGCTGCCACGCCGCAAGCACCTGCGCCCCGCATGATTGTTCCTCAGACCGGACCACGTCCGGTCTATAAGGCTCCGCCTCCGCGCCCTGTTCCGCCGGCTCCAACTGCGCAAGCAGGAGCGTCGGTGGGAACAATGCGTCCTGCGCCCGGACGGCCCGTTCCGGGTCAGCCGATTTTTCAGCGTCCCCGGCCGCAAGGAGCGCCAGGAGCTGGTGGGGCGCGTCCGCCGCTTCGTCCGGGTGAGCGCCGTCCCATGCATCCCACGCGCTCCGCTCCGACTGGGCCACGTCCGATTGGAGTTGGTCCAGGGCTTCCTCCGCCCGGACCGCTTCGCCCGGGAAGCCGTCCCGGTGCGCCTGCGCGTAGGCCAGGACAGCGCTATGTTCCGCGCGGGGTAAAAGAAGGTCCAATGAAGGGCTACGTTCCACCGCCGCGCATGGTGGTGTCGAACGAGCCGATGCCGATCACCCGCAATATCACAATCACCGAAGGCATCAGCGTAAAGGATCTGGCCGAGAAGCTCGACATCCGTGCGAAGGATCTGATTTCGCGCCTGCTGTCGCGCGGCGTATTCGCCACCATCAACCAGACGCTCGATGCGGAACTCGCCAGCGAAATGGCGCGGTTCTTCGGCGCCGACACCAATGTGATCACGTTCGAAGAGCAGGCGTCGAAAGACATCGATGCTGCCGCTGGCGGCGGAGAGGAATCCGCAATTGAGGCAACGCCGCGTCCGCCCGTGGTTACGATCATGGGCCATGTCGACCATGGCAAAACCACGCTGCTTGACTCGATTCGTCTGAGCAACGTCGCCGGAGGCGAAGCCGGTGGCATCACGCAACACATCGGCGCCTACAAGGTAGGCATCACCGACACCGAGTCTCCCGCTTTTGGGCGCGAGATCGTGTTCCTCGATACGCCAGGTCACGAAGCCTTCACCCGCATGCGTTCGCGCGGTGCCAAGGCGACTGATATCGTTGTGCTGGTTGTAGCCGCCGATGACGGTGTCATGCCGCAGACGCTTGAAGCCATCGATCACGCGCACGCTGCCGAAGTGCCGATCATCGTCGCCGTCAACAAGATCGATAAGCCTGACGCTCTGCCCGATCGAGTCAAGAAACAGTTGGCCGATCGCGGCCTGGTGCCGGAAGATTGGGGCGGCAAAACGGTTTTCGTCGATGTCTCCGCGAAAAAGAAAACCAATCTCAACCTGCTGATGGAAATGATCTGCCTGGTCGCAGATCTCGCAGAGTTGAAAGCCACGCCCGAGCGCGCTGCCACCGGTGTTGTGCTCGAAGCCAAACTCGACCGCGGTCGCGGACCAGTCGCCACCGTGCTCGTGCAGAACGGCACGCTCAACGCTGGTGACAACTTCGTGGTCGGCAATGTCTTCGGGAAAGTTCGCGCCATGTTCGACGATCGCGGCGCAGCCCTCGAATCAGCCCCGCCTTCGACCCCGGTCGAAATCCTCGGACTCGAAGGATTACCGCAGGCCGGTGACCAATTCGTCGTGGTGGCTGATCGCGACAAAGCCCGCGGCATCTCCGAATACCGCGAGCAGAAAGCCCGTGAAGCCGCGCTGGCCAAGAGTTCGCGCGTCTCGCTCGAAGGATTGGCAGAACAGATCAAGACTGCCGGCACGAAGGAACTCAACATCATCCTCAAGGGCGATGTTCAGGGTTCGGTGGAAGTGCTCAGCGACCTGCTCTCAAAGCTCTCGAACGACAAGGTTCGCTTGAAGTTGCTGCGTTCTGGTGTCGGCGCCATCACCGAAACCGACGTGCTGCTGGCGTCCGCATCGAACGCCATCATCATCGGCTTCAACGTGCGTCCGGAGCGCAAGGCGCAGGAACTGGCCGAGCAGGAAGAAGTCGACATCCGCCTGCACTCGATCATTTACGAACTGCAAGACGAGATCAAGCGCGCCATGAGCGGCCTGCTTGAACCGACGATCAAAGAAACCTACCAGGGACGCGCCGAGGTGCTCGAAACCTTCCGCATCCCGAAAGTGGGAACGGTGGCCGGTTGCCGTGTGATCGATGGCCTCATCAAACGCGATGCCGAAGTTCGCCTGCTGCGCGACAACGTGGTTGTATTCAAAGGCAAAATCGGATCGCTCCGCCGCTTCAAAGACGATGCCAAGGAAGTCACTAACGGCATGGAGTGCGGCATCTCGATTGCGAACTACGGCGACATCAAGGCGCGCGACGTGATCGAGGCCTTCACCACCACGCGCGTCGCCGCGGAAGTGATCGCGTAACAGAAGTTCTCAGTTCTTGGTTCTCAGTTCTCAGTTTTACGCTTTTACTGAGAACCGAGAACTGGGAACTGAGAACTGCATGCCCATCGCGTTCCTCACCCTCGAACTCCACATCGAAGCCGCCCAGTCGATCAAAGACCGCCGCCAGGTCGTCCGCAGCCTGAAAGACCGTTTGCGCACAACCTTCAACGTTTCCATTGCCGAACTAGACGGCGCCGAACTGTGGAATCGCGCCACCATCGGCGTAGTCAGCATCTCCCACTCGCGCGACTATCTCGACGGCCTGATGAAAAACGTGGAACGCGCCGCCACCCGCATTGCAAACAATAACGGCGCCGAAGTAGCCGATTCATTCGTTGAATTCTTATAGATTCATGTGGAGACAGCCGCCTCGGCTGTCCCGCCAAAGCGAAGCGCGGCGGAATGGCCACAACCCTCGACGCCCTAGTCCTTCTCGCAGCTAAAATTCCCGCTGCCTTTCTCAACACCCCCTAACACGTTGTTACCTCCGTACTTACCGCCTCCTGCCAAAACCGGTGGACAATAGCCTCATCCAGTTGCGCTTAGCCCAACACCGGCATCCAATTTTCTGATATTCTCAACCGTTTTACCTAAGGTGGAGTCGTGGAGAAGCGTGGGCTGAAGCACCATCGCGGACGGGTCGGCGAGGCCCTTCGCGAAGAGATCGAAACTCTCGTGGAAGGGGAACTGGCTGACCCGCGCATCGGCCTGGTGAGTGTGACCTCGGTGCATGTCGCGGACGATGGAAGATCCGCCGAGGTCTGGGTGAATGTGGAGGGCGACGACGCGGAAGCCGATAGGAGTATAGAAGGACTGGAAGCGGCGCGCGAATATATCCGTCACGAGTTGGTAGAGCGGTTGCGGATCCGGCGAGCCCCCGAGCTGTATTTTCGCCTGGATCGCGCCGAACAGGCGAAAGCTCGGGTCGAGGAATTGTTGCAGCGGGAAAAAAGAAGACGCAAGCCCCACAAGGAATCCAGTGGAGAGCAGGCCTAACAACATGCTCGAGGATGTACTCCGGCAGATCGGACAGCACGAGCGATTCGTGCTGACGTCGCACGCCCGCCCGGACGGAGACGCAATCGGGTCGGCCCTCGCCTGCTGCCAGGTGCTGCGCGAAATGGGAAAGCAGGCCGATGTCGTGCTCCACGACGGCGTTCCTCGCATCTATCGCTCCCTGCCATTTGCCGATCAAGTGTTGCAATCGAGCCGAGTGACCGGCAGCTATGAGGCGGCCATTATTCTCGAGTGTGACAGCATCCATCGCACGCGGCTCGAGGGACTGGAAGATCGCGTCCTGATCAGCATCGACCATCACGTCAGCGGCCGTCCTTTTGCCCACGTGAACTGGATTGATCCCCACGCCGTCGCGACCGCCGAAATGGTGTTCCGCTTGGCGCGGCATGCGGGTGCGAAGTTCTCCCCGGAAATCGCAACCTGTCTGTATACCGCTTTGATGACGGATACAGGATCGTTCATGTTCCAGGGCACGAACGACAATACATTCGCCCTGGCCCGCGAACTCGTACTCGCAGGAGCCGATCCGGCACACTGCGCGCGCGGAATTTACTTCGCGCATTCCATCGCCAAGATCCGGCTGCTCGGCGAAGCCCTGCGCAATCTTAACGTCGAGGGCAACGTTGGCTATGCTTGGGTAACGCGGAAACAAATGGAACGGTGTGGCGCCATTGAAGAAGATTGCGAGGGACTAGTGAATTATGTTCTTTCCATCGGTGGCGTCGAAGTGGCCGCATTTTTCCGCGAGTTGCCCGACGGCCGCTACCGCGTCAGCCTGCGCAGCAAGGGCAAACTCGACGTAGCCCGCGTAGCCGAAAGCTTCGGCGGCGGTGGCCACGAATGCGCCAGCGGATGTTCCCTCGATGGCCCGCTGGCCGAAGCGGTGCGTGCAGTAATTCTCCAGCTAGGCCGCGGACCTTCCGTACAATAACTCTCGATTGCAGATTGTTGATTTCAGATTGCAGATTGAACCCATCGCTTATCGCTTTCAATCTGAAATCTGCAATCTAGAATCTGCAATCTGAAATCCCCATGACCGCTCGCACCCGCACAGACGTCCTGCTCCTCGCCGGCTTCTGCACTTTCCTCTTCTTCTACGGAATCAAACAGTTTGGCCTGATTGGCGCCGACGAGCCCCGCTACGCGCAAGTGTCGCGTGAGATGTTGGAACGTGGCGACTGGATCACGCCAACGCTGGGCGGCCACGCCTGGCTCGAAAAGCCGCCACTCTACTACTGGCAAGCCATGCTCGTTTACAGCGTACTCGGCGTGAGCGATGCCGCGGCGCGCATTCCTTCGGCGATCGATGCGACTCTCCTCGTCGTTGCCATCTACCTGTTCTTTCGCAAGTTTCGTTCTGCTGTGGCGGTCGACGCTGCCCTCATTGCGGCTTCCTGCGCGGGAATCATCGGCTATGCCCGCGCCGCCTCCATGGACATCACGCTTACGGCCGCGTTTGCGATCGGAATGCTCGCATGGTGGGCTTGGCGCGAGAGCGGCAAACGCATCTATCTCGCCGGATTCTACTTCTTCATGTCCCTGGGAATGCTGGCCAAGGGTCCACTGGCGCCATTTCTCGCAGCAGCTGTGATCGTGCTCTATTCCATCGCGGTGCGCGAGAGACTACTGATACTACGAACTCTGTGGGTCCCGGGCATTCTCTTGTTTCTCGCAGTCGAGCTCCCCTGGTACGTCGCCGTCCAGATGCGCAATCCGCAGTTCTTCCGTGAATTCATTCTGGAGCACAATCTCGCCCGCTTTTCGACCAATCTCTACCATCACCCCGAGCCCTTCTGGTACTACGTTCCGGTCATTCTGCTCGCCCTGGTGCCGTGGATCGTTTTCGTGATTGTGGCGATCGCGGAATCCATCCGTGTCTGGTGGGCGGAACGCGGAAGCGCACCCGACCTCGAACTGCAATTCCTGATCTTTGCCTGTTGCTGGCTGATCGTACCGGTGCTTTTCTTCTCCGTGTCCCGATCGAAGCTTCCCGGCTACATTCTTCCCGCCGTGCCCGCGGGCGTGGTCTTGCTCTCGGACTATCTGCGCCAGCAACTCGAGCAGCAGGCACCGCTGCCGAAGTGGATGGCAATTCTGCACGCACTCATAACCTGTGCTCCGATCGTTCCAGCAGTTCTGATGAGCTACATCGTCACCCTGCATCGTCTGCCGGCCGGCCGCACGTTAGGGATCGCGCTGGCGATCGCGTTGGTGCTCACAATCGGAATTGCACTAACCCTCGGGGGCCTGCAATGGCGCATGGCGCGCTTCGTCACCCTGATCCCAGTGGTGCTCGCGGTGGCGGCGGTGCTCAAGCTGGGGACGACTGCGATCGACCAGAAACTATCGACGCGTCCGGTGGCCGTGGAGTTGGCAAGTATGGAGACTCACAAACTGCCGCTCGCGGTATGCGGAGTCTCACGCGAGGTCGAGTACGGACTCGAGTTCTATCGTGACCAGATCATCTCGCGCTACGAGGCGGGAAGCATCCCCGCCAGCGAGCATCTGCTCGTAGCCGCCCCAGACTGGAAGCCGAATGTGACCGAGTGGACCAGAGGACGGCGCGTTTCGTTGCTTGGCCACTACGCCCCCCAAAATCTGGACTATTACTGGATTGCTGCTGCTCCCGCCAGCCGTTAACTTCCCTGCCGATACGAGAATAGGGAGTTGCAGAGGCATAAGCCTCCACAACTCCCCGTAAGAGGGTCGCTAGCAGAGTTTCTTTTCCAGCAACCCTTTTTGCCTGGGACAAACGATCTTTCAGCGATTAGTCGTCCCCGCCTCGGCCGCCGCCGCCGCTGCCGCTACCAGACCGGCACTGTACCACCGTCGAGTTGCCGCTCGTTTTGGCTGTGCAGGTGTAGCGAGCGGAAGGTATGGCGCTGGCCGGGATGCAGTTGATGCTGAAACTGCCCTTCGCGCTCGTCAGCGAGCAGGCTGCTCCAGATTGTGTCACGGACACCGAGGCGCTTGCCGATTTCGTCGGATCCGTCACGGATGTGGCTTTCACCACTCCCATTCCCGCCTTGGTCGCAGTGAACATCCCGTTGGCGTCCACTGTGCCCACAGATCCGGTCACGGTCCACGTGACTCCTGCAGAAGAGCCTGTCACGTTAGCAGTGAACTGCTGCGTTTTTCCTACACTCACGCTTGCCGTCACAGGAGTGAGGGTTACGGACACGCCGCCTCCGCCTCCACCACTGGATGTGACTGTGACCTGAGCGGTTGCTGACTTCGTTTTGTCCTCAACCGAAGTTGCGGTGACCGTCCCTGTACCGGCGGAGACGGCTGTAAACAAGCCATTCTGATCGACTGTCCCGACGCTGGTCGAGGTCCAGGTCACGCCCTGTGTGGAACCGGTAACAGTCGCCGTAAAGCTCTGCGTTTGTCCTGCCGCCACTGTAGCCGTGGTCGGCGATATGCTCACGCCGATCGCCGAAGCCACCAGGTTGCCAATGAGGTAAGTTGCTTCCAACGCCACTGCCGACGACGAGTGGCCAACATTGTTGAATGCCGTTGTCGCATCCTTCCCGCAAAAGGGCGTCATCGGAGAAGGGCCGGCCGGGTGCAGGGACAAGAACGCGGTCACGTTATAAACTTCTGTCTTGTTCAGAACCATCCAGCAATCGGTGGAAGAATTATGTTTGGCCACGTCAGCCAGGGTGTAGTTGGGTAATTGCGCGGCCATCGACAGCGAAAACGTCAGAATCAGCAATAAGGTCGCGAATACAACTCTCTTCATTTTCAGCACTCCTCAATTCGGGGGATTTTGACGACACAGCTCCCAAACCGCGCCGCGACTCAGGGCAGTGACGTTTGCTACTGACACTCGGTCGTGAAACTGAATGTGTTTGTTGAAAAGAACAGGCCTACAACGAGGGTTCTAGTGCCGGTTCCATGGATGAATGCTCCTTTCTTCGAAATCGCTCTGCGAGTTCGGAGTGGGGACGAAGCATGTCCTCCAGGCAATTCGAACGCGGCCCGGAAACAGACGTGGCGAAGCAGATGCGGCGCTTTGTGATTTTCTAAAACACGACCAGAGTGGAACAACCTTCCGCAGAAGTTATCGTGTCTGGCACAGAGGAAGCAAGTTCCAGTGGGACAGGAACTACTAGCAACCGAGGTACACAGCCACAACACACATGACGAAGATCTGTACCCCAGTGCTCAGGTTTGAGGAATCAATCGAGAGGAGTGAGTGGGTGTGGACTTGCGGAAGTGTGGCAGAAAGATTCTGATGCCACTGCGAGTCAACGGGGAGCAGAGTTGCGCATCGTGAAAGGGCGGCGGCTATTCTTCCGTTACTAGCTCTTCCACTTCCGCCCTCGCTGGCGTGCCCGCTAGTGTGGTGTTGCCGTACTCGAATCCCTTTTCGAATGCCTTCAGATTCAATTCACGGAAGGCTGCCGGCACCGAGTCAGCCACGGCTTTGCGCACACTATCCGCGCCGAGAAGCTTCGTGACTGCAGTGAAGAACCCAACCATCACTGCATTCAGCACCATCCGCTTGCCAAGTTCTTCCGCGAACCGCGTCGCCGGAATACTGTAGACCTTTTTGTCACGGTTGAGGTTGGAGACGCGCACCAGATCTCCTTCAACGATCAGCAAGCCGCCAGGTTTCAGTTCGCCAGCGAACCGGTTGTAGGCCTCCTGTGACATGATCACCATCATGTCGGGCTGAGTCACATACGGATACAGCACTGGCTCGTCGGAAATGACAAGTTGCGCGCTGCAAGCCCCGCCTCGCGCCTCTGGCCGGAAATTCTGCGTCATGGTGGCGAAACCGTTTTCGTAAATCGACGCCGCCTTGCCCAGCACCACTGCCGAAAGAATGACTCCCTGTCCTCCGAAGCCCGCAACTCGAATTTCGGTCAGCCGCATACGCACTCCATTTCTGGTTCTTCCGGATCTGCCATCTCAACGTAGCGATCGCCCAGCGATTCGACGTACTGCGCGCGCATCATCGATTGATAGTCAGGCCGGTCGCGGTCCACGAACCTACCCACGGCGATTTCTCCGTTAAGCGTCAGTCCAACTTCACTTGTGGGCGCTCCGTTCTTCACCTTGCTCTTCTCTTTGTAGTACTTCATGGTGTCGAGCCCGTCGCCCATCTTGTTGCAGCGCTGATAGAGCGTCGGACACGGCGAGATGACTTCTATGAATGAGAATCCTTTCTTCTGAAATGCTTCGCTGATCGATCGTGCCAGTTGACGCACATGGAACGTAGTCCAGCGCGCCACGTAGACTGCGCCAGCCGCCTCGACCAGGTGCGGCAGGTTGAAAGCCGGCTCGAAGGTGCCGTAGGGATTTGTCGAGGTCGTAGCGTGTCCTGGCGTCGTCGGCGCAGTCTGCCCACCCGTCATCGCGTAAATAAGGTTGTTCACGCAGATGACCTTGAGATCGACATTGCGCCGCGCCGCGTGAATCAGGTGATTACCGCCGATCGCAGAGAGATTGCCGTCGCCCGAATAGACCACAACATTCAATTTAGGATTCGCCAGCTTCAGGCCCGCCGCAAACGGAATTGCGCGGGCAGAGCGCGATGATCTCGTACTCGCCGTGCGACCCCCAGCGCGCTTGCATCATGTCCGCCTGCGCGGGAAGCGTGGGCAACCCGGTCGAGGGTCCACCGCGCTGCACGTCGACGAATACGCATGGCGTCTCTGTCATCGCCGCATATCCAATGTGTTCCATCATCAGCGAGAAGCCCGGGCCCGAAGTCACCGTGAACGCCTTGGCGCCGCCTCACACACCGCCTTGCAGAGCGATCGAGGCCGCGAGGTCGTCTTCCATCTGGATAAAGGTTCCACCCACCATCGGCACCCGTGCCGCGAACCGCTCTACAACTTCCGTCGAAGGCGTAGTGGGATATCCAGCCGCGAACCGCGCACCCGCCGCCAGTGCTCCCTCGCAGCAGGCATGATCGCCGTCGATGAAATGAGTGCCGGTCAACACTCCATCAGGATCCGCTTTCATTTCTCACCTCCTGCGCCCTTCGCCTCTTTCGCGGCGTTGGCAGGTTTCACCTCAGCCGATTTCGTTCCGTAAATCGCGAAATCCGGACAGTACATCCCGCACAGGTCGCATCCGCTGCACTTTTCCGGATGCACCACGTGCGGTGGATGATAGCCCTTCGAATTGAAGGCGCCCGAAAGCTCCAGCACGTGCGTAGGACAAAACTCAACGCAAAACCCACAGGCTTTACACCGCTCAACGACGATCGAAACACGCCCTTTTGCCACGAGATCCCCCACCTCGGAGTCACGATCACTCCGGTATTTTCAACTACGAAGGATGTGATTATGCCGGGGAACAGTGGAGAGACGGTGTGATGGTAGTCACAGGACGTGGTGAGGAGGAGCACGAGACTACTTTCTGCTGCATCAGTAACAACCACTGTGTTTTCCTATGGTTACGGACAACTTGGGTAGCCCTCCATGCCCGTGATTACGCGCGTCGGAAGCTGCAGCAGTGACGCCCATCACAACGACGGGTGATCGTGGCTGCCCGCCCGTTTGGGCGATGACCGCCTGTTGCTCCCGCTTGTTCCCGTTGTTTGCCTCTGCCCGGCGAACCATCTACACTCGATTTTCGCTACGGTCTTTTCCCGCTGTCTACCAGCGCATGCCGCAGCAGGAGCCCTTTGGAGATCCTCGACCTCAGGCATTTTTCTTCCCTGGATTTGCGTCCCCTTCTCGATGACGAGACGCAACTCTGGTCGCGCCTCCTTTCTTGGGATTACACCAGTTCGGCGGAGATGATCCTTCGCTACGTCGACGCAAAAATCCTGCCGGGTTATGCGGCTGTGGACCGCGGTCGCGTGTTTGGTTATTCGTTTTTTGTGTACGAAGGCAGCAAGGGAGTCATCGGCGACCTCTACGTCACAAACGGCACTCGCCTGCCCGACGCTCGCAAGGTCGAAATCAACTTGCTGACCCACGTGATCGAGACGTTGCAGCAGTCACCCGGAATTCATCGCGTAGAAGCGCAATTGCTGGCTCACGAGGCAAATGTGGTTTCCCGCCCGTTCCTCGAAACCGGCTTCCAGCGCCATCCGCGGCTGTTCATGGTCCTGGGTTTCGCAAAGTCGACGCCACCGAACCTTGCCACCCATGCCGACGTAGAAATCCGCCCCTGGGCCGAAGCCGATTATCAGCCCTCCGCCGCGGTGATCACTGCCGCATACCGCGGGCATGTCGATGCGCAAATCAACGACCAGTACCACACGCTGAGTGGTTCGTTGCGCTTCTTGAATAACATCGTGCGCTTCCCAGGATGCGGAGTCTTCGATCCAGAATCGTCTTTCGTCGCAATCGATCGCAAGTCCAGAAGCCTGATTGGCCTCATCCTCTGTTCACGCGTCCGCCACGACGTCGGCCACGTGACCCAGGTCTGTGTGTTGCCGGACTATCGCGGGCGAGGCATAGGAGAGTCGCTGCTGGCGGCGACGGAGTTGAATCTGCGCAAGCGAAATTTCTTCATGCTCTCGCTAACGGTGACAGAAGCCAATGCGCGCGCCGTCGCCCTCTATCGCAGGTTGAATTTCGATTCGAAGAGAATCTTCGACGCGTTCGTTTGGGAAGGCTAACTGTGTTCGTCTGGAAGGCTAAACTGTAGAGACGTTGCTTGCAACGTCTTTCTAGCCACGATTTCGAACCCCGCTGCATCGACATAACAAGCCACGTCGTGGAACACTGCTGGCTATCGTTTCAAGACCCACATCGCCCACCCCGCCACAAGCACACCGCCCAGAAACATCACAAAGCAATATGCTCCGTAACGCACCATGTCGCGTGCATTATCACGATGCGTGATCCCAAACACGATAGAGGCGAAAAACGAGAAAACCAGCGCCGCGCTGAAATGATTGAGAGTAATCGTCACCGAATGAATCCCCGCGAAAAAGGTTGAGCTGATCGCTGACGGCTGATGGCTGAAAGCGTCTTCACTGTTTCTTCCCAATGGCAATGTGATACGCATCGGCGATCGCAATAAAGTTCAGCAGTCCCGCGACGATCATAAACTTCGTGCCGTAATCCGCCGTTGCGAACGCGATTGCTCCCTGCCCCCAGTCCATCGCCAACGAAAGAAGGTAGAGCCCACCCGCGCCGACATCTCCAACAAATCCTAGAATATCGAGAATGTCCCCGCCATTTGCCTTGTAAATACGCCCCTGCATCGCGAGTCCAAGCAGAAAAAGCGCAACGATCGAGACGAAGAGCAGGATCCCACGAATCCAGCGCTTCTGGATCATGTGTCCCGCGCCCGGGATCAGCCATCCTACGGCAGGGGCAAGCACGGCCATCGCGGTGATCTGCTCCGCCGGAGCAGTTTTGGATTTTTCAGTAGTGGAATTAGCCATTCAGATGGTCACAATCTCGCGCTGAATTTTTCCCGTGACTTCCGCCGATTTGGCGCGCACCAGCACGTTCACTTCGGTGCGTACACCAAACTCCGGAAGATAGATTCCAGGCTCAATCGAGAAGCAAGAATTTGGAAGTATCTGCCGCTCATCATGGATCTCGAGATCATCCATGTTGGCCCCATTCGAGTGGACGTCAGTCCCGATCGAATGTCCCGTGCGATGAATGAAGTATTCGCCGTATCCCGCCTTCTTGATGTGCCCGCGGGTAGCGCGGTCGACTTCCCACCCGGCAATGCGGCGGCCCGCGTTCACGGCGTCAAGCACGGTTCTCACCCCGGCATCGCGGGCATCGCGCACAATCTCGAACACTTCACGCATCCGCTGTGACGGCGCACCGCCCACAAAGCCCATCCATGTAATGTCGTAGTAGACCGCATTCGGCGTATTCTTCTTGCCCCAAACGTCGAGCAGCACCAGATCACCCTCGCGAATCGCCACCGGATGGGTGGCATGCGGCTCGTAGTGCGGATTTCCCGCGTTGGAATTCACGGCCACGATCGGTGGATCGCCCGTCAGCAGACTCTCGCGCCCGAAGGCTTCCATGAACCACTGCTGAATCTCGTGCTCCTTCGTTCCCCCATTGCGCACCCGGCGACCGATCTCCTTGAACGACTCAGCAACAATGGAATCGACGCTGTCGCGGGCCGCGTAATGTGACGCAATCTGTTCATCGCTCCAGGTGGATTCGAATTGCGCCACCAGGTCGGCCGAGCTCACAATATTCTTCCCCAGCCCGCGCAGCAGATCGATGGTTCCGCCATCCACCAGTGAAATCGTGAATACGCTGTTGTTCGGCGAGTACTGCATCGCCAGATCAAGGTACTTGGCCAGGATCGACTTCAACTGGTCAAACAGTTCCTGCCACCCTGAGTACAGGTACTTTTTGCCGGGAAGGGAATCGAGATGCCCCGCTTCAATCTTGTGTACCAGTTTGACCGGCTCGCCCTCCGCCGGGATCAGGTAGAACCAGCGCCGCGTCACCATCAAACTCGTAGGCAGCCCGAGTACGCGATACGCGATCGGATCGCGGTGGTGGTGGTCGTAGAACAGCCACGCGTCGATGTTGCGTTCGCGCAGCGCAGACTGTATGGCCGGCAGGTTCATTGGCAAACCTCTATTGTAATCAAGAGAAAGGATTTGAGCGAATCGCGCCGATCTGACGGAAGAATCAGCTCCGTCGAGAAAGGTTAATGTGGGAAGGGTCGAGGTGGAAAGGTTTATGTAGGGACAGCCGCCTCGGCTGTCCGGTCGAGCGAAGCTCGACCGCGGTGTTGAGCCAGCAAGATAGAGCCGAGTCCTGTCATGAACAGAACTCGGGTTATGTCTTCTCCGCAGCCAGAATCCTCCGCTTCGCCGCCATCGGCAATGTCTCGCACGCCGTTCGCAACACCAGTCGAGGTGCCCGTCCGCGAATCTTCATCAAATACGGCACCGTCCGCTTCGCATCGAACTTCGCTGTCTCCCGCAACAGCCATCCGAGCCCCTTCTGCACCATGTCGTCCTTATCGCCGAGCAGCGAATCGGACAATTTCACTATCTCGGGAAAGAACCTCTTTGCCCGGGCCCCGCGAATCAACGCCACGCAAGCCGCCCGTCGATGCCAACGATCCGGAGACTTTGCCCACCGAAACACAGATTTCGTCCGCGCTGCTTTTGCCGCCACCATCGGCGCAATCAGACTGTGCACAAGCCCGTCATGATCGGCCCAACTGCTGATCCGGTCCAGCCACGATTCGAACATCTCAAACTCGCGGTCACCGCATCGCGAATCCAGTGCTTCGAGCAGAAACACAGCTGCAGTCTTTTCCTCGAGGACGAAGCCCGAGAACAACTCGTTCGCCACTTCGGTCAGAAACGCAAAGTCGTGCTCGCGCAAAATCTCACGCCGGCATCGCCGAACCGCTCGTCTCAATGCAGCCGTGTACCACCCGTGCGACTTGATCTCTTCTTTGAAGAACCACTGCACTCCCGCCGCGTGCTCAGGCGACCCGCCATCTTTTAGTGCGCGGCGAACTTGTGCAGCTACTGCTTCCGGAGTTGCTTTTGCAGAGGACATTCCATTCGCTGAAGTAGGCCCAGACAAAAAGGCGGCCACTCAAGGCCGCCTCTCAATCATCGAGTCTGGCCCAACCTTACGCGGCACGTGAAGTCGCCGGACGGTATCCGCATTCCTTTGCCTTACGCAACGCCTGCGTAGCCTCCTCAGGAGAGATCAGTGGAGTCGTCTGCACGGATTTGCAAGCTCCACCCGCTGCGAACGCCATGGCAATCGCGGCAGCGCTCACGTTGTCGGGCAGATTAACAATGACGATCACGTCGTAGTCCCCAAATGAGAACCACGCCGCTTCGATCTTACCTCCCAGTTTCTCAATCGCAGGCCGCACTGCTTCTATTCGATTCTGCGGATTCGCAACCAGCGCCTCCCACCCTTGCTGAGAATACGCAACTTGCTGCAGGTAATGTGGCATAGAGCCTCCTTGCGATTCGCTAACTGGGGGCGAATCATCCCAGAGGCAGTCCCCGAAGTCAAGCATCCACCGTCTCTGCACGGACAAGTCGGTCGTAAATCCACAAAAGGACAGTTGTTGTGATGCCAACCCCCACGACCCACCACCACACTATCTGTGGACGGTGCATCTCCTCTCCGTAGTGATGCATGAGCCACCCACTGAATTTTCCCCCGATGAACGATCCAATACCCAGCGGCAGAAAGGCAAATCCCATGTACGTCCCCTGCTGCTCCGGCGGCGCAAGGCGCGAGATGTAGTCGTAGTATCGCGGCTGCTGGATGATCTCGCCGACCGCCACCACGACCAGCGTCGCAACCGCCATCCGCACCGTGGGATGCACAATTAGTAGAATCCACGCCAGGCTGGAAACCAGCGTCCCCAGAACGATCGCGTGAAAAGCGTGCATGCGCTTCGTTAAGAAGCCAATTACCATCGTCAAAAAGATGACGACCAGGGGATCGGTGATAAGGATCAGCTCCGTATCGGCCTTGGGATCGATGTACGTGGAAATGTACAGCGGCAGTGCGATGAATTCCTGCCAAAAGACAATCCAGTACCCGGTAAAAATAAGCAGGAAAAGCATGAATCGTGGATTCGAGAGCACAGTCAGGAAGTTCCTTCCGACTTGCCCAAGACTGGCTACAGGTGCGTCGTCCGTGCGCCGTGGTTCCTTGAAAAGAAGCAAAATCACAAACAGCATTGCGAACACGCTCAGCGCCGCCATGCGGAACACGTTCTCCATGCCGCGGTGCTTGTGTACCCAGGAGGCGAGGTAAGGCCCCGCCGTGCTGCCGACATTCACCAGCGTGTAATAAATCGAGTACCCAACCGACCGCACCTTTTCATTCGAAGCTCGTGCTGTCGTCCCGACCACACTGGGTTTGACCAGTGCGACACCCAACGCCGGCAGAACTAATACCAGGCCGACCAGGGTCGGTAGCGGCATCGCGTTGCGAATCGGCGCGAACCAGTCCGCTCCGATCGATCCCAGAGTGAAGTACGCAACGCTGAGAAACAGGTACGCCAGCGAAAGCGCCCGCCGGAATCCGAGTCGGTCTGCCACCGCCCCGCCGATCACCGCGAGGAACCATACCCATCCGCCAAACATCCCCGTCAGGCTGCTGGCGCGTTGCAAATCGAAATGCAACCCTTCGTGAAGATACCTGGCGAGCACCGCAAACACTGCGTAGTACGAAAGCCGCTCAAACAATTCGCTGATATTGGCAACCCAGAATGGCCGTTCAAATCCGGTTAGGATCTCGTGGAAACGTTCGGAAAAGGTCAAAGTGGCTCCTGTAGTTCGTGTGGCGCGGGCGCTTCCGCCCGCGAGGTGTGGACGCCCCCGCCCGCGATCATCCGCGCAACCGATCGACTACATACTCCCGGCTCACGCCCGCAACGCGAATCACTTTATTCCGGCTCGTCTGACCGGACGCAATAGTAACGGAAGATCGCGGCACCTTCAAAAGTTTTGCAAAGAACTCAATGCAGGCATCATTCGCACGTCCCTCCACTGGAGGCGTAGTCAGTGACACCTTCAGCGCGTCCCCGAATTCTCCAGTGATGGCATCCTTCTTCGCGCGCGGATGCACCTTCACCGCAAACGAAACTCCCTGATTTCCATCCTGGACCTTAATCATGGTTCGACCCTGGCCCTTCCAAAAGCCTCATCGAGAGTTCACTTCCCAGCCCTCAACCTGCCTTTACATTTGACCGTAGATCCTACAATTCAACAGCCCTATTCCTCAGCGTTTCCCGTTTTTTCCCAACGGCAACCTCTTATCCCTGAAGGCATCCAAGTTAGCGGCAGAACTGCAGCACCCTCCCTCCAGCCTCACTGAGCGGAGAGGGGTTGGAGGGCAGGGTCGCCGCGGTGTCTGCCCACTCAGGCAACGTATCGAGTCCCCACCGAATCACAAAAGAGAGTCGCCGTTGGTGTCCTACTGCCGCCGCGATTCGATACACTAGAGCTATGAAGGTTATCATTCGTCTCTTCTTCTGCCTCACTCTGCTCACCGGCGGACTGGCGGTCGTCCCTGCCTCCGCGCAGGAGGGCCCGCTCGATAACGCTCCTCCGAAGGACACGACTCCCGACGAGATTATCAAGCGTTTCGCCGCGAAGGAGACGGAATTCGCCAAGGCCCGCGATCAGTACACCTACCGCCAGGACGTCAAGGTCCAAACCGTCGATGGCGACACGGTGGACGGCGAATATCGCGAAGTCTTCGACGTCATCTTTGACGATAAGGGCAAGCGCATCGAGAACGTCGTGTTTGCGCCCCAGTCGAACCTGCAAAAGATTTACATGTCGCAGGAAGACTTCGCCGACATCCGCCACCGCCTGCCATTCGTTCTGACCACCGAGGATCTCCCTGAATACAACATCCTCTATGTTGGCCAGCAGCAGGAAGACGAACTGCACTGCTACGTCTTTGATATCGCGCCGAAGAAAATTGAAGGCAAGAAGCGCTATTTCCAGGGACGTGTATGGGTCGACGACCACGATTTTCAAATCGTCAAGACCTACGGCAAGACCGTTCCCGACATTTGCAATGGGCGCCCCTGCAACGAAGTCAAGAAGCGGGGAGATCAGGAAAATCTCTTCCCCAAGTTCACCACCTGGCGTCAACAGATCGACGGCCTCTACTGGTTCCCCGTCTACACCAAAGCTGACGACGAACTCCACTTCAAGATGGAAGACGTGCACATCCGCGAGATCGTCAAATACGAAGACTACAAGCGTTTCGGCTCCAACGTGAAGATTCTGTACGAGGGCAAAGAAATCCCCAAGTCCGATCAGAAGCCGGATGATAAGAAACCGCCGGAGCAAAAACCGCCCGACCAAAAACCGCCACAGAAGTAGCCGCTCTGTGCTCGAGGGCCCGCAGCCGCGCTCGTCTTCTTCTAGCGAAGGACGCGCCGCAGTTGCGCACCCACTGCACTCTTGATTAAATACACACGTCTCACCAAAACCAATCCTGGAGTAAGGGCGGTCTCGTGCGCTGGTACTTTGGCTTTTTCCTGGTCTCAGGCTTCTGCAGCATTCTTTATGAGTTGATATGGCTGCGCTTGGCCATGGCGCAGTTTGCTGTCACCACAGCGCTAGTCTCAATCGTCCTGTCGGCGTTTACGATGGGCTGGGACTAGGTTCCTTTTTAGCCGGCCGTTATGTGCCAGCCAGACCCATCGGCTCCCAAGCTTGCACCTCTATGCCCTGGTGGAACTGCTGATCGGCGTCTCTGCGCTGGCTGTTCCGCGGGAACTGGCTTTCGGGCGCGCCTTCTTGGAGCGACTCGATGCTGGACATCCGCTCTCGCTCTCCCTTTACTACATTCTCGCCGGTTTGTGGATCGGAATCACTTTGGTGCCTTGGTGTGCCTGCATGGGAGCGACATTTCCATTCGCCATGGCCGCCATCCGCGAAAGTGGTTCCGCAGCGTCCCCACGATCATTCAGCTACCTGTATCTGGCCAATGTCCTGAGGGCCGTGGCGGGCGCGGCGATTCCTTTGCTGCTCATCGAGAGGCGTGGATTTCAGGGAACCTTGCATGTGGGTGCGGTGCTGAATCTCTGTCTTGCCACGTCCGCGTTCCTGTTGCCTTTGCGCCAAGGAAAAGTCGCCGACCGAAAGACTGCGAGCGCCACGTCCACCTCGCCAACGGCACCAACAAACCGCTGGCCTTATTACCTGCTCTTCGGCACAGGTCTGACCAGCATGGCGGCCGAGGTCGTCTGGATCCGCCTGTTCACGCCCAGCTTAGGGACGATGGTCTATGCCTTCGCGATGATCCTCGGCCTTTACCTGGGGGCAACTTATCTTGGTTCACAGTTTTATCGCAGGTTGAAATCCACCCAACAAGGTGTGACCGGGCTTTTGTTTGCTCTGCTCGCGCTGTCGGTGGTGCTTCCGCTCCTTATTTGTGACCCTCGTCTGCCCATCTTTTATTACTTTCGCGTACTAAGTATCCTTCCTTTTTCTTTCATCGTGGGCTGGATAACGCCCATGGTCCTCGACGGCGTCGCGCAAGGTGATCCCGACCGCGCGGGCGTTGGGTACGCCATCAACATTGCCGGATGTGTGTTTGGTCCGCTCGTCTCCGGATTCGTGCCTCCCATTACTGGGGGAACGTTACACTCTGCTGGCCTGTGCGCTTCCCTGGATCGTAGTCAGTCTCCGCCCGCGTTCCGCTATCGCTCCTCTTGCCGTCACACGCAAGCGCCGTCCATGTGGAAACCGGTGCTGGTTTCTTCCATTGCACTGGTATTAGTGGCTGTCACCAACGACTATGAAACCCGCTTCTCCCGCGCGAGGTGCGCCGCGACAGCACAGCCACAGTCACGGCCGTAGGATCGGGAATGGACAAACGGCTTCTGGTGAACGGGATCGGTATGACTGGCTTGACGCCGATCACCAAGATGATCGCTCATCTGCCGCTGGCATTTCTGCAGAGTCCACCGCAAAACGCGCTGGTCATCTGTTTTGGAATGGGCACTACCCATCGCTCCATGCTCTCATGGGGAATTTCTTCCACCGCTGTCGAACTCGTACCCAGCGTGGTCTCCGTCTTTTCGTACTTCCATGCTAACGCCGAACAGCTCGAACAATCGCCGCGTTCACACATTGTGGTGAACGATGGCCGTTTCTACCTGGAACGCTCGCCGGCCACGTATGACGTCATCGTCCTCGATCCTCCGCCTCCGGTGGAAGCCGCCGCCTCGAGCCTGCTTTACTCAAAGCAGTTTTACGCGATCGCCAGGCCGCACCTGCGCCCCGGTGGCATTCTGCAACAGTGGTACCCGCTAGGTTTCGATTACGATCCCGCCATTCCCGCCTCAATCGCCAAGTCCCTGAAAGAATCCTTCCCCTATGTTCGGGCGTTCCGCTCCGTCGAAAGCTCGGGATTTCATTTCCTGGCCAGCGATTCTCCCATTCCTTCTTACTCCGCCGCCACTCTGGCGAGCCACCTGCCTCGGGCTGCGACCGTCGACCTTCTCGAGTGGGGCCCGGCCACCACTGCGGAGGAACAGTTCGCGCGTGTGTTGAATCAAGAAGTCTCCATGGACGAAATCATCGCCTGGGTTCCCAACGTGCCTGCGCTACAGGACGACCGCCCCATCAATGAATATTTCCTTCTGCGCCGCCTCGAGGATCGTGAGTACAGACAGACCAAGTGGAAGCATCTTCTGGCACGCGTCGGACGGAAGCCCTCGTAGAGTACAATCCTCAATCCGTCGACTAAGCGTTGTCATCCTGAGCGGCGCTCTTTGCCGCGAAGGACCTGTGCAATCGCTAGCAGTGCCTGGCAGGCTGCTGAAACACTCTTTTCTGATCTCAGTTTTGAAAGGGCGCGGCTTCAGGTGTGTGCGTGAGAACTACCATTGAACGCAAGCGGTTTAGCCAGCACCACCAAACCTCCAGCCGCGTAGCGGCGGGATATGAAAGCCCGGTACGGAAGTGCCGGGTGCAGTGGAACAAATACGCGAGTCCAGCAGGGACGACACCCGTTCTCACTCAACTCTCTTCAAGCCGCGCCGTAAGTCTCCCAGCACCACCGCGGCTTTGGCCGCTGCGGGACTCTCGCAACGAGCGAACAGAGTCTTTCACCAACTGCTAGGTTGTTTCACATGTAACGAGGTCACGCCTGGGATGACGCGCTGTTGGGTCTTAATAGAAGAGATACTTCCGCCACTTATCGTCAGACCGCCCCATCAGCCGCATAATATGCCGGCTGGTGTGTAGATTGAACGCGCGCGGTTCTCGCATCAGCTTCATCCCCGCCTCAGCAGGGAACTGGTTCCCCTTACGCCGGTTGCACGGATGGCAGCAGGCAACCAGATTTTCCCATGTAGACGAACCTCCGCGCGACCGTGGAATCACATGGTCAAGCGTCAACTCGCTCGAAGGCAACACGGTCCCACAATACTGGCAGGTATTCCGGTCACGCAGCAGAATGTTCTTGCGCGACAGCGCCCGGCTCTGGTGCGGAATGCGCCGGTACTCCAGCAACCGGATCACCGACGGCAAACGCATCGCGACCCGCGCCGAATGCAGAAAGTGTCCATTCTCCTCTTCCGTCATGGCCACGCCCTTTAACACGAGCACCAGCGCACGCCGCGCGGCGCAAACATTAATCGGCTCGTAGGAAGCGTTCAGGACAAGAACAGGAGAAAGCAGCGCATGCCCGTCTCCGTGGCGGT
This sequence comes from Candidatus Sulfotelmatobacter sp., assembly GCA_035568275.1. GTDB lineage: Bacteria > Acidobacteriota > Terriglobia > Terriglobales > Acidobacteriaceae > Sulfotelmatobacter. The sequence continues at coordinate 50,097 of DATMOO010000079.1, forward strand.
GCGGAGCCGCCGGCGGATACATGCCGGCGGCATGCCGGGATCCTGGGTCGTGTTCCATCCGCAAAGACATAAATCTCAATTCAAGCTTTCACAGTTTCAAGGCTCTCGACCTCGTCAGTCTCCGCTGCCTCGAGACCTTGAAACTCTGGAACGTTCAATTCCTCGTATTTAGATGCCAGTTTCAGCGTCCGCGCCACCGTCGCCACCCACACCGTCGCAGCTCCCGCCTTGCGCAGCACCCGGGCACATTCCGTCGCCGTTGTGCCCGTGGTATAGACATCATCCACGAGCACGATTTCACGGCCAGTAACTTCCGCGGCACGCGCCACCGCGAAAGCTCCTCGCATGTTCTCCCGCCGCTGATGGCTGGTCAGTCCGATCTGCGACTGTGTAGCGCGAGTACGAAGCAACGTATCCGTCGCCAGCAGCAATCGCTCACCCGCTGTACAAGCCTTCAACGCGGCACGAGCGATCAACTCCGCCTGATTGAATCCTCGTTGCCGACGTCTGCCCTTATACAGCGGCACCGGAATGACCAGTATCTTGTCCGCTCCAAAGTCAGGCTCCAATCTTGTGATGGCCTCCGCCAGCATGCGGCCCAACACACCGGCCGCAGGTCGCACTCCATTGTATTTCAGCAAATGAATCAGCTCGCGCAACCCGCCGTCATAACTTCCATACGCCACGGCCCGTAGAAACCGACGCTCCACGCGCCGGCAGACCGGGCATCGTATCATTCCGTCGGGATCACACTCGGCGTACGATGAGAGAACTCTCTCCCCACAGACCGAGCACACTCTGCCGCGTATCGCATGAATTCCCGCCAGGCATTCGGGACACACCGGCAGGCGAGAGATATTCAGCAGGGGCAAGCCGCAGAGGCGGCATTCGGAAGGAAATAAAACGGAGAAGAGACCCTCGGCGGCGCCACGGAACCAAGGGCGCGGAAAACTCGACCAGCTCCGCCCGGAGACAATAGAACGCCCAGCTTCTGCAGTGGTGGCCTGAGCAGCCCGGATTCGGTCCTCACTACTGCTGAAGACAGCCTCCTCGCACCTCCGCGGCGAAAACTCGATCCGCGGCCGATCTTCTCACAGTATAGCGGCGATTCGCATGCCTAGGCAACGTTGCGATTGGCCGTGACCGTATGTTTCTTCGGCATGATCCGCGGCGTGTCCGACAAACGGTCACCGACCCGCGTGAAGATCAGCCGGTAATCCCGCCGGAAGCACTCACCACACCGTACTGGCTGCAACAGAAACAACGGCAGCAGATATCGCTCCGTCAAAGTCCGGCGCCGGGAGCGGAATCCCACTTCACTTCCGCAATCATGGCATCGATAAGGCGGGGCAAAACGCGAATCGGGGGAAAGACTCATACACTGCACCTCAGAATTCGAAATACGAAGGGTGAACAGATTGACCTTATTTTACACCTCCAACCTCATCCGGAACCACCCCTCAATCCCCCGCCATATGTTGGCGCAGGCCGAAGTAGGAAATCATTAGGAACCGGGTGCCCCACCCTTGTCTTCGCGTTTTTTGCGAAGACCGGGTGGGGATTTTGACCTTCTTTCCACCACCCGCAATTGGTCAGCCCCCGAAGTCCTCCCTGAAGTCCTCCCCTTGTCACATCCCCTAGCCACGTGCTAACGTGCGCCGTTGCTTCGAATCCGCCTCATAAGGCAACACAGACAAACGTGATCCCATCCCACGCCCTAAAAGGATTCCGTCCATGAGCACCCCAGTCACCGAACTTCCTCCAAAAAAGAAACACGTCCCCTACGTCCCCGAAACGATGGAAATGAAGGAATTCACACTCCGCGCCGTGCTCATCGGCGTGGTCTTGACCGTAGTTCTGGGATCAGCGAATGCCTATTTGGGCCTGCGAGCAGGAATGACGATCGCAGCGACCTATCCGGCCGCCGTGATCGGCATGGCGCTCCTGCGGCTGATGAAGGGTTCTCTGCTCGAAGAAAACATGGCCAGGACCATCGGCACGATCGGCGAATCGGTCGCGGCAGGCGCCGTGTTCACGATTCCCGCGTTCGTCATGGCCGGATTGTGGCCATCTTTGACTCCCAGTATCACAAGCCCGGAGTACTGGAAATCGGTTGCACTGATGGTGATCGGCGGCACCCTTGGCGTTCTCTTCGTCACGCTTCTCCGGCGCGTGATGGTGGAAGATCCCGAGCTCCCCTATCCCGAGTCTGTGGCCGCAGCCGAGATTCACAAAGCAGGTCAGCAGGGATCCAAAGCGGCAAAGATTCTGTTTGCCAACATGGGATTCGGGGCGTTCATGTTTCTGCTGGGCCAGCTCAACATCTTCAGCTATTCCAACACGTTTCACGTAAAGATCGCCGAACTAGGAAAGAAACTGTTACTCCGGACTAGCACGAATCCCAGCGTTGCGACAACAATCACGGGAGGCGCAACGCTATTCAACGCCCCTGACATCAGCCCCGCATATCTGGGTGTCGGCTACATCATTGGTCCCCGCCTAGGCGCGTTGAACTTTGCGGGGGGGGTGCTCGCATGGGGATTGCTGGTTCCCATACTGACTTTTATCGCAGGCCCGTACATTCAGGCAGCCCAACCGGGGAAGCCACTGGAATGGGACCTGCTTGCGGGTGCCATCTATTTCTCGATTGTACGTCCCATAGCAGTCGGGGGCATGCTGGTCGGCGCCTCCTACACACTCTTCAAGATGCGGAAGCAACTAGCCATGGGCATTGGACGCGCCGTTTCAGACTTGAAGAAGTCGGCAGCTGCGCAAGCGGCAACCAATCGCACCGAACTCGACCTTAGCTCCAAGTTTGTTTTCGCAGGCGTCGCGATCACCTTCGTTGCCATGTTTTTTTTGTATCGATTTTTCATCAGTGGCGCAGGTAATCTCACCAGTTCCAAGGTAATTTCTGCAGCCTTGGTTGCTGCCGGCGTGATGGTCATCGTGGGCTTTTTCTTCGCCGCGGTCTCCGGCAACCTCGTCGGCATGATCGGATCATCGAACAATCCCGTCTCCGGGTTAACTCTGTGCACATTGGTGATTGCAGCGTTGCTCATGGTGGCGCTGGGCGTCTCGGGCAGCGGCGGCGTCGCGGCAGTCCTGGGAGTGGCAGCGGTGGTCTGCGTTTCCTCCGCCGTCGCGGGCGAGTTGCTGCAGGATTTGAAAGTCGGTCACATCCTTGGCGGAACGCCCGCCAAAATGGAGATCGGAGATCTGATTGGCATTGTTGTGGCTGGACTGGTGCTCTTCCTGCCTCTCTCGCTTATGGACAGCGTCTGGCATTTCGGTTCTACGAAACTATCTGCGCCCCAGGCAGGTCTCATGGCCATGCTCTCGAAGGGGATCGTCGGGGGCGACATGGCATGGCCTCTCGTCATCGTGGGAATCTTCCTCGGATTGGCCATGATCATGATCGAGGTAAAGAGCGTCATGCTGTTCTCGATCGGGATGTATTTACCGCTGGGAACGACGTTTGCGATTTTTGTAGGTGGAATCATCCGCTGGATCACGGATCGCCTCCGTGACCGGCGCAACCTCAACGACGCCCAGAAGGCGCGGGTTGAAAATGCCGGCATTCTGACGGCCTCCGGCCTGATCGCCGGTGAGGCGCTATGTGGGATCGCGGTTGCTGCGGTCCTGGCCAGAAAGCTCCATCGTGACCCTGACGCCTTACCGCAGCTCTACCAATTCGCCAGCGGCAACCACCTGATCACCGCCGTGATTGCCCTGGCCGTGCTCGTAGCCGTTATGGTCCTGGTCCCGCTAGCCAACGCCGGCCGCCCCGAAGATCCGGCCCCACCCACGGCAATCATGTAATCTAAAACTAAGAAGGACACGAAGCCCCACGAAGGAGAGAGATTTTCCTTCGTGAACCTTCGTGTCCTTTGTGGTTAAAGGTTCTTATGTCGATCCGCGACAACATCGCCGCGCTGCAAGAGAAGATCGCGCAGGCAGCCAGGCGCTCGGGCCGAAGCCCCTCAGAAGTTGCGCTGATGGCGGTCACAAAAACGCATCCGCCAGACCGTATCCGCAAAGCCTACGAGTCAGGCCTGCGCCTCTTCGGTGAAAACCGCGTCCAGGAATTCTCTACCAAAGCCGGCACCCTGGCCAATCTCGCCGGCGCAGAATGGCACATGATCGGCCATCTCCAAACCAACAAAGCCGCGAAAGCCGCAGAACTTTTCAGCGCCGTCGACTCGGTAGATTCCGTCAAACTAGCGGAAAGACTCGACGCCGGAGCACGAGCGTTGAACAAGCAACTGCAAGTCTTAATCGAAGTCAATGTAGGTGGCGAAGCAGCGAAGACCGGTGTCGGGCCGGACTTGCCTGAACTAGAAGACCTCCTCGGAGCCGCTCCCCGCTTGGAAGCTCTGGCCTTTCGTGGCCTGATGACAGTCCCTCCCTTCACCGAAGACTCCGAAGGTGCCCGACCCTACTTCCGCAAGCTCCGCACCCTGCGCGATCAAATCGCTGCACGCAACCTCCCCGCCATCACCCTGGAAATTCTCTCCATGGGTATGTCTCACGATTTCGCAGTCGCCATAGAAGAAGGTTCGACCTGCATCCGCATCGGCACAACAATCTTCGGCGACCGCGAAAAGCCGTAACTCGCCCCTGCCCGTCTTCCACTAATCCAAAGCTCTTGTCATCCTGAGCGGCGTCTTTTGCCGCGAAGGACCTATGACTGGCTGGTAGCGCCGATGCTGTCGAGCGGGTTACAGACGTCTTTCGCCGCCAAACCCTTCTGCTCAGGAGGACAAAGCTTGGAAGTGCTACACTCATCCGTTTGCCGTAGAGACGTTGCTTGCAACGTCTTGCCGCCAGCGCCGATACTGCCGCCCGGAGCAAGCTCCGTCTCCACAAATTGATTTGAGGAGCCTCCTCATGCGCCGTCTTCCAATCCTCTGTCTCGCACTGATTGTGTTCTCACTGTCACTAGCCGCCCAATCCAAGCACCCCTTCACCTTCGAAGACATGATGAAGCTGAAGCGCGTCGGCGACCCGCAGATCTCCCCCGACGGCAAGTCGGTAATCTTCAGCGTAGTCGACGTCGACCTAGCCGCGAATACAAAAACCCCGCACATCTGGATCGTTCGTGTAGGGGCGGACGCCTCGTCCGCCCCCGAGCGAAGCTCGGCGGGTTCCTCGGCAGCAGAAAGAATCCTGATCGCCGACCAGGACGCCGACCGCCCCCGCTGGGCCCCAGACGGCAAGCGCTTCGCGTTCCTGTCAACGAAGGAAGGCGGTTCACAAGTCTGGATCGCGGACTTCGATGGCGCCGCAGGAACAGTGAGCGCGACTCACAAGTTGACGTCGATCGCGACTGAGGCGAGCGGCGAACTCTGGTCGCCCGATGGCAAGAACATTCTCTTTACGTCCGATGTTTATCCCGAATGTGATGGTGCGCCCGAGGCGGAAGCAGGTTGCAATGCCAAGAAGTTAGATGAGCATGAGAAGTCGAAGGTGAAGGCGCTCATCTTCGATCATCTTTTGTATCGCCACTGGAACGCCTACAAGGAAGGCAAGCGGACGCACATTTTCGTGGCAAGTGCTTGTGTGGGGACAGCCGCCCCCGGCTGTCCAGCGGGCGCAGCCCGCGACCTCACCCCCGGCGACTACGACGCCCCCGTCTTCTCCCTAGGCGGCCAGGACGACTACGCCTTCTCCCCCGACGGCCAGGAGATTTGCTACGCCTCAAATCACGACAAGAATCCAGCCGCTTCCACCAACAACGATCTCTGGATCGTCCCGGCTAATGTGGGAGCGGGCGCTTCGCCCACTCAGGTTTTTGCCAAGACCAAGAACATCACCGCCGACAACTCCGCCAGCGACACCTCCCCGCTCTATTCCCCCGACGGACGCTACATCGCCTACCGCGCCCAGCAGCGTCCCGGATACGAGAGCGACCGCTTCCGCCTCAAGCTCTACGACCGCAAGACCGGAGAGAAAAAGGATCTGACCGAGGGATTCGATCACTGGGTAGGAACTTTCGTGTGGACGCCTGATTCTAAAACGATCGCATTCAGCGCCGAACACGAAGGGCACTCTCTGGTTTATGCCATGGACATTGCGAATTCCCAGAATTCGCGCCGCGCTCTTGTGGCCGGGTTCAACGACGACCTGGCCGTTGCGCCGGGCGGCAAGGCTTTGTTGTTCACACGGATGTCTCTGATGGCTCCGACGGAGATTTACGCGAGTTCTGTTGCCGGCGAAGGCTGTCCGGCGAAGACTGGAAATGTGGATGCCGGCAAGGAGAGTTGCTCTCTCCACAAGGATTGGGCCGTAACACACATCAACGATTCGCTGCTCTCGAAAGTCGCGATGTCGAAGATCGAATCCTTCAGCTTCAATGGCGCACACAATGATGAAGTTGAAGGCTTCCTCGTCAAACCTCCCAACTTCGACGCCTCGAAGAAATACCCCGTCAAGTTCCTAATCCACGGCGGCCCGCAAGGCGCCTGGGGAGACGACTGGTCCTACCGCTGGAATCCCGAACTCTTCGCCGCCGATGGCTACGTCGTCATCATGATCAACTTCCACGGCTCGACCGGATACGGACAGAAATTCATCGACGCCATCAACGGCGACTGGGGCGGCGCTCCCTTCGAAGACCTGATGAAGGGCCTAGACTACGCCGAACAGACATACCCGTTCATCGACAAGACCCGCGAGTGCGCGCTCGGCGCCAGCTACGGCGGATACATGGCCAACTGGATCCTCGGCCACACCGACCGCTTCAAGTGCATCGTCTCGCACGACGGCATGTTCAACGCCGAGTCCGCCTGGGGATCAACCGAAGAAATGTGGTTCAACGATTGGGAGTTCAAAGGCACGCCGTACGACAATCGCGAGAGCTATGTGAAGTGGTCCCCGCACCAATACGCAAAGAATTTCAAGACGCCTACGCTGGTAATCCACGGTCAGCGTGACTATCGCTTAGACGTAAGCGAGGGATTCCAACTCTTCACCACGCTGCAAATGCAAGGCATCCCATCAAAGATGCTGTACTTCCCCGATGAAGGCCACTGGGTCCTGAAGCCCCAAAATTCCCAGCTCTGGTACAAGACCGTAAACGACTGGGTAGACCACTGGGTAGGAAAGTAAGGGTCAACAATAGAAACTCTTGAGGGTGGGGATTGTGATTTTTTTGGGATTTCAAAAAGAGTCAGATTAGCTGTGGTCTTTCCGTCCGCACCGACCGAAGATTATCACCCGCCGTCCCGGAGGGACCACCGATACCAGCCCGCCAGTTTCACTGGCGGGTCCAGCATCATTTTGACCTCGTGCCATAGGCACGATTGAAACCCCTCAATCCAGATCGACCCGCTGAATCTCCCCCGCCCCCGCCTTCTTAATCCCCAGCGCAATCGGCCGTGGCGGCCCCTTGCGCGGAATCGTCGCCAGCACCCAGACCTCATCCCCCGTCTGTGCTCCCCGGGGATCCTTCGCCGTATCCGGAATAAAAAACAATAGCGGCTCTTCCAGTCGCAAATGCATAACCCCATCCGTCGTACGCCAACGCGAGAGTTGCAGGTTGTCGCAATCCCACAGCGGGCTGTTATCAAACACGACCACCGGCTTTCCATCGCGCGCCACAATCGAAGCGCACTCTTGTCCAAAGCCCATCCACGCGTACCGATCCGTGACGCCGAATTTCTTTTCGACCTCCTCCGGCGACCGCGGATCGTTCAACTCAATCTGCAGTCCAAGATAGCGTCCGCGAATCGGCAGGTTCGGATCATACCGCGCCGTTTTGAACCATACCTGCGGACGCGTACTCCGGTCGTAGAACAACTTCGCTGCGAGCGAGCACACGATCAGAACCTGAATCAACGCCACGACGACTGCCTTGGTCAGCGCATTCATGCTCAGCGGCTTCACGCGGCGCCTCCCGCCGGGGCCATGGGCTTGGTACGCGCCACCAGTTTGCGACGAAGCTTCTCCAGTTGCCATCCGCCAACGAGGAACAAAATGCCGAAACCGATCAAAGACGCAGACCGTCCCAGCTTGCCCATCACGGTAGAGAAATAAAACACAATAATCGTGATGGCGAATCCCGCGACGCCCAGGTTGATGCGTTCGCGCCGGGTCTCCTGCAATCCCCACATCACCAGCCCAATCGCGGCGAATGCGCAAAGCGCGTAGCTGGTCAAATTCTGCGCAAGAACGCGGCCGTCCAGCAGGGAAACGACATACACCCACGCGGCGTATCCCAGATTCCACACCACTCCCTTTCCCCGCAGCAGGAACGCAGCCAGCAAGGGAAGCACGAACGCCATCAGGAAACCGACCGCATGGAGAGAAAGTGGAAGTTGTGGCAGCGACCGATTCCAGAAGAATTCGCGCTCGCCCGAAGCGACGACGGCGCACATAGGCAGGACCGCAATTCCTCCCGCCCAAACCAGCGCCCGCCGAAAATACGACCCCTCCCGCCCGCGTCGCGCACTCAGGTAGGTAATCGCGAGCACCGCGAGAAACTGGAACAATATCCGATCGACGCCGCTGTAGTGGCGCGCCCTCACACTCCACTCCGATGCAATCCACGCAGGAATGAGAAGAGCGCTCAGCGTCGCTTGCAGCCAATCACGTAACACCAGCCATGAGAGCACCGCGCCAATCGCCCACAACAGAATTCCCCCCGGCCAGTGTTCCTCTAAATTGAAGATCTGTCCGGCAAGAAAAATGCCTCCGCCCAAGACAACCGTGCCAATCGCGTGCAGAGCCATTCCCAGCGGACGCAGTCGCGGCAACAGCGCTCCGCCTGCGAGGTGAAAGCCCGCAATCATCACGACCACAAGCAGGAAGCGTTGGGTAGGAGAAAGTTCGTCCCAGTGGGCGGCGACAAACAGCAGCACCCCGGCTGCAACCATGATCGAGCCGAACGCGATGGCCAGCACCACCGGCCAGCGCATCCCTGGGCCTTCGCGCGCAGCCTCGAATTCGCGAATCCGCCCTGCCGCCGGTGAATCGAGCAGTCCGGCTTCGGTCCAGCGTTCCAGTTGTTGCTCGAGTTGCTCAGAGGTCGGCATGAGCCGTCGCCGACAACGTATCGCACTCCGCCGCCGATGGCAATAACGCGCTTGGTATCGGACCCTTTCCGACTTCCGCCATGGTGAGTAGAACGTGTCTGGCTCTGTTGACATCCTGAGTTCCACTTCGCAACGACGGTAGCGAAACCGGGTTATGCTGCGATCAGCTCCGGCGAAACTCGCTACTAGCCATGGCCGAAGTGGGTTTGGTGCGCTTCGCGCAAGTGGCCTTGGACGTGGCCGCCGCCACTGTGCCGCGTTATCGCACGGCGTTTAGCAAACACCAGTTCACGCAGCCACAATTGTTGGCCATCTTGTGCCTCATGCGCTACGAGGACTGAACCTACCGGGAAGCCGAAGTGCGACTGGCCGAACACTCCGAACTGCGTCGCGCTCTGCGGCTTCGTTCCGTTCCTGATTACACGACTCTCTACCGCTTTCTGCGCCGACTGGATGAGGCTGCGATCGCTCGATGCTTGAACGAAGTGGTCCGTCGCATGAAGCTGCCCGGGGCCCGACGCCGTGCCCAGGTGACCATCGATGCCACCGGGCTGGCTCAAGGCGCGGTCAGCACCTTCTTCGTACGCCGCATGTATCACCACACCCAACAACCGCTGCCGTGGCGGCATTGGTTGAAATGGCTGGCCGTCGTCGACCTGAAGCGGCAATTCATCTTGGCGCAGTCGGCACGGCAGGCCCCGTGGAATGATTGTGCTCATCTCCCCGAACTCGTCTCTCAGGCCCATGCCCTCACTCCTGTGGGCTGCGTGTTGGCCGACGCCGAGTTCGATTCCGAGCGCAATCACACCTTTGTCCGTCAGCAGCTTCATGCCTTGAGCGTCATCCCCGCCAAACGTGGGAAGAAGACCTGGCGCATTCACGGTGTCCGCGCCGAGATGCGAAACCATTTTCCTCGTCAGAAATACTGCCGTCGCGCCCTGATAGAAACTGTCTTCTCGGTCGCCGAGCCCGACATCACCGCCCCTGCCACAAGCAGACACCAACCACTTCTCCCAAACATTGCGGAGACCTCGATCCTGTAAGTCTGCTCGGAGGGAACCGGGAAAACGTGTCAGAGTAATCTCCCGGCAACTTCAATGGCTGTGACAGATGTCACAATCGCCTGTGAATTTCTAAGTCCATTCCCATTTTGGCAAGCCTCGTAGCGCCGGCATCCTGCCAGCCGCGCCACAGCCTTCGTGCGCGGCAGCGGCGCCGCCCCCAACTCTGTCATCCCGAGCGAAGTCGAGGGATCCCTGCCCCCTGCAAGAAAGCCGTCCAAATCCTTGAACGTCCAGTACTCCAACTGGCGGGTGGGCATTCGATGCTCTCTCCCTATAGCGCCGACAGCTAATCCACAATCCGAACCTTCATCACCGCCGCAGGCCACTGATTGATCACCATGCCCGCCTCTCCGAGCGCGTAACTCCGATAGCTGCTCCACTCCCATAGTCCCGGCTCCAGCACCAGTCCACGCTTCACCGGATTGCGATGCATATACCGCACCTTCTCCACCCACGAGGCCGCTTTCTCATCGTGCATCGACCCGTTGACCGGGGACTGAGTGTCAGGCTTTTTTCGTGAGGGCCGCGCGAATTCGCCGGCCCACGATCGCATCTTCACCGGGCAGCAACATCCAGACCCCAACCACGAGCGTGTTGGCATCCGCCGGGATGCCCTGGTTGGGTTTCTGGCCGGTGTTCGGGTTCAGTTCAATCGAAGGCGTCCCCGTGCGCAAAGCCTCGACGATCTGACCAGTAGTGACGCCAGTGACTGCCGGGTCGAACCGTATGAGCAGATGTGGAACATGGTTGGCGATCTTTGGAACCACCGTCTCCGTCCTGACCGAAGGGATACCCTTCACGGCACCGGCGATAAGATCGACTCGCTTCTGGTAATCGCCTTGCATTGACTCTTCCGTGTGCGAGAGAACCCAGTCGACCGCCGCAACCATGCCCACAATCTGTTCCTTCGCCACCTTCATGCCGCGGCCGATTCCGTCTCCCGGATTATTGTTCGCGTGGGCCAGGTCCGTCAGGACCTTCCGGCCAAGCAGCAGGCCCGCGTTTTGTGGACCGCGCATCCCCTTGCCCCCGGAAAAAGCCACAAGGTCGAAACCCATGCCAGTGTACTTCCATAGATTCGAGATCGGAGGCATGTCCGCGGCGGCATCCAGGTGGCAGGGAATCTTATACTCGTGCGCCACCCGCAGCCACTCTTCCCGGCCAATCTGTGCGCTCGCCGCGATCCCATCCTCGTCCTCCGCAGCGTTGAAAAAATTCGTCATCACCGCGTTGCCTGCGCCGCACGCGCGCTTATAGTCGTCGAGCGTGACCACCTCGGTCACCCGCGCCCCGCAGAGATACATGGCCCGGTCATACTCATAGCGGTGCGCACGCTGCACGATGACCTGATTCTTCATGCCGTCAATCGCTTGCGGCATGTCCAAAATGTTGATGTTGTTTGCATACTGCAGGCAAGCGGCAGTCGCCAGGCTAATCGCTCCCGAAGCCCCCGAAGTCACAACCGCCCCCTCGCACTGGAGGCGACGCGCTATGTATTCGCCCGCCTTCCGTTGCAGATCGTGCAAACGCACCGGATGAAGCGCAGCCTTCTGCACCGCCGCCAGAACCTCCGGGGGCATGCAGGCAGCTGTTAGCGTGGTATAGGTGCCGGCGGCGTTGATAATCGTCGGCACGCCGAGTTTCGCATAGCAATCCTCACCATCTGACGATGCCGTCGACGATGAAAAAGCCTTCGCGGAAGAAACCAGAGGCGCCGCGCCCAGCGCCGCGGCCAGCGAACTGGCCCAGCGAAAGAAGCCGCGACGGGAAAGAAAGCCTCCTTGCAATTCAGTCGATCCTGACACGGTAGTCGCTCCTTAGTCCAAGAAACTTGAGGACAGAAAGAAAGCAATATCGCGCCTGGCGGGCGGTCCGTGGGCGCGCACGATTGATCCTACGGGGATGGCACGCGACAGGTCAAAAACGCCGGAAGCATCGACCGTCCTGAAACGGATTGCTGACGATAAATCGCCGTCTTTACACTGTCGGCGGCGGTGGCCCATTCAAGCCCGGTTTTGCCTTGAGTGGGGCATTTCACCCGCCCTTCGAGACAGACGTTCTGTGGCCCATCCTTTGCGTCTTTTGCAAAGGGTGGGATTCGATGCCCTCTCCCCCATAGCGCTTGCAGCTAAGCAACAGTTCGAACCTTCATCACCGCCTCAGACCACTGATTGGGGTCCTCGTGCTCCCACCTGCCGAGCCATCTCTGTCAGTGATAACAAACTCAGACCCGGTGACATTCAGTCACCTCAAAAGCGAAAAACTCAGTTCAGCCAAATGAGTCAAGTCAAAATCCCAACTCGTCAGATTTGGGAAAACCCACCCTTTGCAAGAACCGCAAAGGATGGGCCACCCTAACTCATGCTAGCTTGAAAGGGTGGGCCACCCGCCTGCATGGCAGCGTGGTCATGAAGCCAATTCAGCGCATGGCCCTGCCGGGAATCCGCTTTTTCGCCATTCGCTCTCTGAGATCTGCGCCAGGGCCGCGAAGTCATGAACTTGCACTGCCTCCCGACGACTACTGACGATTCCTAGTGTTTGCCACCGGGTGAGTAGGCGGCTCACGGTGAACTCCGTCGTACCGGTCAGTTGAGCTAGTTCCGAACGGGAGATGCCTATCTCCGCATTTCCACCGGCGCGCCCCAAGCGGTTCGAGAGACGGATCAATTCGCTGCTGAGGCGGGAGCCGACTTTGTCAGTGGAGACCTCGCGAAAGCGCTGTTCCAACTCCTGCAGTCGTTCTTCAAGAGCATGAACGATATTGCGTTGAAATGCCGGGAAGCGACCTGGAAGCTTATCGAAAGTTGCCGCCTGCCAAACAAGAGCGGTGGAAGGTCGAATAGCTTGCGCCGTTGAACAATGGCTGCAGTTTGCACCCGGCTGGCAAAAGCCACTAACTATATCGCCAACTCCACTCAGTCGGAGAATGACTTCAGCGCCGGCGAAACCCAACTGCGTGGTCTTGACGCAGCCGGAGAGTAAGAGCACGACCTGTCGGACGGGGTCGCCTTCGAAGAAAATGGTCTCACGTCGCGTGAAGCGTTTTTCGCGAGCAGTAGAAACGATAGTGCGGCAATCAGCCGGAGAGACGTCTGAGAACAACCTCAATTTCTGAACGAAGGGGAACTTTTCCCATGGCGAAGTGACAGTTTCCATAACCTACGACCTTTCTCGCAGTTATAGCGGTCGCAAATTGCATGGATATCCGAAAACAGCTCTTCGGGGTCAGCGGGCCGTGACACTACTGTGCAGCAGATAGTCCGGGGAGGGACTTACCAATCGTACCAGCGAGAAGCTAACACATCGCAAATACTCGGCAATCAGGTAAACCTACTAGAATCGCTGCTCGGCGATGACGAAGAGGAGCGGCCACCCTAACTTTTGCTAGCTTGAAAGGGTGGGCCACCCGCCATGGGGATCACGCCTAGCGACAACGTTTACGCTAAGATGGGCGCCCACGAAGAAGGTCACGACAACTTCCTTTGGGATTGCTATACCGGGCAGACCGGGCAGCGTAATGGGACCGCAGTCTACGTGGTCTTCGAGCCAACCAAGCTCGCCTCAAGAATGCGACCTGTTCTGGGCCGAACTCTGGGCTCAGACAAATTCAGTAAGTTTATAATACGCGGCCATGAGAGATTGTCTCATGAAGTTGGCATCGGTTCTCCTTCTGGCCGCAACACTTTCGTCCTGTTGTGCTACTAAATCCAGACCTCTGGTTCCGGTAAACCACATTCTTAGGGGAACGATAATCCGGGCGGGTGATTTGAGAAAGAGTACCGATTGCGCGACCGGTCGCGGTCCTAACGGCTGGCCGTGGGTGACGGACCCCTCGCAGGTGGTAGGGTACGTAGCTAATGTTTCGCTGCTCCCCAGAGAGCCCTTTACGATAATAGAGGTTTCCCACGTAGACGAATGATGCCCGGGTGCCCTATCCTAAATCGCGACTTCTGCGACTTAGGGTAGGTACTTTAACTGCTTCCGAAGGAAATGCGGGCGGGTGGCCCATTCAAGCCCGGGTTTGGCTTGAGTGGGGCAGTTCGGGCGGCGTTCACCTTGGAAACCCGGCGGAGGATTCCCCCTGCCGGTGCGGAACCCTGATTAACCCTCACCTTCTTTTTCCACAGTCAAAACTCGATCCCTTGTGACGAACAACCTTGACTGAGCCTGCAGAAGCTTCACAATGGCATTGTGCCATTCGCACCGCAAATGACCGGACCGGAGTCAGTAAGTCGTGGCCCAGCAACTCGAGCCCGCTAACTCCTTATTCCGGAAGATTTTGCGTGTAAGTCCTTCTTTGACAAGATTTTGCAGGCATCCACTGCGATCAGAATCTGACAAACTGCCTGTATTCAATATTTTGCGAGTTTCGATCTGAAAAAAGTTTCTGATACGCGCCCGGCAGAAACGTGCGCTAACTCCTTATTCCATAATATTTTGCAAGTAAGTCCTTATGTTGCAATATTTTGCGGGCAACAAAAGAGGTCAAAATCCCCTAAGTGCCACGAATCCTAGATTTTGCAGATTTTGATTTGTAATATTTGGTCCACATTGATCGTGCCGTTTGCCGTTATGTCCTCCGGATGGGACAATACACTTCTATGCATAAACCGCTCACCACTCTGGCGATTCCATTGTTGGCGGCCATGCTGCTCGGACACGCTCCCGCGCAGGATGCTCCGGCCTCCACTCCACCATCCAAACCCGCTTCCACACAGTCGACACCCAAGGCTCCGGCCGCCAAGAAGCCCGCCACCGCGGCGAAACCCGCGACCGCCGCGGCTCCGCTGACCACGCAGAAACAAAAGAACAGCTACGCGCTCGGCATGAGCATCGGACTCGGCCTGAAGAAGCAAGGCGTCGCTGACTCGATCGATTCCGCCCTCGCCGTCCGCGGAATGCGCGAAGCCCTCGCCGGCGGCAAGACTGCTATGACCGAAGATGAAATGAAGGCCGCACTCCAGCAACTCCGCACCCAATTCCAGGCCACGCAGGAAGCCAAGGCCCACGAAGCCGGATCCTCCGCCCGCAAGGAAGGCGACACATTCCTCGCTGCCAACAAGGCCAAGGACGGCGTGAAAGTCCTTCCCGACGGCCTGCAATACAAAGTTCTGACCGACGGCAACGGCCCGAAGCCGGCCGCGACCGACACGGTCACCGTCAATTATCGCGGCACCCTGATCGACGGCAAAGAATTCGACAGCTCCTACAAGCGCGGACAGCCCGCCAGCTTCCCCGTGAACGGCGTGATCAAGGGCTGGACCGAAGCGCTGCAGTTGATGCCCGTCGGATCGAAGTGGCAGCTCTTCATCCCCGCCGATCTCGCCTACGGCGATCGCGGCGCAGGCGCAGACATCGGCCCCGGAGCCACCTTGATCTTCGAAGTGGAATTGCTCTCGATCGGCGAGCCGAAGAAGCCCGAAGCGCAGAAGTAAGAATGCAGAAGTGAAGCCACCTCCACTTCACTCCTGCGATTTTTGCCAGGCATGGAAGAGCCGTCCGCAGCCGCGGGCGGCCTTTGTGTTTCTGCAACGCCACCCATCGGCGAGCGGGTTACAACCCGTTGCGAAGATGCTCCTCCGCCGAGAGGTGCGCCCCAGCCAGCAGCAGCAGGCCCGAGAGGAACGCCCAGAACATCATCGTTACCGACAACGCGAACGGTCCGTAGACTTCCTGAAAATTCAGCCAGGGCAGCGCGAGGATGTATGCGTACTTCAGCGCCTCCGAGAGCAGTCCCATGATGATCGCCACCGGCAGCACAGTGCGAGGCGGGACTTTCCCATTCGGAAGCACCCAGTAGATCAGGAAAAAGATGGCGATGCTCGCCGCAATCGCGAAGACCTTCATCACCAGAAATCCCACCACCCGTACGAACCCAGTCCCGTACCCATGCAGAATGAATTCCAGCGAAGCGACCGGCACCGCTGTCATTGCTATCGACATCAGCGCCAGAGCGCCGCACGCGAACGCCAGCCCGAACGATACCACCTGATTCCCCAGGTACGATCGATTGTTCTCGAATCGCCAGATGCGGTTCAGCGCAACCTCGAGCGGCAGAAAAACTCCCGACGATGTAACCAGCAAAATCACCAGCGACACGGCTTGCACCCGCTGTCGCGAATTGACCATCGAGTTGAGATTGCGGATCACGAAATCCTGCCCGGCCGGCAAATAGTCGCGAAGCAGCTGCACGACGACGTCATACATGACGCGCGAATGAAACACGCGGCGGATGAGAGTCATCATCAGCACGACGAACGGGAAGAACGAAAGGATCGAATTCGCCGCGACCGAGAAAGCGAAGGTGTGCACGTCGGTTCGCATCAGGTACTTGATGGTCGAGAACACCAGCGAGCGGGAACTCGGCTGACGCCGCACCGCGGCTTTGACCGGCGTACGGTCGCCGCGGGCGGGCACCGTCGGATTGGGAGGCTGGGCCACGGGGGAAAAGCAAATCGTATCAGAATGAACAAGGAATTCTGCCAAGAGCGCGGAACGGAAGTTCTCAGGGCGGTTACCGAGCTATTTCTTAATCTGCGTTAAAGTTATCATGAAATGACCTGCAGTCATATTCCGATTGTTTCCTAATTTTTCTTGCGAAACGTTTCAATACTGCTTATTATCTTGTGCTCAACACCGGGGATTGGTCCGGTGGTGAGACCAGTAAGTTGGTTGACGTTTGTTAGGTGTGGTGGAAACGCGCCAAATTGTCGGGCTCCCGAATTCCCGCAGTAGCTGCTCACTACTGTCGGATGCCGAGGAGTCTTTTCCTTTTTGGAAGTAATTCCCTCTGCACGTCGTAGACGCAACCGAAAAATTCTACCGGCTTCTCCGAGGGGGGCTTCGGTCGAACGAAGCGCGATCCGAGAAAACGGAGAATCATTCTTCGCGATTAGTGAAAGGAGTTTTTTCCGTGAGAGAGAAAGGAACTGTGAAGTGGTTCAACGGGGCGAAGGGATATGGATTCATCCAGCGCTCTACCGGTGAGGACGTGTTCGTACACTTCTCCGCCATCCAGGAGAACGGCTATCGCACCCTGAACGAGGGTGAAACCGTGGAGTTTGACCTGCTCAAGGGCCCCAAGGGCTTTCAAGCGGCAAACGTAGTTCGCGCCTAACCAGCGAACCAATTGGAAGCCCTCCCGGAACCCAGCGGGAGGGTTTTTATTTTGGCGATGTTTTAAGCTCCCCCGCGGATGACCCGGCTCCGGCCGCATCGTCCGTCTCAATTCGCAACAACAACTGTTTCTCACTTGAATGCTTTTTCTGACTCAACAAAAAACTGAATGGTAGCGGCGGTCAGATGCAGCATGTAGCTGGCATAGTGTGGCGGAACATCCGTCAACTGAACTTCCTGCCGCCGCCCAGAAAGCCTGTTGCTAACCGTGGGAATGCCGCGTGCCAGTGTTGCTCGGACACCTCGTATATGGG
This sequence comes from Candidatus Sulfotelmatobacter sp., assembly GCA_035568275.1. Lineage (GTDB taxonomy): Bacteria > Acidobacteriota > Terriglobia > Terriglobales > Acidobacteriaceae > Sulfotelmatobacter. The sequence continues at coordinate 67,626 of DATMOO010000079.1, forward strand.
AGTGAATCAACGGTGGCGTCAGGCCATTCTTCAGGCACACATCGATTAACTCCTTCGCAGTGTCCTTGGACTTGAAAGCCCATTTCCTCTTTGTGCAAATCACCTTCAGCGTGCTCTCGAATGTCTTGAGGCACTCGTTCAGACACTCTTTGGTTTCGCCTTTGCGATAGTGCTCCAGCGCCTTCAGAAATTCGGCGTTGGCCTCTGCATATTCTTCGGCGCGAAGCAGCGCGAGTGCCGGCTTGACGACCTCGGCGTGAATGAATTGCGATTCGACCCTTACGATCTCCCCGTTCTCGTACTGGTAGCCGATGCCATATTCGCGAAAACGAGAGTTCAATTCAGTCACTGCCCTGTCGAATTTCTCTTGGGGTACCCGACTCTGCCACTCGGGACTTAACCTCAGTCGAGTGAGCAGACGAAACGAGACTTCAACCAGGTCGAGAACTTTCTCTTGATCTCCCTCATGCAGCAAAAAATCAATTACGCGCACATCGGGAGTTGTGGTAAGGTCCGTGGGTTTCGTGGGCAAAATGCAGAGGCCGTATTCCCCGCACAACGTTTGCTCGATTTCCCCAAATGCTTCGACACAACAGTTAAGGTCGTAAGTCACTCTATGACCAAAAAGGTCACGGAGAATATGAGCTATTTGAATCCGCAAAGAACCCGGTATTTGGGCGTACTCGTGGACATCGGGAACTTCTGGGCGAGTCTTCTGCTGCCGCTTCGAGAACAGGTCAGCGATGGTCATTCTAGCGGTTCTCTTCAGGACGCTGATTCTACCTTAGAAAACCGGAGACAAGAAAACCTGCAACAGGCGGAATGTTCCCGGTCTTTTAGCGTTGCTCGTTGCTTTCAAAATCGGTGAGCGTCCCATAATGTCCGTACATCGTTCCCCCCATTTCCCCCACCGATCTTTTCTTCGGCATGGTGAAACCACAACCTGGGGACATTTCTATTGTCGTATGACATTTCACCTTTTCTCCTTGACATGCAATCGGAGTTGTGGGAAGCTCACCCCAGTTCGGCCACGTAGTTCCCCACGATTTTCCCCCCTTACATAAGTCAGAAATAACTTCCTCGTTTCCCCTCACAGGCCCGTGCGTACCAACGCCGGCGCTCGAAGCTGGGCCCATCACTCAATTCGACTCTAAGAGGAGACTCGACATGAAGTACAAAGCGATTTTGATGTTTGTAGTTGCAGCAACGATCTTCGCAGCGGTTGCTCAGGCGCAGTACACGCCCTCTCTGATGCCGCCCCGGACGGCCCATCCGTCCGCTGGCACAGTGTCCATCAACGTCAAAAGCGACTCCGTCGCCCCCGCCACAGCCACTTGCTCCTACTCCTTCACCGTTCCTGGACAGCTCAACAGTTTCCTGAGTTACTGCGTATCGGTGAACGGGAACATCGTGTCGCTCCAAAGCCCGAACGGTTTTGATTTTATTGCCCAAGGCGGTGTCGGCGAAGGCTATGGCGTTTGCGACGTCTCGACGGGGATTTCATACTACGATTGGGCATACGCCGATAGCGGAACATGGAGCGCGCCGGTTCTGGTTTCGAGCAGCGCCACCGCGGTAAAAATCGCCCGCACCACCACGGATGGTTTGTGGACCCTGACCCAGACGATTACTAAACAATCCGGAGTGCAACCGTTTGCCAAGATCACGATGGCGCTCAAGAACAACACCGCAATCACCAAGGACGCCTATCTGGTGCGCTACGCCGATGTCGATCCTGCGCGCGGACCCTTCACTGACACCACTTTCCTTGAGTCCTTCGACTCCAGCCAGTACGCCGCCTGGGGTTACGGAGCACTGAACAATTCGGTCGGTGATTTTTCCCTCGGCTTGATGCTCGCGGAGATTGGGCAACCGAATGTACCTTACGGCTTCGAAGGCTTCGCCCAGAATACGAGTACCGGCCCAGATCCCTGCAACCCAGGTGCAAATTACGCCGGATATCAAGCGTCCGTCGACGGTTCGGTGGAATTGTTCTGGGTTCTCCAACTCGCAGCCCAGAAGACCGGCACCGTGAACGCAAAGTACGAGCCGTTCTGAGGTGCGTTTCCCGTTCCCTTTGCCCCTGTTTTGCCGGACGCTGTCCGGCAAAGCAGGGCGGAGCGGCGAAGAGCTGGGATGTCTAGTGCGAAATATCTCCCGCACTTGCGAACTTGGAACCCGGAAGCTGCTGGCAGCATTTCTGAATGCTGTGATATCGAGCCTCGGCCATAAGTCTCGCCCCTTGGGGCGCGTCTCCGTGATGTATCCGACAAGGTCGGAATGCATTCGCTTCGGCTTCGCATCCGCAGTTTTCGAACGCGATGACGGTTCCGTCGCGGTCCCTCCGGAACTGCACGCGGCTGTATTGCATTGCTGGGAAGCGTGTCCCAACGGTTGGGCCATCAACTTGGCTTGCGTTTAGCGGTGAGCGGACACCCAAAAACGAGGAATTCAACAGCATACTCAGAACCCCGATTGCGCTGGAAGAAGTTAACCGCATACTCCTCCGAACCACGACTTCGATCAAGAAGTTTGGAAACCTGGGACGTAACTAAAGTAACCTCAACTCGCCGCTGACCTTGTCGAAGGATGCGGGCTTTGTATGTGTGAGGGCGGACGCATTTCGTCCGCCCCGCCAACCCTGAGCGAAGCGAAGGGGAGGCGTCAGCCTGCTGCCTGCCTAGACGTGGTCCGGACGGGTGGCCCATTCAAGCCCGATTTTGGCTTGAATGGGCCACGCGCGAAGCTGAGTTTGCTGGAGAATGTGGTGCGGGCGGAGGGAGTCGAACCCTCACAGGCCTTTTGAGCCCTGCGGATTTTCTTACCGACCACGGCTTTCGCCGCCCGGATGCTGGAGGAAGATTCCGTCTCCGGTTTGCGGTCTGGACTATACCTTCACCATCTTCCAGATAGTCTGGGTCTTAGGTGCTGCCCGTCTAGTCTCTACACCTTCCCGGCGGCTTCCTGCCGGGCTTGGCTCGGGATTGCCACATGAATGAGGTTTCCCCGACTTTGAGCAGTTCTGCATCGCCGGTTTCCCAAGCGAGCACTCAAGTTTTTCTCAAGTCCGCTGCGTCTGCCATTCCGCCACGCCCGCGTGGACCTCTGACTGCCTTTCTATCATAGGGCACGATCGCTCGGAAGACACATCTGTTTCCTGGTCAGCCGAGCATACAAATGCGGTGCGGGCTTTGTTTGTGTGGGGGCGGACGCATTCGTCCGCCCCGCCGACCCTGAGCGGAGCGAAGGGGCAGCCTGCTACCCTCCCCTAGGGGTGGTCTTGTGGAATCATCGCATTAGCGGGAATTTGCAATTTAATCTTAGGCCTGCAATCAGATGCAGGGAAAATCTTGAAAAGAAAGCAGGTTTCAGGACGAGCGCATCCGTCTGAACGTCGATCGACGCCGTCGCGGCACGGCCACCGTCTTCCTGCCGGTGCTCGAAGACGCCAACTCCATCCAGATGTCCCTCATGCAGATTATGCGCCTGCTCCTCACCGGCCAGATCGAGCACAAAACCGCCAGCCTCCTTCTTTATGCGCTGCAAACTGCCAGCACCAACCTGCGTCAGACCCACTTCAAACCGTGGGTTCACGAAGTCATCCTCGACCCGCGCGACGCAGCCGAGAGCGTCCTTGACCAACCCACCTCTGGGACGACGAAGACTTCGAAGAAGAGGAGGAAGAAGAAGAGGCCGACGAAGTCGAACAGGAAATCCGCAGGAAAGTGGAAGAAGCCGCCGAGAAAGCGCGCTTCGTTGCCCGTTGGGAAGCCAAGAAGGACATCGAAGCCCGCGAGCGCGGCCGCAAGCGCTACGAAGGAGAAGAGAAGCTCAAGGACTGGGTCCAGCAGAATCCCGGATACAGGCTGGTCCGTCGCGACGGCCGTCTCGTCACCGAAAAACGACCGGAAGAAGAAAAAAATCCCACCGCCGCCGCCACCGCCATCGCCGTACAACCGGTCGAGAAAAAGCCCGTCAACAGCACCGCCCAGGTCCGCGAACAAATCAATGGCATGATTCGCCAGAACCTGCCCGAGCTATCGAAGGCCTACAACGAAGCCCTGCGCAAAGAAGCCGACAAGCAAGTACCAAAAAGCCACCGCAAAAGGAGACCATATCCATCGAAGCGGAAAAGAGAGCCACATAACAAGATACTGAAAAGCTCTTTCTCATCCGGCAACTTACCCCAGCGGCTGAAGCCGCGAGTGAGTGTGAACACTTACGGTGCGGCTGAAAGCCGCACCCTTTCAAAAAAGGAGCACATCCATCGAAGCGGAAAAGAAAGCCACCTAACGAAAAACCAAGGTAATGCCGCCTGTGATTTGCATCACCACTTCGGAACGGTTCCTGGAATGGAATAGTGCAAGAGCATATGCGCTTGTTCCGGCTTATGTTGTTTCCGGTTCTGTTCGTCGCCGTGGCGGTCCACATGTATGCGGCGCCGTTTAGCCTGTTTCCCAAGGCTGGCCATCTGGCTTCGCCGGACGGGCGCTTTGAGGTGCGCGATGTAGATCTGCGAGAATCTGGTAGCGAGTTCTCCGGCCTCTTTCATTCTCTGTGGTTGGTTGAAACTGCGACTGGGAGATCGCGCAAGCTCTGCGAATATGTGGGCGTTGCGGCCGTGGCATGGTCGGAGAAGGACTCTCTCATGGTCACGCAGTACCTGAGCAAGAAGACGTCGCGGGCGTTGATATTCGCGACCACTTCGACGCAGGAACCGGTCGTGCTCGACGTGCCGACATTGATCCGGATGGTTCCTGTGGGACTCCGTCCGGCGCTGCGGGAAAACGACCATGCCTTCGTGGAGGCTTCACGGCTGGTGGGCGAGATTTTCTACTTTCAGGTTTGGGGATACGGTCAACACGATCGAAACGGCTTTCATTGGAATTGCGAATATGGCCTTGGCGCGGGGAATTTGAACTGCGAAGCGAAAAAGTGAGCAGGGCAGACTGGTCGCTAAATTTTCCATGGGTAGGGATGCTTCGACTGCGCTCAGCATGACAATGCTTTTCGGGCTTCAGGGAAAATGGATCGGACTATTGCGCGAAAGCGATCCAGTCCTCTCAGCGCATTTCGAGCGAGACCAGATCTCCTCCGCCTCCGCTGGATTTGTAATTCGCGGTAATCGGGCGATCGCGCCATTCGCAGGAAAAATCATCGGCGCCGATGAGAAGCAGTGATTTGTAGTCTGCGGTGCGGAGCTTCAGCGTACCTTGCTCGGAGTGGACCGTGAGAATCGCAATGGGAGAATTCGAGCAGTCCACGCCAACGAGGCGTCCTCGCACAAACTTCGTTGCCCTCCGATCGCCGGGATTTCCTGAAGGCGGTGTATTTTCGGCGGCCTCGCGCTTGGCGGCCTCTTCTTCGAGCACATCGAAGGGCGTTTTCTGAGCCTCGTACTTCGGCTGGTTCGCCCCGGCGGAACTGGCAGAGATACCGTACTTCCGTTGGTTGCCCACCTGGCTTAACAGTTCTCGCGCTTGCGCTGCGATCTGTGGGTTGGCGCTGGATTTCAGGCGGTCGAGCAGGGAACCGGCCGCTTCCCATTTTTTGCTGGAAACGTAAATCTCGGCGAGATGGAAGACATACTGCTCATCCCGGGGGCTGAGACTCATGGCTGCGCGTTCCGCCTGCATCGCGGCCGCAGTACTTCCGCCGGAGTTGCGTGCCAGCGCCAGAAGATCGTAGGCGTCCGCCATTTCCGGATTCCATTCCAGAACAGCCTTCATATCGAGCATCATGTTGGCGAGTCCCATCATGTCGGCGTGTTTCGCCTGCGCCATGCGGAATTTCCCGACCGACAGGTAATAACGCAGCCACATGTCGCGCGGGTTGAGGGAACCGGCATCGCTGATTTCGTTGAAGGCCGGGTCAAACTCGTTGTGTTGGATGTGGTCCCAGGCTAAGAAGCGATGGGCCATCGCATTCCCCATCGCGAAGCTGGGCAACTGCTCTGAATCTTCTCCTGTCTTTTTGGTAGGTTTGGATTCTGCCTTCTTGTCGGCTTCCGTCTGTGTTGTGGCGAGGTCTTGCAGCGTTTTCAAACCAAACTCGCGCCGCTCGGGAATGCGGAGTTGCACCGCGGCATAGAGGGCTCGCGCATCTGATTCGGGAAACGGTTTGGAAGTGATTGCAGAATCTTCGGGGCCAACGGGAACAGGGAAGCGGTCGGTCTGGCCGGAACTGGCAACTGATGATTGTCCAGGATCGATGGGCGTTTTGCGGGCATCGTCGACCGCAGCCTGGAGTCCGCTCTGTGCGTGGAAGTAATCCTTTACTGCTTTTTCAAGTTGCGTGGAGCTCATGCCGTAAGCCTGCTGGATCGCGTCTTCCACTGGCACGCGCTGGTTCAGGACGAGACCGAAATAAGCACCGGTCTCTGGCAGTTTGTGCTCGTGGATCAGGTAATGCATCACGATCCAGGATTCGGCGTAATAGAGCGTATGTCGCGTGCCTTCGTTGCGAGAAGGATCGTGCTTCACGGTGAATAGGTCGGGAAGGGAGAGCCAGACCTGCGCGGCGAGCAATTCGGTCAGTGACTTTGCAGAGTGAGCGTCGCGCTGGTTTCCGATGAGGTCTTCTTTAAGCGAGGACTGCAGCTCGGGGTCGCCGCCGATTTCGACCTCCTTGTTATCCACCCGGATCGAGCTGAAATATTCGGCGAGGCCTTCGTCGAACCATCCTTGAGCAGGCGGATAGTTGAAGTTCAGCAGACGGATGGCGAAATCGTGCGCTACGGCGCGCCATGGGTCTTCCTCAAACACGTTTAGCGCGATGAAGTCCTGATCTTCCCCTAACAGCAGGAATCCGGGAACGTCGATGGGCTGTCCCTGGTGCAAGGGAGCGAGTCGATAGTACGACTCATCGTTCTTGAAGGCGAGAATGGTAAGAGGGCGAGACTCGTGCAGGCGATCTCTGGTCAAGAGATTGGCGAAGACGGCGCGCATCTGTTCGAAGCGGAGTGCGAGCTCGCGGCCCTTCTTCTCGCCGGCGTCGGTAATTACGGTGAAATGCGTCGAGTGAACCTCGAGCCAGGGAGGCTCGGCAGCGGAAGTGAAAGGGGCACAAAAGATCACGGCGACGAGGCTTACGCAGAGCGGGATAGGCAAGAGTCGAGACATGGCCGCCGCGCAAAGGGCTTTAAGGAAATGCTACCACGGGCCTCCTGTGAACGCTCTTCGGAGGTTCGTTTGCAGGTAAGAGAAAAGCCCCGCGATGCGGGGCCTGATACTCACAGTGTCAAGGATACAAGGCACGCTTGCCAAGCAAATTCAGATTACGGCGGCATGGCGTTAGTGTCGATGGTCCTAAAGTACCATTCGCAAGAACGAGTTGGACGGTCGCGCGGAGGATAGGGGAATCGAACTCCTCTGGCTGCTTCCAGCCGTCCAACGCTTGGCAAGCGTGCCCAGTACCCACACTGGGAGTGCCCTCCGAAGCATCGCCTGCCAAATCAGGATTCTAATGAGCGCTGATAAGTGGGAGTTGTGACTACAAGCACAATCGATCAGATTCTTTCCTGATACGGTTTCAGAACAGGAAGTAGCAGCACATCTATATAATTTCATCTTCCTGCGTAACTCTCATGCAAAATCGTTCTTATAGGCTGTATTCGTTCATTATCCTGATGTGGATTCCCGTTGCGTTTGGTCTTTCTAGCGCGGTCTGGAGCGGGCATCTTAGTGACAGTGCCGGAAGGGCTGTGAGCGGCGCCGTCGTTAAACTTCACTCCACAGCTGCCGGGCGTGACTACAGCGCGACGACGAGACTAGATGGCGCATTTGCCTTTGCGGATCTTCCCTCTGATCGTTACGAACTTTCCGTCAGCACCTCGGACAAGCAATGGAATGCGGAAGCGCCGCTTGTCCTGACGAAGACGAGTTCCGCAGCGATGTCACTGCAGCTCACGTCATCAGGTGAGGTGCAGGTGATGGCCGAAGCGGGTGCGAGCGGACAAGGGGCGGCGCAGGCCAGCGGCGGCGAACACCTCTCTAGTTCGGAAGTTTCGAACCTGCCGCTCAATGCGCGCGATTTCAGCAAACTGTTGCTCCTGGCCGCCGGAACGATGACCGACACTAACGGCGCCGCTAACTTCACTCAGCAGTTCGCGGTGAACGGGCAGCGGGGGAGCGCCACCGTTTTCGCCACCGACGGATTCGATACGACGGATCCGGAGATGGGCGGGGCGACGTTCTCGAATTTCAACGTCGATGCCATCCAGGAGGTGCAGGCCGATTCCGGAGTCATGCAGGCTCAGGTCGGGCACGGCGCTGCGAGCTATACCAACGTGGTAACGAAGTCCGGCGTCAATCAGATGCATGGGAGCATGTTCGAGTTCCTGCGGAACGCGTCGCTCGATGCGCGCAATTACTTTGACTATAAGGATCCCACGGGCAAGAGGCGCATTCCTCCATTTGTAAGAAATGAGTTTGGATTTACGAATGGGGGCCCGGTTGTGTTGCCGGGAATCTACGACGGGCGCAATCGCACGTTCTACTTCGGCGAATATCAGGGCTTCCGGCAGGTGCTGGGGACCACGCAAGTGATTCCGGTGCCGACTGCAGATGAGCGCCAGGGGATCGATACAACGGCCTATCCCAAGACCGCGACGGATCCGGGCGATACCTTGTTCGTCAGCAACGTTGATCAGAGGATTCTGGCTGTACTCAACGGGTACCCGATGCCAAATGAACCGAACGGACCGCTGGGTGAGAGGACGTATGCCGCATCGTCGAAAGTTGTAACCCGCACTGATCAATTCTCGATACGCATTGACCACAAGATCTCGGAGAAGGCATCGCTAGTGACCCGGTTCAGCCTGAACCAGGTGACGGGGCCACTGACCAATCCTGACCAGACGGCGATCAATCCGGATTTCGGCATACAGTTCTTCGACCACCAGCGCAATGCCGGCGTGCGATATACGCGGATGATCTCATCGCACATGACGTCCGACACATCGTTGAGCTACATTCGCAGCACGCCGTTTTTCCCTGCGGCCAATCACACGCAGCCCGGAATTACTTACGCCGATGGGTTGTATCAGCCCTACAACCAGCCGGCCGGATCGATCTTCGGGTCCTACAGCAACCTTTATCAATTCAAGCAGGATTTCGCGTGGATACATCGATCCCATGCATTCAAGTGGGGAACAGAGATACGGGTCAATCGCGATTCGACGATCTTTGGAGTGAACCCCAACGGTCTGTATGAATTTGGCGGCGGCAAAGCTTATTCGCCGCAATTGATAAGGTCGGCAAGCGGAACGCACGACATTCTGCCGGGCGAGCCGCTGCCGGACTCACTGACGGGGCTGCTCACGGCGACGCCTTATTCCTACAACATCATGGCAGCGGCCAGCATTACACCGGTCGGGGGCAAGTTCAATGAAGCCGGAGTGCGGCGCGAAGCGTACAACTTCTACTTTCAGGATACGTGGAAGGCTACTTCGCGTCTTACGGCGAACTACGGATTGCGGTACGAGGTGAACAGCCGCATCCACGAGGCTACGAAGCGGACGTCACTTCCAATTTTCTTAGGAGCGGATGGCAAAACAGTGCCGTACTGGGATCGCACGGCGCACCAGTTGGAATTGATCAATCCGCAACCACCGTACGATCAGGATTGGAACGGCTGGGGGCCGCGGCTCTCGCTCGATTATGGATTGAGTAAGCACACGGTATTACATGCCGGGGCTTCGATCACGACTTTGGTTCCGAACTTGTGGCAGGACAATTCGCTGACGGCGGCGATTCCCTACGTTTTTGCGCCTTCGATTTACGCTCAGCCGACTGAGCCGATCAATTTCCAGAACCAGTTCGTTCCACTAAACCTGCCGACTGCTTACAACGTCCAGGGACAACCTATTTTTGCGACGGGGCGAAGTCAGGACGTCCCGGCGAACACGGTGTTTGATTACGTGCGCTTCCAAAACGATCTGAATGCCCTGGCGCCGGGGAACGTGCAATTGCTCAGCATCTATGGCATTGCGAAAAACTTTGGCAACGGCTACATCGGAAGCTGGACCGCGGGCGTCGATCACGACTTTCAGGATTTCAAACTTAGCGCCTCTTACGTGGCGACGGCGGGCATTCACCTGCCCAGGTTCTATAACCCGAACGGTTACGGTGGAGCTTGCGCCGGTTTCGCACCGTTTACGCAATTCGATACCGAGTGCCATGCGCTTGGCGGGTTCGGGCCAGAGACGATCATGACCGATGGCTCTCACTCGTCTTATCATTCGTTACAAACGAGCCTGACGAAGAACTCTGCCCGCCTTGGGCTGGGATTGCAGGCGAGCTATACCTATTCAAAGTCGCTGGACGATACCAGTTCTGTGCTGGGCGGGTTGCTTGGAACATCGGGAACGGTGTTGCAAACGGGGCCTCAGAATCCGTTTGATCCATCGGCTGAGAAGGGCCCGTCGACATTTGATGTGACTCACGTTTTTGCGGCCAGTGTAATTCAGTTGCTCCCGCTGGAGCGCGTGCGACTCCTGCGGCCACTGGGGCGAACATTCACGCGAGGCTGGCAGCTTCTGAATATTACGTCGATAACGACGGGATCGCCCTTCACGGTCTACTCGGGTATTCAGCAAACTGGAGCGGGATTGGGCGGGGGTGATCGTCCGGATCTTGTTTCCATGCCGAATTTTTCGACCCGTCGGGCGGTGAGGGACGATTACTTCGGGATGGGCAAAGACAACGTATCCTTCTTTAATGTCCCCATCAATATTCCGGGAGGAACTGGGCCGCATAGCGGGCGTTTCGGCTCTCTTGGGCGGAACACATTCCGCGGGCCCGCATTTCACGACTTTGATTTTGCGCTCGTCAAAGACACACCGTTCGGCCATCGTGGCAATGCGGAGATGGGAACGGTGGAGTTTCGCGCAGAGTTCTTCAACATCTTTAACATCGTTAATTTCGGACTGCCGTCGAATATTGTGAACGGGAGCGGGTTCGGGATCATCAGCAAGACGGCTGGGTCGTCGCGGCAGATTCAGTTCTCGCTGAAGGTAATCTACTAATCTAACAGCTTGCGGAAAAACTCGTTTTGTATGCGAACAACGTCCCTCAGCGGCTAAAGCCGGACTGATTTTGTGGAACTTAGCGGCGCGGCATGAAGCCGCGCCCTTTCAAAACGGGTTTACAAGAACAGCATTTTTCCGCAAGCTGCTACGCGCCAGGCTGCATTATGTCGCCACTTTGCGACTGTAGTCGGGTGGCGCGAGTTGCGGGGGCTGAAGAGTGTGCTTGAGAACTCCTCTTTCGCCCCGTTGGGGCTGGATCATTTCGCACTTGTACCCAGGGCTTTCGCCGTGGGCTGTATTCTTTCGCCGCTTCGCGGCTAGAAACCGCTGGCCCTGCTCCACTCTGAATCTGCAAAGCGAGATCTCACGCACACACTCAAAGCCGCGCCCTTTCAAAACGGGTTTACAAACTGCTTTTCCGCACGCTGCTAAGGCGTTGGCCGTTCACAGATGCGAGTGACTGTCGGCAACAACTCCCTATGAGCTACGTCTTTGGACACGAAGGCATCGACCAGTTGTCGAGTTTCCTCTGGGATCTCGCTACTGGAGCACATCACTATGGGAGTCTCTGGTCGGAGACGCCTTATTTCATAGGCGAACTCTTGCCCACTCATTTCAGGCATCCAATAATCGACCAGGACTGCGTCAAAGCTGTAGAGGGTCGCAAGTCTCAGACCCCTTCGCGCGGACTCTACGGTCACAACAATGTAGCCCGAGTGTTCAAAGAGTCGCCTTTCGTATTCCAGGATCGATGGGCTGTCGTCGATACAGAGAAGCATTTTCTGCGCGCCCAGATACTCTTGACTCACGGAACCTCCCCGCAGCGGGCAGTTCTACCAGTGGGGAAGGGTGATTGTTAGTATGAAGCAGGCAGAACTGCCCTTGCTTTTCTGCGACAAAGGGACCCAGCTAACATCCCCACACTCTTGGTAGTAAGTGTGAACGCAGAAGTCGGACTTTGTCTGTTCAAAACTGCACATACTTGGCGAAGGGGGTTCTCCGAGTGTAACGGTTGGTAAAGGATAGGCCCTTGACTGCGCACTCTCCGATAATTCGTTGGCAACGTCATAAGTCGTCGTGGCAAAATAGCACTACAACAAAAAAAGCCTGTGTGCTAGCGGAGTTTCTTATGCGATCTCGTCGCCGCGTACCGACACAGCGAGCCACCAACAAACAGATCAAGCTTTTCGATCCGAAAGCCTTTTTGAGGAGTACTGGCGTGGGCCGAACGATTCTTCGCTATGGCCCGAAGCAACCCGTTTTCTCCCAAGGAGAACGTGCCAACGCGGTCTTCTACATTCAAGAGGGGAGGGTTAGGCTGAGTGTGATCTCCAAACAAGGTAAGGAAGCGACCATCTCGCTGCTGGGCCCCGGCGATTTCGTGGGTGAAGGATGTCTCGCCTCGGATCATCGGGTTCGCTTGTCAACCGCTACTACGGTGACGGAGTGCTCTGTCCTGAAGATTGGGAAGAAAGAAATGGTCCGCACGCTGCACAACGAACACTCCTTGTCTGACGTGTTTGTTGCGTATGTGGTGGACCGTTACAACCGCACACAGGCCGATCTAGTGGATCAACTGTTTAACTCCAGTGAAAAGCGGCTGGCACGAGCACTTCTCATATTGGCCCGTTTCGGAAAAGAAGGCGCCACCGACACTGTAGTCCCACATGTGAGCCAAGAGACACTGGCTGAAATGGTTGGTACCACCAGGTCTCGCGTTTCATTTCTTCATGAATAAATTCAGGACGCTGGGTTTTATTGAGTATAACGGCGCACTTAAGGTGTACAGTTCGCTCCTTAGTGTCATTCTGCACGAGTAACTAGAGCTAGCACGTCTCTGCAGGCAATCCACGCTGCCAACCAGCGAATCCTGCGGACATTAATTGTCTCTGTTCAATTGTGGACATACAAACTCCCCGGGGCTATTTACCATCGTCTGATTGTCGCAGGGTCTGGGATGACAGGGTTTCGTACGTCTATTATTGTGAGTTTGCGCGGCGGAGAATTTGTACCTCAAGTGGACGCAAACTCACTCGAACCACGTGCAGCGGACCGGTACCGATTGAGCCGTCTACTTCCTGCACCGTCGCTGCTCCTTGGGGAATCACACGGACGGGTTGCGGAGCCTGCGGGCCTGCCTGATTGCTGTATAAGACTTCAAAGGCATCGCCTTCCGCGCTCAGCATGATCTCCAGGATGACGTCGAGTTGTTGGGCCTGCGTGGGATTTGTGTTCGCCGCGACGACGACCTCCTGATCGTTGAGAATGCGTGAGAACGCGACGACTCCCTGAGGGAACCCGGAGACTCCGAAGGTTACTCCATCGCCGGAGAGCGGACGAAAATAGAAGCGTCCGTAACGCAACGCAGACTGTTTCGTCCGCACGGCGGCAATCTGTTGGATGTGCTGGTAGAAGCTGCTCTGTTCGTCAAAGCCGGGGCCGCCCCACAGCGCCTCGCGCACGGCGGCGTCGCTGCCGGCGCCGTGCAGTCCCTGCTCGGTGCCATAGTAAAGACATGGGATGCCCGGCAGGGAGTACAGGCAGGCGAGTCCCAGAGTCACCTGATCGTCAAACTTCGTTGGGTTCGCGGGATCGACATAGCGGATCCGCTCTTTCACGTCGTGATTGTCGAGGAACGTCACGAAGTAACGGGTGGCGTCGCCGTGGGAACTAAGAACATTGGCTTCAACATTCTTGCGGTTCTGATACATGCCGACGGCGGCTGTGGGCGCAGCGAATCCTTTCACTACGGGCTTGAGACTGTTGAACAATGGATAGTCGAGTGCACCGTCGACTCCCACCAGATCGCTCTGATCGCTGGTATTTCGTCCGATGAATCTGGCGATGTCTTGTTCGGCGTTGGAATCGAAGACTTCTCCAAAGGTGAAGAAATTCCTCTTGCCGATGCTTAGAGCAAATTCGCGCATGGAATTGCCGAAGAGACGTGGAAGGTCGCCTTTCAGATAGCGGATCGTATCGATGCGGAATCCGTCGATGTCGAAGCGGGCGATCACATACTGGTAGGCGCGGATCAGGAAGCGCTGCACATCGGGATCGGCCGTCACCAGTTGCTTGAGGACGCTGAAATCGCCAATGGTGTCGTCACCATTGCCATCCGGAGTGCCTTGGCGACGGAAGAACTTATTTTGCTGCAGCTCCGAAGGCCACACGACTGCGTCCAGAGATGGGTTGGGAACGGTGGCAACGTCGGGGAAGTCAGGCCTCGCGGCGCCTGTTTGGTCGCGCCACTGAACCGGCTGTGGCGAAGCGTGAAAGCTGGACTGCGCTCCCTGGTTGCTGATGCAGAACTGGTCTGCTAGATCGCACTGATATGCGAATGCGTTGCCGGTGTGGTTCAAGACGATATCAAAGATAACGAGCAGCTCTTGCTGGTGGGCTGCGTCTACGAGGGCGCGGAGTTCGTTGTCAGCGGCGGCAGGATTGTCGGCGAACCTAGGCTCAGCGCCGATGAAATTGTGGATGCCATAGCCGTGATATGTGTTGGGATCGAATTGAAAATTCTTAAGTACCGGGCTGAGCCAGATGGCTCCGGCGCCGAGTTGCTTGATGTAGTCGAGTCGTTGTTGCACGCCGGAGAATTTTCCGCCCTGGAATCCGGAGAAGTTGGGGTCGTCGAATGGCTGGTGCGCGGGCGGCGTCGAAGGGTTATTGAAGCGGTCGAGCATTAGGAAATAGATCCAGCGGTCGCGCCAGTCTTCGGGCGAAGGAAAGGGAGTGGCCGCGGGAGTGGGTGGATTGACGGCTTGGTCGAGAATGGACTGAAAATCGGGCGCGAACAACGAGGTTGGCACGATACACCTCCGAGAGGAGTTATTGATGAGGGGGGAAGTCGGAAGGGGCCCGTGGGGATACTAACTCGTTCTGAGCAAATGGCGTGGACTATTGCGCGATGTTCGGAAATTGGAACAGGGACGTTTTTGCTGAAATTGCGGATTGCTTGCGGAGTCGAGCTTCGCTCGACGGACAGCCGAGGGCGGCTGTCCCCACAAAAGGCAAGCGCTGTCCTACACGAGCTAGTCGCCGCTGGCGTGGTTCTGGTTGGGGATCAAGACCAAGCGTGGGCGGACGGGGATTGGTTCCGGCTGTGACGGACGGCGGAACGTACCCAATATGCCGAACACTGCGATGTAAGCGGCTAGGACGCCGAGGCCGACGGACGCGATCACGGTGAAGCAGAGGATTAGGGGCATTAAGAGGGAAATCACGGTTTCAAAATCCTTGTAGTTTTGTCTGCTGAAGCTGGCCACTTCGTATCGGTAAGTCTCAACAGCGTTGTTGGTCGGCAGTCCCTTCGCTATGCTCAGGGCGGGCTAAAAACGATCGTTAGCAGGACTTTTTCAGCTAACGCCTAACGGCCGGCGACCGTCTTCAATCTACCTGCGTTGACGCTCCTCGCTGTTGACGACTAAGATACGGAGTAGAGCTGTGCATTCCTACTTTCGGACAATTCTGGTCACCTGTCGACATTACGGAAGGGACATCACCCTGGACGAATGATGGCCATTACCAAGATCTCTGTCCGGGGCGCCCGGCAGCACAATCTGAAAAACATCAGCGTCGAGATCCCGCGGAACACGCTTACGGTGGTGACCGGGCTGAGCGGGTCGGGAAAGTCGTCGCTCGCCTTTGACACGATTTATGCCGAGGGCCAGCGGCGGTATGTGGAGACTTTATCGGCCTACGCGCGGCAGTTTCTGGATCAGATGGAACGCCCGGATGTTGATGCAATTGATGGACTTAGTCCATCCATCTCGATAGAACAAAAGACCACCAGCCGGAGCCCGCGGTCGACCGTGGGAACGATCACCGAAATCTACGACTATCTTCGCCTGCTGTTCGCCTCCATCGGGGTGCCGCATTGCCCCAAGTGCGGACGGGCGATCAGCCGACAGTCGGCGGAGCAGATTGTCCAAAGGGTCATGGCGCTGACGCCGGAAGACCGTGTCATGGTCATGGCTCCGATTGTTCGCGGGCGCAAGGGTGAGTTCAAGAAGGAGATGGAAACGCTCGTCAAGCACGGGTATACGCGGGCGCGCATTGACGGCGAACTGGTCAATCTGGACGATGATGTCGCTATCAACCTCGACAAGCGGAAGAACCACACGATTGAGGTCGTGATCGACCGGCTGCTGGTGAAACCGGGCATCGACCATCGGCTGGAGATGTCGATTGGGCTGGCGATGAAGTTGGCTGGCGGGCTGGTGCAGGTTGCGGTGGTGGGGGGCGACGAGCAGCTTTACTCGGAGAAACTCGCTTGTCCAGATTGCGGGATCAACGTACCTCAGTTGGAGCCGCGATCGTTTTCGTTCAACAGCTTGTATGGGGCCTGTCCGGAATGCCATGGGCTGGGCAGCAAGTACGATTTCGATCCGGCGAAGGTGATCAACGACTGGTCGAAGCCGCTGCTGGATGGGGGACTTGGGCCGGGATCGGCGTCGCAGAATCTGATTCACCAATTACAGGTTGTGGCATCGGCGTATGGCATCGATCTCAGCACGCCCTTTGAAAAGCTGACGGAGAAGATACAAGACTTCCTGCTCAATGGTGAGCAGGGGCGTGGCGGGAAGACTGGGTTCCACGGGATCTTTGGATATCTCAAGCAGAATCTGGAGGAGTCGACTTCGGAAGGGTATCGCGACTGGCTGATGGATCATATGTCGGCGACAGAGTGTCCGGCATGTCATGGGAAGCGGCTGCGCCCGGAAAGTCTCGCAGTGAAAGTAAACGGGATGTCGATCGCCGATTTCACGGCGATGCCGGTGGCGCGTTCGTTGCAGACCGCGCAGGGTATCAAGCTGGCGGGACGCGAGGCGTTGATTGCAGGGCGCGTTATGCATGAAGTGATCGAACGGCTTCAGTTTCTGAATGCGGTGGGGCTTGAGTATATCTCGCTCGATCGTTCAGCGGCGACTTTGTCGGGTGGAGAAGGGCAGCGAATTCGGCTGGCGACGCAGATTGGATCGAAGCTGCGCGGAGTCTTGTACGTGCTGGATGAGCCATCGATCGGGCTGCACCATCGCGACAACGGGCGGCTGCTGAATGCGCTGGAGAATCTGCGCGATCTTGGCAACACTGTGCTGGTTGTCGAGCATGATGAGGAAACGATCCGCCGCGCGGATTACGTGGTGGATCTCGGTCCGGGGGCGGGGCGGCATGGCGGCGCGCTGGTGGCGCATGGGACGCCGGAAGAAATCATGCGCGAGCCGAACTCGCTTACTGGAGCGTACATCTCCGGGAGGGCGCAGATCGAGATGCGGGCGGAGCGGCGGCAGAAGAATGGCGCGGCGCTCGCGATTCTCGGCGCGAAAGAAAACAATCTCAAGAATCTGGATGTGACCTTCCCGTTGGGTGTGATGACCGTGGTCACGGGAGTTTCGGGCTCGGGTAAATCGACGCTGGTCAATGACATCCTGTATCGCGCGCTGGCGCGGCAGCTTTACCGATCACGCGAAAAAGCAGGAGAGCATAAGGCGATCTCGGGCGCGGAGAATATCGACAAGGTTATACGCATTGATCAATCGCCGATCGGGCGGACGCCGCGATCGAATCCTGCGACGTATACCGGAGTGTTCACAGCGATTCGCGATCTGTACGCGATGCTGCCCGAGTCACGCGAGCGCGGCTACAAAGCTGGACGGTTTTCTTTCAACGTGTCCGGCGGTCGGTGCGAAGCCTGCCAGGGTGAGGGGCAGCGGCGTATCGAGATGAATTTCCTGCCCGACGTCTATGTGTTGTGTGAAGTGTGCGGCGGGCGGCGCTATAACTCGGAAACGCTGGCAGTCAAGTACAACGGGTACTCGATCGCTGATCTATTGGAAATGCCGGTATCGGATGCGCTGCCGATTCTGGAAAACATTCCGCAGATCAAGCCGAAGCTGCAGACACTGGTCGACGTGGGGCTGGGATACATTCATCTGGGACAGTCGGCCGTAACACTCTCCGGCGGAGAGGCCCAGCGCATCAAGCTGGCGCGCGAGTTGAGCAAACGGCAGACGGGAAAGACGCTTTACCTGCTCGATGAACCGACCACGGGGTTGCATTTCGATGATGTTAAGAAGCTTCTGCACGTACTGCATCGTCTAACGGACTTGGGAAATTCGATCATCATTATTGAGCACAATCTGGACGTAATTCGGAACGCCGATTGGATCATCGACCTTGGTCCGGAGGGCGGTGAGGACGGCGGCAGGATTGTGGCGCAGGGCACGCCGGAACAGGTTGCGCGGGTGAAGAAGTCATATACGGGACAGGCGCTCGCGGCTTACTTTGGAAGGGTGGTTCCCAGTTCTCAGGTGTCAGTTCCCAGTTAGAGGAATCCGGATTGGTGTCTCCCGACAATTCGCAATTTAAACTGCAGCCATCGTTGGGCGCAGAGCCGCCGCAGAGTGCGTCCAGTCCCGCTCCGCCTCCTCCTTCGCCGGTTCCGCCGGCAGATCCTTCCTTGGCCATCCAGCCGGTGCCAGATACAAAGGAGAATCCTGCCTGGAATGGGTGGGACGTGTTGGCAGTCGTTGGCTTGGCGCTGGTGACGATCCTGGTGTCTCAGTTCGCGATCCTGCTGGCCGCTCATTATCTTTTGTATCCCCACGCCAAGCTCGAGGATCTGGCGACGCTCCATCCGATTCTGTTGCTGATCTCGCAGTTCGTAATCGACGCTGCGATTGTCGCCTATATGGTGCTCCTCGTAGAAGGGAAGTATCACCAATCCTTTTGGCGGGCGATCCGGTGGAACTGGCAGAAGTCGATGTGGGCGATGCTTGCTTTAGGGATGGCAACCTATTTAGTTCTAGCCATGCTGGGCAGTCTGTTGCCGATGCCAAAGAGCACGCCATTCGACAATCTATTTCAAAACCGCCGGGATGCGTTCCTGCTGGCAATCATTGCAACCACGCTGGGGCCGTTGATGGAAGAATTGTTTTTCCGCGGGTTCTTTTATCCGGTGGTGGCCAGACGTTGGGGGGCGGGCTGGGGGATTTTTCTTTCGGCGCTTCCGTTTGCTTTGATGCACATGCAGCAATATGGGTATGCGTGGGGCATTCTACTGGTGATTTTCGGAGTGGGAGTGGTGTGCGGAATCGTGCGGGCGGTCACAGGATCGTTGGCAGCCAGCTTCCTGGTGCACGTAGGGTACAACGGCGCCCAGATGGTGATTGCGATCTTTATCACGCGTGGCTTTACGCGGATGCCGAAGGGCGTAATGCAGTACTTCTGGGGCTGCTGAGAAACTCGCCTTGATCGGTGAAAGCATCCGTCAGCGGCTAAAGCCGCAATAATTTTGCGGCAGTTATGGCGCGGCTTGAAGCCGCGCCCTTTCAAAACGGATCCGAAACAGAAACGGATCCACAATGAGAACTTCTCTCTTTCGCCCCTTTGGGGCTAGATCATTTCCCACTTACACCCACGGCTTACGCCGTGGGCTGTACTCTTTCGTCGCTTCGCGGCTATAGCAACCGCTGGCCTTGCTCTACCCTGAATCTGCAACATGAGATCTCACGCACACACTTGAGGCCGCGACCTTTCAAAACGGATCCCATCAAAACGGATCCGGGGCACCTCGATCAGATCATGCTGAATCTTGCGGTGAACTCGCGCGATGCCATGCCGCGCGGGGGCAAACTCATTAAACTGGAGTGTACGACCTCGACGAAGCCTTGGCGCGCGAGCATTCGATGACTCCGGGGCGTTACGTCATGCTGGCTGTGAGCGACAACGGCATCGGGATGGATGAGGCCACAAGGTCCCGCATCTTCGAGCCGTTCTTCACTACGAAAGAGAGCGGAAAGGGAAGTGGACTGGGACTGGCGACTGTTTACGGCATCGTCAAGCAATGCGGCGGGCACATATGGGTCTACAGCGAGCTTTCCCATGGCACCACGTTCAAGATTTACTTGCCGAGCGCGGAACACAATTGGGATTAGGCACCGAGGTGCAGGCCGAATCCTTGCCCGTCAGGCGTGAAGGGGCGACCCTGCTGCTGACGGAAGACGATGCCATCATGCGCAAGCTGACCCGCAAGATGCTCGATGAGCACGGCTACAAGGTGCTAGAAGCGATCGATGGAGAGGCTGCGCTGCATGTGATTTCCCAGAATTCGACGCGGATCGATTTAATGCTGACTGACGTTGTGATGAAAGGGATGAACGGGCCGGAACTGGTGCTGCGGCTGATGGAGTCACATCCGGGAATGAAAGTCGTCTACATGTCCGGTTACACAGGCGAACTCGTGGCGCACCAGGGATTGCAAAGCGGCATTCGTCTGCTGGAGAAGCCATTCACAAGGGCGGCGCTGCTCAGGATTATTGATGAGGCGCTGGGTTAGTGTGGCGCGGGCACTTCTGCCCGCGATGGGGTGGGCGAGCAGAAATAAGGAGATTGTTAAATGTTCTCGCTGAAGCTAAGAAGAGTTATCGATAGGGCCTGGCTTTTTACTTCGTGGTTAGGGTTCGCGGGCAGGAGTGCCCGCGCCACACAAGCCACTCAAGGCAGGGAAGATCCAGAGCCAGGGGTAGTCCTCTGGTTTACTGACTAGACCTTTCCTGAGTGGGTTTTGACGGATGTATTCGACCGTCTCAAGCAGGCTTTCATTTCCACGCAAAACATGGTCGAAGGATTCGTCCTGCCATACGGAGCCACGTCTGCCTAGCAAGATGTTGATGCTTCTGGCCGACGTGCCTTTGATGGCGCGGAGAATCTCGGGGAGCGCGAAGGTCCAGCGTTCAGCATCGGGCCGCGCTGTGAACAGAAGATGAGCATGATCGGGCATGATTACTGCAGCATGAAGCGTGATTGTGACGGTGTTGTCGTGCAGGCAATGTTGCAGTACGACAGTTCTAGCTTCTGGGGAGAGCTTCTGAGGTTTGCGGGTGCGGAATGTGACGAACAGTGGGCGATCGTCTTTTTGGTAGTGCGGTAGGTAGCGGCGATATTGGTAGCGGCGGAAGGTCGCAGTTGGCATGGCAACCTTCGTCGTACCTTTGATGTTGTTGAGGCTCGTCGAAGAGGGAACCTTTTTTTCGCACCGCGGTTTCAAATTGGGAATGCGGTTTGCTGGTGGTTAGAGTTCGCGGGCAGGAGTGCCCGCGCCACACTAACGACCTGCGCCACACTAACCCACTCTTACTTGATCGTTACTGTCAGCAATTGCGCGCCGCTGACTACGTAGTCCAGCGAGGGGGTTGCGGTTTCGTCGACGTTTGATTCGGCGCTGACGATCATTTCCTGGTTGCCGCGCATGCCGTCCATTACGTTCATGACTGAGATCGGCAGGGTGGGCATGACCTTGTCGGCGACGCGCGCCTCGGGATCAGCTTCCAGCAGCGAGACGTAGAGGCGGTTGTTGGCGTGCTCTTTGTTCAGCAAAGCAATCGTCGAAGCGAGGTCCAGCTTACGGCCGAATGCCGGGTTCGTGCGGTTCACGCGATCGAGTGTTTCACCGTCGCTGACTAAAATGCGCAGATTTCCCTTGCTGGCCGAGGTCGGAATCTTCACTGCAATCTGGCGGACGACGCGCTCGCCGCGATACGGAGCCAGTACGGTTTCAACGATGATCTGATCCCCGGGACGCGCCTCGGTCACGTCGGTGCGGGCGCTCTCCAGACGCGCCCAGCGGCGTTCACGGACGAGGTCGAAATCGAGCTTCACGCTGTTTACTGCGGGAGCACTGTAGGGGTTGTCGTAAATGCGTCCGAAACGCTCTCCGAGGGAAAGAGCTGCGGCCATGGCAGCGGGCTGGCCGTTTTCTCCGGGGGTGAACATGTTCCGCAAACCGACTTCAGGAAAGCCTTTCACGTTGATGCTGGCGTTCAACCGGTAAGTAATCTCTTCGCCGTATTCGTTCACGCCATGCAGGGCGTTGAACACCGTCGCCATGATGGCTACAGGGCTGAGGCGCGGGTTGTTGAGAACTTCGTAATGAAATTCCTTCGCGTTGCCGCCGCCGTGAATGGTCAGCGTCACCGGAATCATTTCTGGCTGTTTGCCAAGAACGCCGAGAATTCCAGTGTGACGGTCCTGCACAAAAACTCCGGCGCGTTCCGTGGTATTGACGATCTTGAAGGCGTTCAGCGGCGAGGGCAGCGTTGCCAGCACCTGCGCCTTATTCATTGGCAGATCGACGGAGCCGAATTGCAACAGAGGATGTCCGCAGGCCAGCAGGCGCTGAGGATCGATGTAGGTGACCGTGCAGGTCGCGGCGATATCCATATCGCCACGTACAAGCACCGCGCTGACGGCGGAACCGGCCTCGAGTGGCTCGGGCTGCTTCTCTTCACTGACGGAACCAGCGCCCATAACCGGCACGATTCCGGCAGACGCAAATTGCGGGGCGAATTGGCGGACCGCTTCTTCGGAGAATCCGCTGAATACCAGCGGAGTCTCGATCGGCTTCAGGTAGTTGGCGAGATTCTGCACGGAGCCTGAAAAGGAAGTTGCGTCGCCCGGCGCGGCAGTCTTTCCCGCTTCAGTTGTCACTACCGGTTTTACAGAAGACGCTTCTTCCGCTGGAGATTTATCCAGCGCATTGATCTCGAGCATGTCGGCGATCGGGGTCACGCCGGCGATGGGCTCTTTCGAGAATTCGCCGATGCGGAACGCGAGCGCGCCCGCGAGTTTGCCATCAATGTAAACCGGGCTGCCGCTCATGCCGGCGACCACACCGGTGTACTCGACCTTCGGTCCATGCAAGCGGATCAGGATGATGTTACCCCTGGGGCCGTTCACGTTGCGCAGAACTCCCAGGACCTCGAAGTCCATCGGTTCCGGCTTCACGCCCTGAAAAACCGTGTAGGCCACTCCCTGCATTCCGGCATGGATCTGATCCACTGGAATGGTGGGCTGAGCGGTTTGAGCGGTCAGGAATGTAGGTAGGGAAAGGCCAAGCGCGAAAAGCGTGAAAATGAACTTCCTCATTTTGAAGCCCCGACGCGGACCCGTGATTGGGCCCTGATAAGCTTAGATCCAGACCAACTGTGACACGTTGCACCGACTAGGGGACTGTCTGGGACCGGGCAAAAACATCCCAATTGCGAATCTGTGCGTCTATACTAGCACAGGGGCTTTAGTGGGTTCACCATGTTTAATTATCGTAAATTGAAGATTTCTGAGTGTTTTAACACCTTTGGGTTGTGGGCTTTAGTTGGCTGTCTGGCGTTGGTCGGCAGCAGCGTCCCAGCGCTGGCGCAGGATCAGTCTCCCGCGGCTCAGACCCCTTCCCAGTCAACGGATAATGGGAAGCCCAAACAAGATGCCCCTGCGGAAGCCGGTGGGCCAACCGACAACGTGGGGCCTTATGCGATCCCGAAGAAGAAGATCGAAGAGGCACCGCCCCCGCCTCCTCCGGTGACCCCGAAGAAGGTGGAAGACCTTCCGGACTACTCCCTCAAGGTGAATGTTCCGCTGGTGAATGTTGACGTATTGGTAACCACCAAGGACGGCGGGCAATTCATCCCCGGGCTGAGGAAAGAGAATTTCCGGGTCATGGAAGATGGGGTTCAGCAGCAGATCAAGAATTTCAACGTCTCGCAGGCGCCGATTACGGCGGTGCTACTGGTCGAATTCGCGTCAACGAACTACGTCTTTATGACGCAGGCGCTGCAGGCTTCTTATGCCTTTGCGAATACGCTGAAGAAGGATGATTGGGTGGCGGTAGCCTATTACGACATGCAGCCGCACATCCTGGTGGACTTCACACAAGACAAGAAGGCGGTCTACGGCGCGCTGAATCAATTACGTATTCCGGGATTTGCGGAGACCAACCTGTTCGATGCCCTCTACGACACGCTGGACCGGCTCGACCGCGTGGAAGGCAAGAAGTACGTCGTCCTGGTGACGACCGGGATCGACACCTTCAGCAAACTCACGCTCGACAAGATCATGAAGAAGATCAAGGACACCAAGGACGTGACGATCTTCCCCATCAGCGTGGGATTCATCGTGCGCGAGTATTGCGACACCCACCCAGGCTCTTGTCGTAACGCGCATGGCATGGGAATTCCCGTCGGCCACATGGATTACCTGCAAGGCGACAATGAAATGCGAACCTTCGCGGCGATGACCGGAGGGCGGGCCTACTTCCCGCGTTTTGAAGGCGAGTTGCCAGAATTATTCGGAGACATCTCGAACGACATCCGCAACCAGTACACGATTTCGTATTCGCCAACCAATACGAAGCTGGACGGAACCTACCGCAAGGTGAAGGTTGAAGTGATCGCGCCCGATGGCGGACAGTTGAAGGTCAAGGACCAGAAGGGCAAGGATCACAAGCTGGACGTGGTGGCGCGCGAAGGATATACGGCGAAGCACACGGTGGAATAAGTTCAGTGGCGCTGATCAGGAAGACTCGGTGCTACGGACGTAGCTCCACGCAATCCTGATCGTGCTTCAATGTACGTGGAACAAGCGGTCGAGCAGAAAAAACAGCGCGGCGCCGACGAAGACGAGCACAGCCATTTTCATAGCCGGTTCCTTGTTCACTTCCGGAACCAGATCCGAAGCGGCGACGTAGATTGTCACACCCGCTGCCAGCGGTAGTCCCGCGCCGACATGGTGGCGGAAGATCGCCATGGTCAAGACTCCCGCCAGAGTCGATCCTCCCAAGACGACGGACGCGCCCCAAGCCGTACCCCGGCTGCGGCCGCTGGCCAGCATGACGGAACTTACGGTAAATCCCTCGGGGATTTTGTGCAGGAAGATGGCGAGGAAAATCAGCCAGCCGAGCACGTTCGAAACCAGAAATCCGGACGCGATCGCGATGCCGTCGAAAAATGTATGAATGATAAGCCCCAGCAGGACCGAGTAGCTTTTGTGTGAGTGAACGAACTCGTCGTGATGTGTCTCTTCACCGAAGTGAAAGTGCGGTGTAACCGTATGCTCGAAGAAGTGAATGATCAGGTAGCCAAGCAGAACAAGTAAGGCAGCCCCTCTTCCGCGCAGCTCGAGACTCTCGGGAATCATCTCCACCAGCGCGGTGGCGAGCATGAACCCCGCACCCAAGGCGACGAAGTAGCGAAGATAACGCCGCTCCCAATGCCGCTGCACAATGATCGCTCCGCCGAAAACGTTGGCGGCGGCTGCAGTGAGACCTAGCAGGATGCTGGTGACGATGGGGTTCATTCGCGGGCAGCGCGATGATATCAGTTCTCAGTTCTCAGAAGGGATGCCAGTTAGTGCTCTTGAAGTGCAGGTTTTTTGAAAGGTCCCCTGGCGAGTTTGTCGCTGCTTGCGTTGTTTGATGGGCGGTTTGCATTTACTGAGACCTGGTCTCATAAATCGGATCGCTGGACCTAACGCGCCTCCCTCAGGGGCTGAAGCCCGCGGCTTTTATGGACCGTTACGGCGCGGCTGAAAAGCCGCGCCCTTGCAAAACAATTTGTGAGAAACGTTCTGAGAACTGGCAACTGAGAACTGAGAACTTGATACTCATCCGGAATGGCGAATGTGCATCACATCGCCGTCCTGGACGATGTAGTCCTTGCCCTCCAGGCGCAACGTTCCTTTGGCCCGGGCATTCGCTTCTGAGCCGGCTTCCAGGAGTTGGTCCCAGCGGATCGTTTCTGCGCGAATGAAGTGTTTTTCCAAGTCAGAGTGGATGGCTCCAGCCGCTTCCTGTGCGCGCGTGCGGGCGGGAATCTGCCAGGCACGGCACTCGTCTTCGCCGGCGGTGAAGAAAGAGATCAGGCCTAGCAGTTGGTATGTGGTGCGGATCAGGCGAACGAGTCCGCTTTCTTTCAGTTCATAGCTCGAGAGAAATTCAGCAGCGTCGGCGTCGCTCATCTCCGAGAGTTCGGCCTCAACCTTGCCGCAGATCGCCGTCGCGCCCGCATTCGGGCGGGCTGCGATATCGGTCAGCTTGTACTTGCCGACCGCCTCTTCGAGTTGCTTTCCCAGTTCACTCGATTCGCCGATGTTGAGCACGTAGAGAATCGGCTTCTCACTCAGGAACATGAAGCCGCGGAGGCGTTTTTTATCCTCGGGCGTCATCTCCATTTCACGAAGAGGCTTCTCCGATCCGAGATGGGCGTTGGCGCGCTTCAGCAGTTCGAATTCCTTCTCCAGATCGGGAGTCTTCATCTTCTTCAGATCTTTTTCCAGCCGTTCGAGTCTCTTCTCGATCTGACCGAGATCGCTGACCATCAAGTCAAATTCAACGTTCTTGATGTCGCGCAAGGGATCAATTTCGCCCACGTGCGGAATCGCCGGATCCTCAAAGACCCGAACGACGTGGGCCAAAGCGTCGACCTGACGAAGGTGGCCGATGTAGGCGGTCTCCTTCAGCGCGTCCTGCCCGATTGCGCCCACGTCCACGTATTCGACCGAAGTGTGAGTCAGTTTCTTCGGGTTGTAGAGCGCGGCCAGGCGATCGAGGCGGTCGTCAGGAACCTTGGCGACGCCGATATGGGCCTCGCGAGGATTGGCGTGGGCCTGGGCAGAGAGATAGGCCTTGGTGAGAATTTGAAATAGAGATGTCTTGCCTACCTGAGGCAGGCCGATGATTCCAGTTTTCATAAGAAAGCTTCTAGCTACTAGCTCCTAGCTTGCGATTGTTCTTTTTAAAAACGGGGATTCTGAGACGAGCCATACGGGCCGGCCAGCTTTGAGCGACCTTTCAGAATAAACCAAACCAGCCGGAGAGCGGGCGAAACTAGTAGGTGTAGCGCTGCCCGGCATCTTCTGGCAACAAATCCCTCCCTGGAGGAACGTGGCAAAGTGGTCGGCTCGGTATGTGATCCAAATCACATATGGGTGTGACATGCGGAACGGAGGCCCACTGCTGCGCGAAATAAGCTCGCGACAAGATGCAGTTCCACCGAGCTGTTCGGCCAAGCCGGGGAATTTGTGAAATTCAATTTTTGGAGGTGCATGTATGTTTGCCAATCCCTCGGCCAGTTGGTATCACAGCAACCAGTACAGCGCTAAATCGGCCTGCGAACACTGTGGAGGGATCGTGCGTCATGAGAAGTGGTGCATTACGTGCGACGCCGTGGTTCAGTACGCGTATAGCGTGGTGCTGGAGCCGGAGAAGTTGACTTTCTGCGATCGCCTCATTCTCCACGCTCTCGGGGTGT
>DATMOO010000080.1:0-11966 GCA_035568275.1 Candidatus Sulfotelmatobacter sp.
GAAACCATTGGCATTCGGACGGCCCATGATCCGGTCCTGCTTGCTGGGCTCGTATTGAAACGAGACTTGCGGGTCGCTCATGGATCACTCCTTACAAGAGGCGAATGGGCGCTTACTCCTGGAACTGTCTTTCCGACTTAGAGCAATTGCGGATTCTTGACGGAGAAGCCCTGCCTGATCAGTTCTTTGTTGTGCTGGGTCATCTGCGATTTGAGGCTGTACACCGCTGCAGCCATGCCGGCAGCCTCGTCGCCACCATCGAGCTTATGAACAAAATCCGTACTCTGATAAGGAAACAAATTATGCATGGCCTCGTGAAAAACCGTGATCGCATACATTTGCCAGGGAAATCGAGAACCGCGGGCTATCTGGTAGACCTCCGTCCCAGCGAGGGGTTTGTCTCCGGTATGAGTATGGCCGATGGCGTTCGAGTCGATTCGCGCCCGCGGCCACTTCTGCTTGAGATACGAGTGCGGGATGTCCGGAACAAAGTGGACTACGAGATTGTCGCTGGTCGTTCCGTTGCCCCATGACACAGAGACTCCATCGGGCGTGCCCTGGAAAGCCTCATCAAACAGCTTCTGTGCTTTCGTTTGGATACCATGCTTGTCTGCTTCCGACCACCCCGTTCGGTCGACTAGTTTCGCGCTGTACGTTGCCATACGATTTTCCTCCATCGCTGATTGCAATGCTTGCCTTGACGGCAGGCCAGCGGTCTCTCCATAAAAGACCCAAACGGATAGAGCGGGGCTCATAGGAGCGCGGGCACGCCAAGAAAAGCCTGGGAGGGAAGGGAGGTATTTTCCTCCGATCAGAATGGAGAAGTCAACATCAATAGTGAGCTCATCGGGTGGCCCATCCTTGCGTTCTTTGCAAGAGTGGGAACCTCGACCTATGCATTCTTAGGATTTTGGTTTCGAGGTTGCGGACAAAACGCGAAAAGGATGGGGCCCGCTTAAAGGAATAGTATCAACAGAAATCAGAACGATCAGCCTGGCCCACCCGCGGTCAACATTCACGGGCTAGGGCTGATGCAGGCAAGGCCCTTCAGCAACTCTCGCGAATGCGTTCTTTCTTTCCCGTCCTTCTTTCGATGGTGACTATGCTTGAGCGGCAACCTTGTATTGGGACATAACACCCCATTCTGAAAACACAAAACCGTCTTCCGTCGCGTACACCTCAATCCCTTCTGACCATGCGTCTTCGATGTTCATTTTGAAGTGTGCCATGACATCCGCCTTGTGAAAGTGCCTGTACGGGTCAGCTGCATCGTTGGCAAAAGCTTCAGCAAGGCGCTGCAGGTTTTTCCGCGTGACCTTGAGTGCTACTGTATCTTCCATCATGCCCCACCCCCACGCACAGACTAGCAACGTGCAAGCAACTGCACATCGCACGATGGTGTGGTTGCAATGTCTCAAAGGTGGGGTGTCGTCCCGGTGGGCAGCAGACCCTCCGGCGGTGCGATGCTGCCAGTAGGTTGCAGAGGTTCCTTCGACATGCTCAAGGCAGGTTCTTGGGGTCGCAAAAAGCGACCTCAAGATGAGCTCCCGTCGGGTGGCCCATTCAAGCCCGCTTTTGGCTTGAGTGGGGCAGTTCCACGCTTGGACGGAGTCTTCCCGCCATGGACCTCGACCGACACAATTTCTCCCACAGGCTGACCTCGCAGCTTTTCTTTTCCACAGGCGCATGTGACATCTAACCTTGCGCGCAGCCCCGCAATCTTGCGATCATCGTCGAGGCCGTGACGGTGGGCGGAGAGCGCATCCGTCGCGTTGTGGGAATTGATCCCGCGGGCACGATGGGTAAGCCCTTTGAGATCAAGATTTTGCCCGCAAGTGATTGAGCGCCAAGATTTAATTTGTAATCTCCCGCCTAACTGGATGATTCCAGAGATCGAGGGGGAGGGGGTGACCCTCCCGACAGGCAGCCAGTCCCATTTCGGGAACGCCAGTGCCATTTATTTTCTCGAAGAAATTTACAGCCCAACGGATGGTCGGAGCGGCGGCTGAAGCCGCATCTTTTTTGTGAGGCCGAATCGGCACGAGTGGAACTCGTGCCCTTCCCGGTTTTGCTCGAGGCTCGAAGCTCGCAGCTGTCCTATCGTGACGGAGGCGTGGAAACCTGCTTGGCTGAAAGCCATGCCGCCGCAGTCAAAACTAATGTAGTCACGATTGAGAAAACGATAGGAATCATAAAAAAGTATTTCCAGCTCAAAAAAGTGATGGCGGCAAAGCAAAGGGCGAACGTCCACGCCGTGCCGCGCATGAGCGCCAGAGACTCTGGCGGAAGGCGCCCTAGCTGCCACGCCAACACCACCGCGAGCAGAAGAAACGCAGTGACAAAGAGTCCGAACCCGAGATAAAAATCCCAGTAAGTCCGGCTAAACCCCATGATGTAAAAATGGGTTGACCGCATGGAGCCAAGATCCACGCCCCACTTGGGATCGGACCAGGGAAAACCAGATGTGTGTCCGGCGTCAAAAAGCAGCAGAAGAACGGCAGCGATTCGATACAACGTAGATGCACGCATGCTTGCCTCCACAGGTCAAAGCCGCAGGCACTGCGAACCTGCCGCGCAGGTTCAAACTGTACCATTACCGAATTGCGATCCGAACGGCTCATCGCGGTATGCGAGCGCGGGAACAGCGCCCTGGCTCGCGGCTCTAAGCTCGCATCTGCGTCTCCGCACGCTCGGCTTCGCCTTCGCGGGACGACGAATACGTCCGTCCCCACACGATCGAGCTGAAAGCCAAGAGCTACTAGCTAGAAGCTCGAAGCTACTTCTTCCCGTACATCCGTGCGAGCAACAGCAGTACACACGCCGAATTCAAGGATGCCATCTTCCAAGCGGCTGATCTTCATGGTGAATGAATCGAGGAGGTAGTTTTGGCGGATCAGCCACGGAGCAGTCGCGCCTTGCTTGGGCAGGTCGGCTGACGCGCGCTTGACGTATCCGGAGTTGAGATTCAGCAAGGGTCTTTCTTCAAGCGTTGACGGATCGCACGCCGGCATGCACGTGCGGTAGCCGTGACGATCCATGTGGTTCAGGATGCGGCAGACATACGTGGAAGCCAGATCCGCGCGCAGCGTCCATGAGGCGTTGGTGTATCCGATGCAGAAGGCGAAGTTGGGCACGTTGCTCAGCATCGTGCCTTTGTAGATGAAGTGCCGCCCTGGAACAACCGCCTCGCCATCGACGACGAGCTGCACCGCTCCCAGAGCGAGCATCTGCAAACCGGTCGCTGAGACGATGATGTCTGCTTCCAGTTCGTCGCCAGATTTGAGACGAACCCCGCGCTCGGTGAAGGTCTCGATCTCATCGGTCACTACCGACGCGCGGCCCGCGCTGATGGCCTTGAACAAATCGGAATCCGGAACCAGGCACAGCCGCTGATCCCACGGCCGATAGCGCGGGTTGAAATGCTTGTCGACCTCGTAGCCTTGAGGCAGAACCTGGGCTGCTCCATCGCGCAGGATACGGCGCATGCGGTTCGGCGCACGCTGGCTCAGCTGATAGATCCCCATGCTGATCAGAATGTTCTTCCATCGCACCAGGCGGAGCGCGGCGCGCTGGGGCAACACACGCCGGATCAGATTGGCGAGCGGATCGTGCTGCGGCAAAGTCATCACGTACGTTGGCGAGCGCTGCAGCATCGTGACATGCGCGGCGGTGTGCGACATCGCGGGAACCAGCGTGACTGCGGTCGCTCCGCTACCGATGACGACGACCTTCTTGCCAGCGTAGTCGAGATCTTCCGGCCAATGCTGCGGATGGACGAGGCGTCCGCGGAAACGTTCGGCGCCGGGAAAGGCGGGCTCGTAACCTGCGTCGTAGCGGTAGTAGCCCGTGCATCCGTAGAGGAAGTCGCAGGAGTAGCGGACGGTCTCTCCCGTCTCGTCACTCTTCGCTTCGACGACCCAGCGCGCGTCCTCCGATGACCACTTGGCCGAAAGCACCCGCTGCCGGAATCGGATGTGGCGCTCGATGCCGAACTCGCGCGCAGTGTCGCGGACATATTGCAGAACGCTCGGCCCGTCGCCGATGTGCTGGACCTCCTTCCACGGACGGAAGGGATATCCGAGCGTGTGCATGTCGGAGTCGGAGCGCACGCCGGGATAGCGGAACAGGTCCCAGGTGCCGCCGATCTGCGCACGCGCCTCTACGATGACGTAGCTCTTGCGGGGACAGCGGGTCTGCAGGCGGTATCCCGCGCCGATCCCGGAGAGTCCTGCTCCGATGATGAGGACGTCGGAGTGTTCGATGAAAGGTGTCAGAGGCGGCTCCGCGATGCTTCCCCTGCGGGAAGCAAAAGTTCCTCATTATGCGCCGGACGTGGCGGAATTGCCAAGGTCGCGTGAAGGGCGTCGGCAGCGTAGCGGTCGCTGCGGACCGGGAGGGACGAAGGCGTCCGTCCCTGCACAAGCTTACTTCGCTGCGCTCGCTACTTTTACGCCTTTGGAACTTGACGCGTAACGCGCGATGCCTTTGTAGAGGGCCTCGGCGATTTGTTCGCGGTAGCCGTCGCTGCGGAGTTTTTGTTCGTCGGTGGGACTGGATACGAAGGAGACTTCTGCCAGGATTCCTGGCATCGCGCTCTCGGTTAGGACGACGAATCCGGCTTCTTTAATGCCGCGATCGCGCAGGCCGGGATTCTGCCCCGACAGCGTTCCGTAGAGCGAGTGCTGCACGCTCGATGCAAGCCGCCTTGATTGGTCGATACGGTCGCGTAATTCTCCCGGTGTGAGCGTTGGCGTCGGAACGTTATGAGGTGTCGAACGCATGGCAGCTTCTTTCGGTCCAGCAGGATTGCTGAGATCTTTCGAGCCCGGCGCTGAGAAGAGATTCGTGTAATAGGTTTCGACGCCGCGGGCTGAAGGCGTGTCGCTGTAGTTGGCGTGGACGGAGATAAAGAGGTCTGCCTGCGCCGTATTGGCGATCACGGCGCGCTCGTCGAGCGGAATGTAGTTGTCGTCCTGGCGCGTGTAGATCACGTCGGCGCCGAGGCGCGATTCGAGCAACTTGCCCAGGCGCTGGGAGATTTCAAACACCAAATCTTTTTCGAGCAAACCGCGGCGGCCCACGGTGCCCAGGTCCCATCCGCCGTGACCGGCATCGACGACGATGCGCATCTTCGGCACCTTCAAGCGCATTTGCAGGTCTTCTTTGGTCGGCGGCGGAACCACGATGGCGAGCTTGTTCTTCTCCACTTCAGGAGCGTTGGGGAAAAGATTGACCGCGGTTTTCGGAGTGCTGCCTGCCTTGCTGACCTGAATCACCAGGCGGTAAGGCTCGCGCTCGAGACTGACTTGAGGAGCCGAAAGCGCCGCGTTGTTCCTGGATTCGAGCACCACGCGGGTCATGCCTGAGACAGGTTGCGCAACGCGAATGTGGCTGAGCAGCGAGTCTCCTTCAATAATCTTGCCCTTTAACTCGGCCGTGAGCTGAGTGTCACGAAGATCGAAGTAGAAGCGCTCCGGGTTCGAGAGATGTCCGGGCTCGTACTGTACTTGGTCTTCGAGGTCGAGAACGATGGTGCTGGAGTCGCCCGACGACCAGTGGCGCACGCCGGTGACGTGCGGAAACTTCAATAACTCTTGCGGATTGGCAGGCGTGTTTTCCGGTTGATCGGAATCTGGAATCTCACTGGCAGAGTCTGCCGAAGCTTCGGGCGCCTGATCCAGATTCGGCTGCGTCGCTGGCGTGACAGGCTGGTTCTGCACCATCTGGTCGCCGATTTGCGCGGTCTTCAGCTTCCACCACACTCCTACGCCGAATGCGGCGGCGATGACGACGCCCACCAGCATGAACACCATCCAGGGACGCTGCGATTTTTCGCTATCGAGTTGTCCGAAGAGTGCGGGCTTAGGCGGGGATTTAGGCTTGGCTTCGAGAAATGCAGGAAGCGGGGAAGCGGACGCGGCCACTGGATTCGCCGGAACTTTAGAGACTGCGACGGAAGCCGCAGCTGTGGCCTGAGGCAATAGTGCCGGTTTCGGCGCTGGCGGTGGAATCACTGGCTTCGCCGGTGCAGCGGCCGCGGGGACTGCCGGAGTAACAACAGGCGTCGCCGCTGGAGTGGGAGAAGCGATCTTGGCTGCAATAACGGGCTGTGTCGCAATCGGAGCTGCGGGCACCGGCTTCGGGGGCAACGGACTTGGAGCAACCGCGGTTGGCGCGATTTTCGCTTCGTATTTGAGCGGCTCCGGCTTCGGAGGCTCGGGCTTCGCCGGCGCGGGCTTCGCTGCCTCGGACTTAACTGACTCCAATTTGGTCTCTGCGGCCTGCGCCGATTGCGCAAATCGATCTTCGTCCTCCGGCTTGAGCGCGCCGAGAACCAGTTCGGCTAGGAGCGTCAGGTTGCGGATGTCAACTTCGTTGAAGGCGAAAGGCCACGAGGAGAAGGCTTCAAGAATTCCGATCACGCGGCGGCGTCCGCACAGCGGCACGGCCACCATGGAGCGGACACCCATCTTGCGGCACGCCTCAAGATTGACGCGGGTGTCGGTTTCGGTGTCGTCGCAGTTGATGATTTGCGCGGTGCGGAAGCAGGCTCCCGAAAAAGCCGAGGTGCGGTCGATGCGCGTGCCGGGATCTGGACGAGCGGTGCCGGCGGCGGCGCGAAGAACGATCTCTTCGTTTTCCGCGAGAGCGATGGCTAGCCCATCAGCGCCGGTAATAGCCACCGCGCGCTCGGCCACAAGTTGCAAGACTTCATCGAGAACAAAAAGCTCAGTCGGCTCGAACTCGGTTGGCGGAGTTGGCGAATCGAAACCGTTGCGCTGCGAGGCCAGCGCTTTGCGGCGCCGTACCTGATCGTGCAGAGCGGAAAACGCGAGCAGTGCTTGCAAGGCGTCACGCTGTGATGGCCTGCTGACATCGTTCGCGCCCGGATCTTTCGCAGAGGCGTGCGGCCACGCGGGCAGATTCGCGCCCGAAACGTCGGCCGTTTCAATATCAGGCTTGGTGGTTGTTGTCGCCATCGACAGATAGCTCACGCTTAAGGTATCGGGGATTGCTGTGACTTTCAATTACCGGCGGATGACCCTTTGGACATGTACTTCCGTGTATACCGACTGCGGCGGTTTGCTTTCGCGAACAATTGGCGAAAGTGAGTACCGGGAACAGGTTCGGAGTAGAATCCTGCGAAATCACCTACCACAAAGGACACGAAGGTGCACGAAGGAAAGCCAATGCCTAGAGAGACTATCTCAAACCCTCGGACTCACGGGTCCTCCACTTCGATCGCGGCGGGAATCGTTGTTGGGATGCTGGCGATGATGATCATCCCTGCGGCCATTGCACTGCATTCGGTGAGTACCCCGGCCACGCTGCAGGTCCAGGCCGACGCCTCACCGCATGGATATACCTGGAGCCTGCTGCTGTTCCTTGTGCCGATCGTCGTGATCGCGGTGTGGTTCCTGCCGGGTGAGGGGCTGGAGATCCCACGGCGCTCCTTCTGGCGCACGATCGGGATTCTTGCGCCGATTGGCTGCCTGCTGGATGTGATTTTCGCGCAGTGGTTTTTCGTGTTTCCGAATCCGGGCTCGACGCTGGGTGTCCTCGCACCGGCCTGGGGACATTGGGTCCCGGTCGAGGAGTATGTCTTCTATTTAGCCGGGTTCATCACGATTTTGCTTTTGTACGTCTGGCTCAGCGAGTATTGGCTGGCTGCGTACACCGTGGAGGATTACCGCGGCGAGGCGCAGGCGCTGCCGAAGTTGCTCGAGTTCCATCCTATGTCGTTGGTGATCGGAGTGGCCCTGATTGCCGGCGCCATCATTTGCAAGAAATTCTTCTCGGAGGTGCGCGAGGGATGGCCGGGGTATTTCATCGTGCTTGTCGTCGGAGGCATAATCCCTTCGGTCGGTTTCTATCCGGTGACGCGGAGGTTTATCAACTGGCGCGCGCTGAGCCTGACGATGTATTTCATCCTGCTGATCAGCATGCTTTGGGAGGCGACCCTGGCCCTGCCGTATGGATGGTGGAACTACCAGCATGGGGCGATGATGGGCGTGTTTATCGGGGCGTGGTCCGGTTTGCCGGTTGAGGCCGTGCTGGTCTGGCTGGCAGTGACTTACGGGACGGTGATTTTGTTTGAGGCGGTGAAGATCTGGCAGGCTTCGGGGAGGCGGGCGCGGGATGCGTTTTTGGGGTTGGCGTAGAGACATGCTCTGCTTGACCTTGCGCTCGGCTTCGCCTTCGCGGGACGGACGAATGCGTCCGTCCCCACACGAAACGGGCGAACCAGCTTGGTTACTGAGAAGTTACTGCACGCGGGGATAACATTCTGGAACACTCTCTGGCTGACAGCGACATCCGGCGTATATGGAAGCAGGAACCAGTCCCGCGCGTCAGGCACGTGCTCAGCATCGGCACGAACTCCGCACGCTTGCCTACGTTACGCTCGACCAGGCGAATGGCGGGATCGTGCGCAATCTCACACACGGTGGCATCGGAGTGCAGGTGGTGGCGGCGGTGCGTCCGCGGCAGCAGTTGCGCGTGCGCTTCGAGTTGCGCTACCCGCGGCTGCAGGTGGAGACGCGCGCCGAAGTCGTGTGGGCGACGTTTTCGGGCCAATGCGGCATACGCTTTCTCGACATGCCTCCAGTGTTGAAGCAGCAGATCAACCAATGGATTTTTGGCAATCTTCTGGAAGGTATTTCACTGCATGCCGAGCATTCTGGATCGATCTTCGCTCCCAAGCCTGAGAACGAGGTGCACGTCGATGCGGCAGGCAATGGGCGCTCTTCGATTGTGGCTGCGGAGGAAGACGACGGGCTCATGGTCTCGGCCAGTCCGGTGAAAGTGATTGCGCTGCCCGTTCGGCGTGACCCACCGGAACCTGTGGTACGAGAGGAAGAAGACGTGATTAACGAGACGCAGCCTCTTTCGGCCGATCTGGACTGGCTATCGCAGCCACTGACAGGGCGGACATTGGCCTGGACCGTGGACGGCTTGGTCGTCTTTGCGTCCCTGTTGTTGTTTACGCTCGTATTCCTCTCAGTGACACGGGAAACTCCAAAATGGCCGCTGCCGATGGTGAGCGGCGCTGCCTTGACCATGGCCGGGTTGTATTGGGCATTCTTTCGTTACTTCGCGGGCGGAAGTCTGGGGACGAGACTGGCGCGCATCGCTGAGTCTGAAGGCCAGGATCGTGAGATCGGGCAGGAGACGTTTCGCTAGCATCAGAAGGCTTTCACCACGAAGGACACTAAGGTACACGAAGGAAATCCATCGTGCTGGGTGGTGTTAGTTTGCCAGGAATTGCTGCGCCAGCCAGAGTTCCAATGCCCTTTGCTGATGTGCGGGAACACTCACAAAGCGAACGCCGACGTTGCCGCTCTCATCCTGCCAGACGACTTCGGCTTGTGCCTTCAGCTCCGAGGTGGCTCCTGGAAGCTCGCAGGAGATCTGCAGATTGTCGGACTCAAGGGGCTGGTGGGTTGAGAGCCGCATTCCTCCCTGACTGACATTGATAAGGTGCGCGTCCAACTTTTTATTTCCCTTTGGTTTGAGGGAAACGGGGATTTCAACCCCAATGCGGTGATAGCGCAGGCGGCCGTCGAGGATCATGCAGCGCGCCGCCGACAACGTGCGCACCGCCTGCTCGACCGAGATCGGCTTTTCGAAGGCGAATAGCGCGCCCATCTGATTCAGGGTCGCCATGTCCTGGTGCTTGCCCATTACGACGAGAGGAACGGTGTTGAACTGTCTCCCCGGCATGTTGAGTTCGTGGAACAGCTGGGAAGTTCCGTTCAGGTCGCAATCGACGATGAGGGCGTCGATCTTCGAGTGAGAGAGCCGTTCGATGGCTCGTTGAGGTTCGCACTCGACCGAAACGTCCATATGAAGGCCGCCCAGGATGCACTCTAGAACGCTGATTTCTTGCCAGTCGCGCGAGACCACCATCGAGGAAAGAGTCATGGCTCTCACTGTAGCGTGGGCGTAATCGATACGTAGATAACCAACGTAATGACGTGAAGGTCGGGCGTCGGGCGTAGGACCTCAGACCTCGGACCCAAGACCTCAGACCTCAGACGCCAGACTTCAGACCTCAAGACCTCAGACCCAAGACCTCACACCCAAGACCGTCCCGCCGTTGCATTGCCTGACAACTCTGCGGATTGTGGAACCTTCGGACCTCCGCAGACGTAACCTTTATTGGAGAGGGCCGTCTTACTCTAAAGCGGTGAGGCTGGAGTGCGTTTGCCTCTCTTATCCGACAAAAACGGTGCCTTGGGTCGCGATTTTTGCATCACAGTGGGAAAAGGCCGGATTTCCTCTGTAATTAAAGCATAGGTTTCACCGTCTTTATTCATTAGGGCCAGGCTCCAGGCGCGCTCGCCAAGATATTTTCGAGGTTCTTGTATGCGGAGTGTTACAGACATTTTCGGACAGATTTTCCGCAATCTGTGGGCGCATAAATTACGCTCGTTCCTCACCATGTTCGGCATCGCCTGGGGAGTGGGATCCTTGCTCCTGCTGGTGGGGGTTGGCGAAGGCTTCCGCTCGGGCAACAAGCGCGAACTGGCTGAATTCGGCAAAGACATCATGTTCCTATTCCCCGGGCGGGCGCCTGCGGTGAAAGGAAACATGTCTTCGGCGCGGTCCTATCTGCTCACGTACCAGGACTATGAGGATATACGGCACGCTCCGGAGGTGCGCAATGCTTGCCCCATAATTTCGCGCGGAGACTTGCACGAGGTAAGCGAGTTTTCCAACGGAAGCGGGGAAGTTCTGGGGACCGAGCCGCAGTTGAACGAGATCAGTTTCCTGCCCTTGCAGGAGGGACGCTGGCTTAACAATCTGGACGGCGCGCAACGCCGCAACGTTGTTGTGTTGGGCAACCAGCTGGCGAAGGTTCTATTCCCCGGACGTCCGGCGCTGGGCGCGTTCATCCTGATCAACGGCTTGCGCTTCGAAGTGGTCGGGAGCATGCCCCACCTGGGCCGCGGCGACAACATGTGGCTCAACAACCGGGCCTATATTCCGTATGAAGTGATGGCGGCGAATTTTCCGCTGAAGGGCGAGAATCATCAGAATTCCATTTCCTTCATTGAGTATCAGCCGCATGTGACGGCTGAGCACGTGATCGCTCGCGACGCGGTGCACAAGATTGTGGGACACAACCACGGGTTCGATGCCAGCGATGAGAATGCCTTCGACGAGTGGGATTCGATCGAGGAATCGAAGATGGTGGGAACCATCTTCGACGTGATGAACATGTTCCTGGGAGCGGTGGGCTTGGTCACGCTGGCGCTCGGGGCAATCGGCGTGATCAATATCATGCTGGTCGCGGTCAGCGAGCGCACGCAGGAGATCGGACTGCGCAAGGCGCTGGGCGCGACGAACCGGAACATCCTGTTTCACTTCTTTCTTGAAGGTTTGCTGCTGACGCTGGGCAGCGGCATGCTGGGCTTGGCCTTTGCGGGCGGGCTGATGGGATTGATGGGCGGAGTGCAGGGACCGCAGGGATTCGATCCGCCGAAGCTCGTGCCGATGTCGGCGATGCTCGCCATTGGATGCCTGACGCTGGCCGGTGTGATTGCGGGCCTGTATCCGGCGCGCAAAGCGGCCATGCTGCAGCCGGTGGAAGCGCTGCGACAAGAGGGATAGTGAGACTCGATATGTTGCGTGCTCTGCTTCAGGAAGCCTACACCGCGATGCGCCACAACCGGCGTCGCACCGCGCTGACCATGCTCGGCATGGCCTGGGGCATTGCGACCGTCGTGATGCTGCTGGCCTATGGCGATGGCTTCGGGCAAGCATGCGCGAACATCTTCGCCAACTTCGGCACCAAGCTGGTGATCGTGGTGCCGGGGAAAACTTCGATGCAGGCCGGCGGTCAGAAGTCGGGAGAGGCAGTCCGCTTCACGCAGGAAGATGTCGACGCGCTTGCCACGAATCTGCCGCAAATCACGCACATCACGCCAAGCGTCGACAAGCAGGCGAATGTGCAGTACGAG
>DATMOO010000081.1:0-21541 GCA_035568275.1 Candidatus Sulfotelmatobacter sp.
CCCCTGACCATTTGACTCCTGTTCTCCAGCGTCTGTAAGCTCACCCTGAATCGTTTACGACACCTAGACTGTTCTCTGGGCGTCTTGGGCAACCTAAAAGCGCGAGGGGGAACTCAATGTCCAATTTAGCGGGAGTGGTCCGTCTGTTAAAGAAAGAACAAGATCGGTTGACGAAGGAACTCCGCGGAATCGGTGCTGCGCTCGCAGCATTCGGAAAGACGTACAGCAAAGGAACAACGACACGAATACTGTCCACGTCGGCGCGGGCGAGGATCGCAGCCGCCCAAAGAGCGCGGTGGGCAAAAGTCAGAGCGAAAGCGGGAAAATCCGATAAGGTTGTTCCGATCCGCAAAAGGACTCTCTCGGCAGCTGCGCGAAGGAAGATCGCCGCTGCGCAGAGGGCGCGATGGGCGCGGATCAAGGCGGCAAAGAAGAAGGCCTAGCTCCTTTTTATGGGGGCCGCAAACGCGACTCTCATTTAGGACGTGTTATCAGATTCAGCGCCTGGTGGCACACAAAAAAACCGGCGCATGGGCCGTTCGACAACACCGAATATTCCTCCAATTCTTGTACTGATGATTATGGCGTTTCTCCCAAATTAACAGCGCTATTCAGTGCGGACTGATTTTTCCAGGATGACCGCCTAGTGCACGACCAAGCGCGTGAAGGGGGTCACGTACGCCTGCCAGTAAACAACCACGCCCACCAAGGATGCCAGAGCAATGCTATGCCAGAAAACGTAGCGTAGGATATCGCCCTCATGTCCGTACCACTCGGTGGCCGTGCTCGCCACCACGATACTCTGGGCGTCGATCATCTTACCCATTACTCCACCCGAGCTATTCGCCGCCGCCATCAGCACGGGAGAGATGCCGATCTGTTGTGCGGAGATTTTCTGCAAGCTGCCGAATAGCACATTCGAGGCTGTGTCTGACCCAGTTAGCGCCACGCCGAGCCAACCTAATAACGTTCCAAAGAACGGATAAAAATGTCCTGTGCGCGCGAATGCCAGCCCCATGGTGGCGTCCAGACCTGAGTAGCGCGTCAGGATGCCGACCGACATCATGGCCGCGATCGTCAACAATGAGAAGCGCACGTGCCAGACTGTCTTCCACCACATGACAACCATCCGTCGCAGTGACAGGCCCATGATGAAACCGGAGATGACAGCTGCGATAAGGATCCCCGAACCTGTAGCTGAAATCCAGTTCAACGCGAACACCGCCGCCTCGACCGTGGGCTTTGGAACCACTGGCGGAACACGCTGCACCATTTTGTTGAGACCGACAACCGGTATCTGGAGGTTTGTGATTGCACTAGGAGGAATACGCCACGTGCTCATGAAGGAGAACACCTTTTCGGGCGTGTTCATTACCTTCTTGCCCGTATATGTGCCCCAGCAGAAGACCAATATACTGAGAACCAGCCACGGCAACCACGCCCTCACGACCTCGCCGCGCCCATAACCGTGGGCGCCGCGCGCGGCCCGGTGCTCGTCATGATGTCCGTCGTGCCCCCAAATTCGCTTAGGTTGCCATATCTTGAGGAAAAGAACGAGGCAAATCATCGAGCACAACGCCGCGATGATATCCGTGAGCCAGGGGCCGTGGTAGTTCGATACCAGATATTGTGGGATGGCGAAGGCAACACCCGCAACCGTGATAGCCGGCCAGATTTCTTTCATCCCTTTAAAGCCTACATACGCGGATACCAGCCAGAATGGGACGAGCACGGAAAAGAAGGGCAAGATCCGGCCGACCTGAGCGCCTAAGGAAAATTCGCTGTAACCGGTAACGGCAGCCAAAGCGACGATCGGGGTGGCCAGGGCTCCGAACGCCACCGGCGCGGTGTTGGCGATGAGTGACAACCCCGAGGCCTGCAGCGGCCGGAATCCGAGGCCGATGAGCAAAGCCGCGGTGACCGCGACCGGCGTTCCAAACCCAGATGCCCCCTCAAAAAATGCGCCGAACGAGAACGCAATGAGCAGTAGCTGCAAGCGTGTATCCTGTGTGATTCCCGTCATGCTCTGCTGCAGGACCTTAAACCGCCCTGTTTCACAGGTCATGCGGTAGAGAAAAATTACGTTTAGGATGATCCACCCGATGGGAAACAGTCCGTAGCACGCACCGTAGATGGCTGTGATACTCGCCATTTTGATCGGCATGTGAAACAAACCGTTGGCAACTAGGATGGCCGTCACGAGTCCCAGAGACGCTGAATGGTGTGCTTTCATGCGGAACATAGCAAGGGTTCCGAGCAGCACAAGGACCGGGAGCGCGGCGCAAATAGTCGAGAGCCACCAATGGCCGAGTGGATCGTAGGCTTGTGCCCATGGTTTATCTGATGCGGAGCCCGTCAACGCCAGGGCGAGCAATGCGGTTACTCCCACAGCCATCAGAATGCGGGGAAGCCGCGTTCCGCTTTGCGAAGGTGCAGCCGGTTTCGGCGCAGAAGGGTTTGGGTTCGAAGTTCTGGCCACGGACTTCCCTCCCGGACTAGCGTTGGGCCCTGAGGCACACGGCACAAACTAGCACATCCTGCCTAGCGGCGTGTGTTGCAGCTTTGGAGCACGTACTTTTCCCCTTGCCGGATCGCCGAGCGTCGGTGGAAACAGCTGAGCACGATCCTGAATTCTCTCTATTGCGTGCGCGAGTTTGTGGCGCGTGATTGTTTACTGGTCCCGGACAAGGCGGTGTCAGTCCCGGCGCCTCTCGCAGGAGACAGCAGGAGTGTTATGTAGGTCCAATGGATCACGGACCAATCTCAGACAACTTGGTGCCCAACACGCTGGGCGACGCAAACGCCCACGTTCTAGAGGTGATGCGGCGGGCCGAGCAGGAGTTGCGACAGTTGCTTCAGAAGCGAGCAGACGTCACGAAACGCATCGGCACGGTGAAGCAGACCATCGTGGGTTTATCGAAGCTTTTTGGCGACGGAATTTTGGATGATGCGCTATCGGAGCTGGTCGATCGTAAAAACGGTTCCCGCCAGCCCGGCATCACCGCTGCATGCCGCAGAGTACTGATAGAAGCACGGCGGCCAATGAGTGCACGCGACGTTTGCAATGAAATTCAACGGACCGTACCGACCTTGCTGGTCAGCCACAAAGATCCTATGGCCACGGTCAACACGATTTTGGGCCGGCTCGCGAAGTACGGTGAGGCTAGCATCATGCCCGGAGATCGCGGGCAGCGCGCCTGGCTCTGGACAGCAGAGTACGGCAGCACTTCGAGCGCGAGCAGAAGTTCCTAGGCTGGAGCCACCGATGCGGTTGCAACCGGGAGTTGTTCGGCGCCGGCGGTTGCCAAGCGGAGAGGAATACATACTCGAGCAGCTACGCCGCCATCGGGCACGCTGAACAACTCCAGGCTTTGATTCTGGCCGTAAATGGTCTCCAGGCGCTCGCGCGTAATTTTCAGTCCCACTCCGCCAGACGGCGAGTGGGTTGACTCCTTGAGTCCGGGTCCATTGTCTCTCACCTCCAGATGAAGATCGTCAGCATCGCGATTTGCCGAAATTCGAATCTCCCCTCCAGACACGAGCCGGGAGATTCCATGTTTGATGGCATTGTCCACCAGCGGCTGTAACAATAAATGAGGGACGCTGGCGTCGAGAGTCTCAGGAGCAACATCGATAGTCACCTTGAGCCGTTCTTCGAACCTCACCTTCTCGATCTCGATATAACAATTCACGAATTCCAACTCGCGGCTGAGGGTCGTCACCTGGGTTGCGGCGGTTTCGAGGCTGATTCGGAGCAGGTCGCCCAGTCTGGTGATCATACGGTCTGCGGCTTCCACGTTTGTCAACATCAACGCGGAAATTGAATTCAGCGTATTGAAGAGAAAGTGCGGCTGTAATTGGCTCTTCAGCGATTGCATGCGCGCTTTCTCAAGTTGTGCCTGCAGTTGCGAGGTACGCAGTTCGCGCTCGCGGAACCTCTGATAGTAAGAGGCGAAGTGGGCGATCAGTACGATCGGCAGGTAGGTGGTGACAATGTCGTCGACGACGTTGTCGAAGAATAGCCGCTCATACATGAACCACTGGATTCGCAGTCCGTGGCTTTGCGCGTCCCACACAGCGGAAACCCAATGCCGGACTCGGGGATCCCAAAACGCGTACGGAGTCAGGCCGCGCAGAGCTACTTGCACCGCGGTAAAGATAAACCCGCCCGCGAGCAGGGCCAATGAACTTCTTGCCCAGTTGCTGCGCTGTATCGGGTAGCGATTCGCCAGCGCGAAAGCGAAGGGCGTCAGCGGAATGTAGGTTAGAACCTGACTGGATTGCAGGCCTAGAACGCTGAGAAAGCCGATGGACGAGCCCGTCGAACGATACGATTCGTAGATGGTCATGGCGTATGCCACAGAAACAAACGTCCACACGGCAACACTCGCCGCCCAAATGATCGCAGGGCGAAACTTTGTAGGGGCCTCTTCGACTGCAGACTCATTCTTCCGCGGTGCCGTCCGGCGCGGGCGGCGCATCAACTCACCGCCGCAATGCGAACAAATGCCGTGGATCTTCGAGAAGCAGACTGGACAGAATGTGCATTGGTAAGAACACACGTAAGCTGTGCTGTCAACCGGAAGCGCGCATCCGCAACCTTCGCAAGCACTTTTCATATCAGGAGTGGGCGGAGCGACATTTCTGGCAAGAGCGGCGCCTTAACGACGCACCTTTTTCATTTCCGCATCCTCTGCCACGACCACCGCGGGTTACATGATGGACTAACTTGCGCCGGAGAGCAATCAAAGATCGACGTACCGGATTCCGGAATCTTTCAGTCCCGATTTCTCGCCTAGTCGTCCCTTTGAAACAACGGATGGTCCCCGACTGTCAGGCAGAAGTGAGGTCTTCGGCATAAAGGCAGAAGCCTGGATGATGATGGGCGAGCCGCGACGC
Organism: Candidatus Sulfotelmatobacter sp.; assembly: GCA_035568275.1. GTDB lineage: Bacteria > Acidobacteriota > Terriglobia > Terriglobales > Acidobacteriaceae > Sulfotelmatobacter. The sequence goes on from DATMOO010000081.1 coordinate 4,900, forward strand.
TGCGAAGCGGACTCTGTGCTCCGCCTCAATGGAGCGCGAGGCGATAATCACACGTTCAGTGCGGCCGACAACTGTTATGACCGTTCTGGCATACGAGATCGCTTCCGCCGAACTGTGTGGCCACGCAGTGCACTGTGATTGCTGTGGCTCGGCTTTCTGCACCGATTTACCGCCAAATAAATCGCGTGATCCTTAAACCATAGACTTTGATGCTTGTAGCCAAACATCGAGGTGCCCGTTCATTCTGGAGGGGACCGCGACACGCGGGAGCGGGATGAACGAGGTCCTCGCAGGGACTACCAGCCATCCCGGTGGGATAAGAGGTTGAATTCTAGACATCTCCGACACAACTATTCTCACTCACTCGCGTCTATCCCTCTGTTAGACGAATGTGGGTGACCAATGATCCCAGATTCAGCTTTTTCCTCGCCACAAGAACTGCCCTTGGACGTGGTCGTGCGTACAGTCATCGCTGACGACGAGCGGCTCGCTCGCCAGAAACTGCTCATCCTGCTGGATTCGGAACCTCACGTAAAGGTGGTCGCCGAGTGCCGGGATGGCCGTCAGACGGTCTCTGCGATACGCACCCTCCGACCCGACATGCTGCTGCTCGACATCGAGATGCCAGATTTGGATGGTTTCCAGGTGCTGAGTCAGATTCTGCCGGAGGAAATGCCGGTGGTCATCTTCACGTCGGCCTATGATCAATATGCGATTCGAGCGTTTGAAGCGAATGCGCTCGACTATCTGTTGAAGCCGTTCGACCAGGAGCGGCTGCACCACGCCTTGGCCAGGGCGCGGTCGGAATTGTGCAAGGCGCACGACCGCGAGATCACACACCGGATTCTGAACCTGCTGTCGCAGGTCAGATCGGTGGCGTCGCCCACGACGGAACGAGACAGTCGTCTGGTGATTAAGGCCAACGGACGAGTCGTCTTCCTGGATCTAGACAGCATTGAGTGGGTGGAAGCCGCGGCTAACTATGTCCGTTTGAATGTCGGGAAAGAATCCTATCTTTTCCGCGAGACGATCAGCCGGATTGCAGAACGTCTGGACTCTAATCACTTCGTTCGCATCCATCGCTCGACGATCGTGAATGTGCGCAAGATTAAGGAACTCATTCCGGTCAACAGCGGAGAATATGTCGTGGTTTTGAAGAGCGGGAGAGAGCTCTCGTGTAGCCGTGGCTACAGGGCGGCACTGCAAGGAATTGTCGAGAAGAATTCCTGACTCTAGTCGCGGCCCTCCTCCCCTTCCTCAATCAGAGTGACCTCGCCGCCATGGCTGGAAAGCTCTTCCGAGCCTTCCAGCGGAAGCGACGCCCTACGCTAGAAACTAAGCCTCAAGGCAAGCTGCAGATTGCGCGCGTTGCTGGGAAAGCTTAGCTTGTTAACCCCGAAGTTCGGCTGGTTCGGAATGAAGTAGTTTCTCTGCGAGCCCACGTCCGAAATCGGCAGAGCCTGGTTGACACTGCCGGTCGTGAACTCCGGATGGTTGAAGGTATTCAAAGCCTGCATCATCAAGTCGAAGTGGAATCGCTCAGTGACGAAGAGATGTTTGGCAACGGTTACATCCCAATTGTTGATCGGTGCGGTCGCGAACGTGTTGCGGCTTGAGGTTGCGAGTGAGCCCATCTGCGCGATGATGTATTGCGCGTTGGGATTCACCGCTTGATAGGCCACAATGTTTCCGGCGTTGGGGCCCGTGGTAGCCACGAGTCCCACAACGTCGCTGCCCGTTCTACTCAGGCCGCTCGGGTTGAAGATGGCCCGGTCCGGCGCCGCGTCCGCGTTGAGGTTCGCATCGTCCCCGCTCTGCACGCTCCCCCACTGTCCCGACTCCCACGTAAACACCGGAGCGATTTCGTAGTTACCCAAGAGGTTGCGTTTGACCCAACTGGAATCATGTTTGAACCATTGCGCGTCGTAGATGGCCGCAATCGTGATCCGATGGCGATGGTCGAGGATGGAGTTGGCCCGCTCCAGAGACAAGTTCCGAAAGTCCTGCGGGCGGCGCGGCGAAACGTCAGTAGAGTGAAAGTCGGCTGTGCTGTTATCGATCATATGGCTGAAGGTGTAGGCTGCCTGAAACTGCAAGCCGTTGGAGAACCGCCGGTTCAACTGCATTTGTAACCCGTGATAAGTAGAAGATCCCCACGGCATAAAGGCCGTAATAGGATTTACAAACCCGGCGTTGAGATATCTGGGGTCGTAAAAGCCGCCTGGGCCCGTCCCCACATCGTTGTAACCATAGGCCAGAGTTCCGGGAATGTCCCCAGCTCCAGACGGGCCGTTGGTGCTGGTTTGCAGACCATTGCAGACAGCCAGGCCGTTGACAGTTTGAATTGCCGACGGCAAACACTGCGCCCACGCGGTGGGCAGGCCGTCTACCGTGGCCTGGGTTGTCGGCTGAATGTACGTCGGGAGAAAGTATCCCGGACTATTCTTTGCCCCGGCGACAAAGTTCAGGATGTTTTGCACGTTTAGGTCCTCGCCTCGAGTGCCCACGTAGCGGACGTCCATGGTGTAGTCCTTGGCAAACACGCGCTGCACGCCGAGGTTCCACGAAAGTGCGCGGGGATATTTCAAGTTGTTGGGGAGATAGCTGGAGGTAGCGGCGATGGCTTGCGCCGGAGTCAGGGTCGAGATCCCGCTGTAATTCCCGGCTGGAATGCCGCCGTTTGCCAGAAACGGGTTCTGGCAGATGGCGTTGGGACAGTTAACGGTCTGGCCGATCTGGGGCGGCCGGGCGAGTGAGCCGATGTTGTCGTAGAGTACGTCGTAGCCCAATCCAAAACCGCCACGGATCGATGTGTTACCACTCCTGCCTGGCGAGTATGCAAATCCAAGACGCGGCATGTAGTCGTTCTTCGGCGCTTTGGGCGAGGTAAATGTAATCAGCCCGGGAACGTCCGCCACGCTGTTCAGGCTCATCTGCTTCATTCCCAAGGTTGTGCCGGTGTATTCGTAACGGATCCCGTAAGTGAGACTAAGATTTGGCCGGATTTTCCAAATGTCATTCGCGTACCAGTAAATGCTGGGTTGGTCCCCGGAGTAGCCGGCCGATCCTAAACCGCGCTGGCCAAAACCCGGTACCTGATCGTTGGCGAATTGCAGCAAGGTCTGGTAGGTGTAGTCGCCGCGGGGGCGCTGAATGTCCTTCTGAGGAGAGATCGATTTCGCGCCTTCAACGCCGAATTTCAACGTGTGATTGCCTTTTACCCAGCTCACATTGTCGATAGCCTGGTATAGGTTCTGCACTGCGTACTGTGGTCCGTTCGGGTCGGGACCCACGTTGAGCCCTCCCAGTTCCGTGATGGTGATATTGGGAAAGGCATCGAGCGTTGGCAGGAACTTCAGATTGTTGATCGTTACGTTGAAAGCGGTTCTTGTGAAACCGAGACGAAATTCGTTGCCGATGGCTGCCGAAAACGTATGGTATTCGCTCAGATTCACAAGATGAAAGGGCTGAACCAAAGGCGTGAAGAACGCGGGCAGCTGCGCCGCGGCGTCCAGGCCGATGCTCTCGTTGTAAATGTAACGTCCACGGATCTGGTCGCTCGTGCTGAGGTTGTAATCCATCGACGTGGTGAGGGCCTTGAAGTTGGTATAGTTCGGCGCCGAAATCGGAAGTGTTCCCACGGCAACACTGTTTGCGGCCGGGCACGGGTTCGCGCTCGATCCCTCGCACAAAGTGGCGGTTGCGGTGGGCGCGACCGCGTAATGTTGTAGCGCATTCACGTTGGCCGCGGAGACGCCCGGAAGCGCGAGCAGGGTGGAGTATCCGGCCGTGGTAGGGGCGAGAATTGGAGCACCCGGTACGGCGGCCAGACCCTGTACGCCATATTCATAGTTCACAAAAAAGAACAACTTATCCTTAATAATCGGCCCACCGATCTGGCCTCCAAAGCGGTTGTTGTCGAAACGGGGATTTGCGGGAGTTTGGCCTGCGAGGGTCGAATTCACAACATCCTGATCAATTGCGTTGAGGGTGCGATTTTGGAAGTACTCATATACCAACCCGTGGAAGCTGTTCGTGCCGCTCTTTACCACGATGTTGAACTGGCCTCCGTTGGAGTGACCGAACTCGGAGTTGAACTGGTTCTGCAATACCGTAAAATTGGCAACTGCATCGGCGGGAACATAGACCAGCGGCCCAGTAACGCCTTTATCGTTGTTGTCGACGCCCTCAATCGTGTAGTTGTTGTCGCGCGGGCGCTGGCCACCGACTGACGGCCCGGTACCGGCTCCCAGTCCCCCAGTGCTGGCTACACCGGCCTGGAGCAGCGAAAGATTCAACACGCCGAGATTCTGCCCAGTCACGGGTGACACTCCCAGTCCTGTCGTAGGCAAATCCGCCAGCTGTTTGTCTTCGTATGTAACCTGCAACTGGGCGGTGGTGGTGTCAATGATGGGCGCTGCTCCGGAAACTTCCACAGTCTCGCCCAGCGCACCCGGTGACAGCGTTAGGTTCAGAGTGCCTGTGGTATTCAGATGCACTTCGCTCTCTTCAATAGTGGTTTTGAAGCCGGTCATCTTCGCAGAAATCCTGTAAGTGCCGACCAACAAGTGCTCGAGGCGATATTCGCCCGAGTCGTTGGTCTTGGTGGTGGCCACCGTGTTGGTAGCGATGTTGGTAGCGCTGACCGATGCGCCCACTACCGCGGCACTTTGCGAATCCACCACTGTCCCGACGATGTTTCCATCGGTGGCCTGTCCCTGGGCAAGGTGGCTACAGAGCCCTACGCCGGCCGCGGCCAGGGCTATCAAAAAGCTGCGTGCGAAGATGCCTCGTTTCATCACTGCCCTCCTGAGAACAACGCAGAGTCCCGTCGTCACAACCGGGCGGGTTTGCAATAGCTGCACCGTGTTGACGTACATCTGGAATTCCATGCATCCATCTCTGCGCGGAATTAGGGACGAACGGTTGGTGAGAAGTGACGACCACTCGGCCGCCAGTCTTGCTGACACCGATTGACAAGGGCTCCTAACAAGGAAGGCACACAAATGATTTATTAGAATCGGTAGAGCGGGAGAGGAGAACTACGGATTTCTGGAGCTCATCAGACCGGCAAAATGCCGTAGACAAGCGTTCAATTCAATCTGCAGCGGCAATCTCTTCCTCTGCTGAATCGCGCACTTCTCGCTGCAAGCGGGCCTCCACGGGACATCGCCCAGCCATTTCGTAACGCGTATCGTCGGCAGGCGTGCCGGTTGAAAAACTCCTGCACGCGAAATTAGAAAGAACAAAATTGCGCTAGGATGGGTCGACTCCGAAAGTCCTATAGAGAAGCCATCTCCAACTCGTTCGCGGCGGACGTGTGCGCTGTGGCTGCTTGAGCTGCAGGAAGACGGCGGCCCAAGTTGGGGTTTGCGTAGCCCTCACCGCCGGTCATGGCACGAATCGTCAGCACAACCCGACGCCAGCGCTGTTCGAGATTACAGATCAACCTGTGGTGGGACACAGTTGGCAGACAGATGAGTCACATAGGCTCAGTATTCGTGGGACGATGGTATTCTCCCAGCGGTCAGCATGGCCTCCTTTTGGCACACCTTGTTTTTGGAAGGCCGGCTTTGATCTGGCGGTATGGAGTTCGTCAGCCGATGGAATGTCAGTCGTGCCCTAGCGGGAGTTTTCTTCAACACAAATCGCGTCTCCTGAGTGAGCGGATTCCATTCCCAACTTCCGAGTTGCTCATTATCAAGAGCAACTAGCCATCGCCTCTTGAGGGCCGCACTCCGCCCGTGGCAATCCCGGAACTCGAGGGGCTTCGCCGCTTCGTGTGCGCAACCTACTCCCGCCAAGTCTTCAGAAACTCCATTTAATGGCGAACTGCAGCACCCGTGGGCCATTGAGCGCGTTGATGACAAGCAGTGAGCCGAACCCTTGCCGGGGGACCAAGTAACAGTGTTGGTCTGGACTTTGGCCGTCTCCACAGGTTGAGCCGAAAGGCTCATATTGAATCTGGCTGACGCCCGTTCCGTTCTGAACATAGTAATTGGGATGATTCAGCAGATTGAAGGCTTGCGCCTCAAATGTAATCACGTGGCGCTCAGTGAGATTGAACCTACGTGCCAGCGCGAGATCGATCTGCTGCGTCCAAGGACCGTAGAAGGAATCCAGGCCGACCATGGGACTCGGACTGCCGCCGTTGATGCCAAGAGCTGAGTTAGCCGTGGCCTGGAGAGCTGCCGTGTTATTAATAGCATTCTGTGGAGCATTATCAGGGCAGCCTTGACTGACGTCATCGGCGGCGCAGGAAACATCGATCAGGGGAGCAAAAGGACGACCGGAAGCAAACTGCATCACAGTGCTTATCTTCCAATTCGATAACGCGCCCCGCCAGATGCTCGATTGCAGGCGAGAGCCGATACCAGGCTCGAAGATCCCGGCAATCGACAGGCGATGGCGCTGATCAATGAGATAAGGCGCGCGTGTATTGCTGAAATCAAATTGATTGTTGAAATCGACCCCACGCGACATGATGTTTTTTGAAAGTGTGTAGGCCATCTGCAACGCTACACCGTGCCGAAGGCGGCGCTGCGCCTGTATGAAAAAGGAGTTGTAGTTATTGACTCCGGGCGAAATCAGTGCATTGATCTGGCCCAAATTCGCGGTAAGCCGTCCCTCGGTCAGAAGACCTGAGTCCAGAGTGGGGAGCACGACGGAGCGGCCGGCGCCGCACTGGCTCACGCTAGTTGTACCTGCCGGACAGAGGGTGTAAGTGGTCGTCCCAGTAGGTGGATTGAGATTCAAATCAAAAGCGCTGGAAGAAATCAAATGCATTCCGTGCGTCCATGTTGTCCCGACTGTGATCACGGTTTCGGGCAGGATCTCGCGTTCAATTTGCAAGCTTCCTTGCAGGATGTACGGAAAGCGAAAGTGTGAATCCACCAACGAAATGTCTGATGCAGAGAATTGCGACAAATCGGTGATCTGGTGGGGAAAGACCGCAATCTGCTGGTCGGGTAGCAGGTTGGTGTTGTACCCAAGAGAAACCGAGGCCTGTTGCGATAACAATCCATTCGACACCACTGCGTTGCGATAGTTCAGACCATTGAGATTTTCATAGAACATCCCGAAGCCGCCACGGATCACCGTCTTGTCGAGCAGTTGCCAGGCAAATCCAAGCCTCGGCGCCATTCGCTCGTACTGGTTGGAAAATTGTCCGGTCAGCGGGAACGCCGGATTTTCCTTCGGTTGCGGATAGACCTGGAAATCTTCGCGCACCCCAAAGTCGACGGTCAGCCGGGGACGGACTTGATAGGTATCCTGCAAGTAAAAACCCACGTACGGAACGTTGAACGAAAACTTCGGCTGGCCGGTGCTTTGGAAGAAACTGTCGTAAATCCCGAGGGCGAAGTTGGTCAAGCTGGAAAAGCTGTAGGTGCCGCGAAAGGTTCCGTTTTGTGCTTGAGCATCGGGATCGAAGCCACCAAAGGCCAAGTCAGTCACGTGAGCACGAGTGAATTCCGCTCCAAACTTCAGCGTGTGCTTTCCCTGCAGATAACTCACATGATCGGAAAGTTGCCACAAAGCTTCATTGGTACGCCCGCCGGCAAACCCGGCATTGCCCAGTTCGAGTTTGCTACCACCTGCGTTCTCGCCGCCGGTGGGGAGCAGCACGACACTCGGGAGGACAGGGGCGACGAGCCCAGTAGGGGTTGAGAATTGGTCATCGCGCGAAAAGCTGGAACGCAGTTCGTTCAGCAGACTACTGCCAAAGGCGTGACTCCAGCCAAAGCTGGCATGGTAGTCCCGAACGAAGCTATTGGCCAAAGCGCTAATCCCGAACAGCGGCGTGTTGCCTGCCGTGATCATCCCGCTTGGGGAATCGAACCGGTTCCAATTCAGACTGAGATAGAAACGGTCGTCTTTGATGTCGTGGTAATCGATCCTGGTGGACAACGACCAGTCATTCCGAAAACGTTGCCTTACGCCTAGATTCGATTGGATAGCATTGAGCGCATTCGACACCTGTTGCAGATAAATGGGGTTCGAGGGATCTGCAGCGCTGATGCTTCCAGAAACTGGGAAGGATCCGTTCGGAGCGGGAAGTTTTATGCTGGCGGGCACCTGGAAATCAGCCTGGCTGACATCTGCAAACGCGGGATTGACTACCGAGATCGGGTTCTTCTGCTTTTGCTGCTCATAGTCGGCAAAAAACCAAGTGTGATGGGACACGATCGGTCCGCCGAGGCTACCGCCAAATTGCTGCAGCACATTCACCGGCCGAGGAATGCCGGCGGCCTTGTCTACTGCATCGTTCGCACCGGTCCCGGAGTTGCGGTTGTAATAAAAAGCGTTTCCATGCAAGCCGTCGCTGCCGGAGCGGGTCACGACGTTCACGAAACCCGTTGCGGCTCCACCGTATTCGGCGCGGTAAGGCGAAACTGCGACCTGGAATTCTTCGATTGTATTTTCACCAAAAACATAAGGGACGCGCTCGCCGCCACGGGCCGCTCCAAAGTAATTGCTGGTTGCACTCGCGCCGTCCACCGTAAAAGAATTGGTGCCGTTGGCATTGGCATATCCGGTGTCTTGGCCTCCCTCCTCCCCAGCGAAGGTCACCAAACCCTGTTGCCCGTCTGGCGAGGTGTTGGGGACAAGCAAAGCGAAATCCAGGAACCGGCGCCCACTGAGGGGCAGACCGTCCAGCATTTCTCGGTTCACCACCGAACTTAGGTCCGATTCCTCCGTGCGAAGCAGAGGAGACTCACCGATTACTGTCATCGACTCGCTCCCCGCGCCCGGCTGCAGCCGTACGTTCACCGAAGTGGCTTGGCCGACCTGCACCTCCACCCCGTTGACAACTTGAGTACGGAATCCGTCCGCCTTTACCTCCATCGAATACCTGCCAACGGGTTGTGCCGGAAAAACAAACATGCCCGCGGAGTTTGAGTTGCGGGTCACTGCCGTGGCTGTCGCACGAGAAATGAGCGTGATCGTCGCGTTAGCAATTGCCGCTCCGCTGCTGTCGGCGGTGAGTCCCCGTATGAAGCCGCTGTTGACGGCTGTCTGCGCCATCACGCCGCCGCAAGTCAAAGCTAGTAAGAAACATCGTATGATCTGAATGCAGAGACGCCGCATGAAATGATTCGAGTGCCGCATGTGTGACCTCACACCCAACAATTGCTAGAAATTCTGGAATCGAAAAACCCTCTCCCCGGTGACCGAAGAGAGGGCTGTTGCAGCCGAAACGTATTTTAGTCGTCCTCGTCAGCCTTAGTGGGTGCCGGGTTATTGAAGTCGCTCGGCGGGCGAACCTTACTCTCGCCGGGATAGGGCCGCGTAAACCCGGTGGACAGGTACCAGTTCAGATGGTTGACGGTGTCCGGGTCCTCGGAGTCGGGCCTGGTCAGTTTGCCGGCGAAGATCTCCGCCTTCTTCTGAAGCCAAGCCTTTCTCAGGACCTTGACCGCGGCGCCGCCCGTTGTGGGGGCTGCGCTCGCGACAACACCATCGTCGAGCGGGACCTGGTTCGGAACGTGTGTCCACGGCTTGAAGTTGGCCGCGGAGGGCGTGCCTTTGAGGAAAGCCGTCCTCATCGGCGTCGCCACGAGGTCGAACTGGTTCATGGGCGGCAGACCGAGAATTTGCTCGATCGTCCGAGTCATATTGACCTGTGTGTAGTAGGTGTGGTCGGAGGGTCCGTTCTGCACAGCGTATGGGCTGACGACAAAGCCTGGGCTGCGATGACCGTCGACGTGATCGACGCCGTTCTGCGCGTCGTCTTCCTCCATGAAGATCGCCGAACTGGACCAAACGCTGCTGTGGCTGATGTAGTCGATAATGCGCCCAACTGCCAAGTCGTTATCGGCCTGTTCCGCGTCCGGGGTCGGCGGGCCGCCGGTATGGTCGTCCATGATCCACAGGATACTCAACGAGGGCACCGTACCGGCCTTAACGTCACTCTTAAAATCTTGCACCCACAGATCGACGCGGAACTGATCGGGAATGCCCAGATCGAACTGCGGGAAGTTCTTGATGAGGTGCTGATACACGGCCGGGACCGAGGACTCTGCCTGGACCGTGTTCTGATAGTAAAGCGTCGACTCCTGCCCAGCCTCGAACTTCTGCGCGTCGGCGTAAAAGTCGCTCCAGCTTGGCTCGCTGGTCGACCCGTTCGGCTGTAAGAATGTATCGTTCTCGACGTATTCGCCGTAGATCTTCACGGTCTGACCAGCGGCCGCCGCCTCCGAGAACAGGAAGCCTTTGTTTTGATAGGCGAGGGCATCGCCGGCATTCCCGCCGGGATAGCTGCGGTTCCAGTCCGGCGACTGAATGTCGTCGGCGTAGGGCGCCATAGCCTCGGTGATCCACTGGTGACCGTCAGCCGACTGGCGGCTGGGGTCGTAGAAATTGTCGAAGAGAGGGAAGCGCTTCACCAGTTTGTGCGCGTTTGGCGTGTCCTTGCCGCCGAACACTGCCAACGAGGCGTCGCCATTGCCGGCGGCGACGTCGCCCAGGATCTGATCATAGGTGCGGTTTTCACGGATGATCAGGAACACGTGCTTGATCAGCGAGGGATCACCGATTTTCTTCGGGAGTGCGACCGGCTTGGTCTTCGGACTCCCCCCAGAGGCCGACTGGATATTTTGCGCGAGATCCCAGTGGTTATTCTCGAAAACCTGGTCCGTCATCGTGGCCAAGGTCGCGGTGCTTGGCACCGGGACGATGCTGACGGTGCCGTTGTCCTGGTGGGTGTTGTAGCCGCAGACGCCGTGGTCGCACTCGAACGAATAACGAGTGCCGATGCCTTTGTCATTGGCAACGATGAGGGTGTTATTGGCCTTGTCCAGCACGACCGAGGCGGGCGCATAGCCGACCGGAATCATGCCGACCACGGGATTCGCAGTGCCCTTTAGAAGGTTGACCACCCCGACACAATTGGCATTGTAAAAGGCGACATAGGCAGTGTGTTTCGCAGGATCGACGGCGATCGAGTTCGGGCCTGCGCCATAGGCCGAACCTTGGCCGGGCACGCCGATGGGCAGCCCAACGCTGATCGTCCAAGCGACTGTATTGGTGTTCGTGTCGATCACCGAGATCGTGTCGCTATAGGCGTTGGCGACTAACAGGTACTTTCCATAAAACGCCATCCCGGTTGGATGCAGACCTGTCGAGATGTTCGCGGTGACCGTCATCGATGGCAGATCTACCACAGAAACGGTGCCGGTGATCGCGGCGCCAACCACCGGATCGGCGACGATTTCCGTGCCGGCGGAGTAGACCTGGAAGTCCGCTTCGGTAGCCTCCCGGCCACCCTCATTGCTGACATAGGCGGTCGTGCCGGCCTTGTTGATCACGATGCTGTGTGGTGCGTTGCCGACGCGGATTTGTGCACCCTCCGTCGGAGTCGACGCGGCCAGGTTGATCTTGGTGAGCGTATTGTTCTGGTTCAGCAGAGCGTAGGCGCTGTTGCCATCCGCCGAGAGCGCGATGCCGCCAGGATAAGAAGTGTACGGATTGTAGAACGTGGCACAGGATCTGCCGTAATCGCCGATCGGGCTGTTCGGAAAACAAGTGATGAAGGAAGTGTCCGGCGGCACGCTGACTTGGGCGTTGTCTTCCAGCAAGCCCTCGGGCGTTACGTTTGCGATCGTGACATTGCTGCTGTCCTGGCTGAACAGCAAGTGCTTGCCGTCCGCCGAATAAGCTATCCCGGCATAGCTGCCGCTCGAATCATGTCCCAGCGCCATGTAATCCTGCAGAACAACGCCGGTTTCGGTGTCGAACACCTCGACGGCCTCCGACGCTCCCATGGTGAGAACGGCGGCGGTGTGACTTTTTAGATTGGGGTTCAGAGCAATAGCCTTCGCGCGGACCCGGATGCCGAGGTCGACTTGGATGCCAGCCGGGGTGAGGATCTGGCCATCGCCGACGACCCACGAGCCGTTCGGCTGCGGACCGGTGACGTAGGTTGGGTACGGCACGGACTGACCGCCGGCGAGCGCCGGAAGGCTCAGCCCCGCCGCCGCCACCAGACCGGCGAGCGGACTCAGACGTTTCTTTCGAGATTTTTTTCGAGAGTTGTTTCGAGACCAAGACCTTTGTCGGGACATGTAGTGTTCTCCTCTCTCCTCCTTGAATTTCTTTCCTCACGCAACCGGGCCGGCGTGCGAGTCGGGGTGCAAATACGACCAGCGGCCCGCACTCCGTCGTGGTAGGCGGCAACCTTAACAAACGAACTGTGACGGCTTGATGACAACACTGTGAACTTTCCGTTACATGGGCTGAACTTTTGGTGGGGATGGTAACGTCGCGCAGCGCCGGTTTAAGCAGACTCCGTTTTGCGGCATTTGTTTTCGTATCTTTGCGTTGAGTGGGGTCGCAAGCCCAATCACGATCGGGCGATGCTCGCATCCCGTTCGGACCCGTCGTCGACGAGCGGGCGCAGGAGCCCCAGCCAGGGTTCGTAGCGTCGCCAGCGCGCGACGGAAGTGCGATAGATTGGCTGCCGGGTCTGCCACTTGCTGGGGGTCTTCACCGCTCGCGGATTGCGCTCGTGGCGCAGGCACGCGTCGTGCCAGGTCAGACCGCAGGCCGCGATCATCCGCCGGATGATTGGTTCGGGCTCGCGGGTTAGTTCTTCGTATTCGACCTCGATGAAGCGATCCGCCGGCAGCACGCGCCGCCAATGGTCGGTGACCCTCTGGTAGCAGCGGAAATACGCGACCAGTTCCGCACCTCCGGTGGGAAACGCCATGCCCGGATTGAAATGAGTTTGATGGATCGAGAGCGCAGTGTCGACCGCTGCGCGGCGGCAATGGATGATGACTGACCGCGGGAATGCCAAGTGGATGAGCCCTGCCCAGAGGAAGTTGAACGGCATCTTGTCGGTCACTCGTGCTGCCTTGGGCGCGATCGCGCGCAGTACGCCAAGATAGTCTGCCGCCGCCTTGGCGAGGAACGGCATTTCGTTCCCCGCCGCGCCGGTGCGGTGCCACGCCGCCCCGCGCTCGTTCCAGAAATTCAATTCGCCCCCGGCACCGACCTCGGGATGCATGGAGACTATCTGCTCAACTAGTGTTGTGCCGGACCGCGGCATGCCGATGATGAGCACCGGCGTCGCATGGCTGCTGCCCAGTTCGGGCGCGCGCGCGATCAATTCGGGCGTGCAGCGGGCAGTCAGGCGGTCGACCTCGGTGGAAAACGCGGCAGAGTTGAACGCCCCAAAACCCCGGCGCACGTCGTCAGCGGCGTCGAAATGCTGCATGGCCAAGGCGTAGTCGCCAAGATCGTCCGCTGCCTTGCCGATGGCAAGGTGAAGCCGCAGTCGTTGCGCTGCTTCCAGCCCCGGCGTGGCCAGGGCGGCTTCCATCCGTTGCAACAGACCGTCGTCATCGCTGGTGACGCGGCGGCAGCGGACGAAATCGTAGTAGCTTCCTGCCAGCAGGGGCGCGAGCGCGATTGCGTGCTGGAAGCATTCGCGAGCTTCGTCGAAGCGGCCGTACTCAGAAAGAAGATTGCCTAGCAGATCGTGCGCTATGGCGTTGCCCGGATCGCGCGCCAGCGTCTGTCGCAACACAAGTTCAGCTTCCTGGTTGCGCTCCGCAGTCAGCAGCGCCCGCGCCTTGCCTAGGCGGCCGAAGGCAGTCTTGCCGCCGGTCTCGGCCGCGCGTCGGAAACAGCCGATTGCCTCGTCGAGATGGCCCATGGTGTAGACCAGGGCACCGGCACGGAACCATGCCTCGGTGAGGGAGGGAAGCAACTGAGTGGCGCGGTGGTACGCAACAATTGCCGCGCGGAGGTTGCCCTGCTTCTCCAAGGCGATTCCCAGACGGAAATATGCATCGGTGTAGCGCGGGTCGCTGGCGACGGCCCGCTGCAGTGCCGCGATGGCATCCGCTACACCGCCGACCTCCAGGCAGGCGAGGCCGAGATCGTGATGGATGATGGGATTGGACGGCTGCAGCAACGCTGCATCGCGCAAGGGCGCGATCGCATCGGCCGGTCGCCCGGCCATCAGCAACTTAGTCGCCAGTGCAAGCAAATGCGCCACCTGCTGCGGCGAGGCTGGATTTGTAGACTGGGACATGTTTTCAACCTAGCGTGGAAGCTGTAGCGCGGCCCTCGAAATCGCCAGCGCAATTGTCACCGACCATGATTGCCAGCCCGGAGAACTCGAGCGGGGAGCGCGTGGTCTATAAAAGCCGAACTCAGCGGAAAGTCGATTCAGATTACAATCACAAAGGCTCCCATGACGGCAAACGAAACGCTTGGAGAACTCGCTCCCTGCCGCATTCAATTTGGCCCGACCATACAGTTGTGTTCTACGCCCGGGGAGTAGAAATCCTTCGAATTCTGAGAACGAGCAACTTGGAACTGGCGCAACCCAGAAGGCCATCGGCAGCGGTTCGCGTACCCGACCCACCAGACTAGTTTCGAGAATGGCCGCCTCCCTTCCGAATCAAAAATGTCTTTCGAGAACTGCATCGCCGACCTTCCAAACGCGGCGATTTGGTTCCGACGAACGATGTAGGAACGGTTTGCAATCTAGCGCCCCATTCGTCCACGGTTGGCAATATCAACGGTCATCCTAGCAAACTGACTTCGTCACATCGACCAGGAACGAAACCCCTGGTCTACGTCGAACAAGCGGTTTGATTGGCTGTGAATAAGTTTTCACTTGATTTTTATCTAAGCACAATATTGCACTCCTATCGTCGATCACAGCTGCAGTGCGATGAAGTTCTGCCCGTTTTCTCAAACCGTCTACCGTTAATGCCGTTCAACCAAAAATTTCTTCGGAGAAGAAGAACATGAAGAGTATGCGACTGTTCAGGTTCGACGAGCTACGCAAGATGAGTGTTCTCGCCTTGACGATTCTGGTCTTCGCGGGTCTTGCAAACGCCCAACCCAATTTCGATGGCGATCAGAAGTCGCCTACGCCGACAGGACTTTACATCACACCAACAGCCTTGGCCAATGCTGTCCAGCAAACCTTGAACCCGGGCCTCACGAACTACCCGAATTTCGTGGCGGGCGAGGCGGTGAAGGAAGTAGTAAGTCCGGATGGCAAGACCCTGGCTATCTTGACCGCCGGGATGAACTCCCTTTACGACTCGACGGGTACCGTTGACACAGCGGCTTCAACCCAGTTTCTTTTTCTCTACGACATTTCGGGTGTGAATAAGACGAACCCGGTGCTTAAGCAGGTCATTCAGCAGCTCAATGCGCACGTCGGTCTGGTTTGGGCTCCAAACAGCCAGACGCTATATGCCTCGGGCGGCTGTGACGACGCGGTGTACGTCTATAGCAGCAATGGCACCAGTTTCTCATTGAGCAACAAGATCAACCTTGGCCATGCCCCAAGCGGCTGTGTCTCTAACGCTGCCAATCGGACCGGCCTCGGTCTGGGCGTCGAGCCTAACGTGGCTGGACTTGCCATTTCCGCCGATGGCAAGACCCTCGTAGCAGTCAACAATTACAACGATTCGATTAGCGTCATCGACACCGCAACGGGAACGGTACGCTATGAATACGATCTCCGGCCCTTTGCAACGTCGGGCGCTCCGAGCGGCACGAAGGGCGGGACCTTTCCTTACTCAGTCGTACTGAACGGTTCGATCGCCTACGTTGCGGCCGATCGCGATCGCGAACTGGTTGCCGTCAACGTTGCCAGCCCAACCGCGGGATCATTTGTGGCCCGCGTCCAATTGGATGGCAATCCCAACGGCATGACGCTCAGCGCGGACGGCACAATGCTCTATGTTGCCCAGGACAATCAGGATCAGGTCGCCGTCATCAGCACTGCAACGAACGCGGTTACCCATAAGATCGATACCCGCGCTCCGGCTTTCCTGGGTCTTCCCGCAAACACAACTGGCGCGGCACCGACCGCGGTCGCCATCAATCCCGCAAATGGAATGCTTTATGCGGTGAATGCCGGCTCGAACTCGATCGCGGTAATACCACTCAGCGGGCCACATGCTTTCACCACGATCGGCCTGATCCCGACTGCGTATGACCCGACTGACGTCGCATTCAGCGCCGATGGCAGGTGGATGTACATCAGCAACGGCAAGAGCGATACCGGTCCGAACCCTGGTTATGGCTACGGGAACTTCGCCTTCATCCAGTACATTACCCCACCGGGAGGCCCTTTCCCGGGAGGCAACGCAGCCGAGTCCGCTATCCTGCGGGCGAACAACCAATATCAGTTTCAATTGGAGCACGCCACTCTTGTTAGCGCTCGAGTTCCCGACGGCGAGGACCTTTGGAGTTTAACGGCGCAGGTGGCAGAGAATAACCGATACCTGTTCGGACCAACCCGATCGGATGAGCGGGTAATGAGTTTCCTACACTCCAAAATCAAGCACGTTATCTACGTCGTGAAGGAAAACCGCACCTTCGATCAGATCTTGGGTGACCTCGGCAATGGTTCCAACGGCGAACCTTCTTTGACTCTGTTCGGCCTACCCGTCACGCCCAGCTTCCATAGTATTGCGTCAAACTTCGTCACTCTGGATAACTTCATGGATCCTGGTGACGGATCGATGGA
Organism: Candidatus Sulfotelmatobacter sp.; assembly: GCA_035568275.1. Classification (GTDB taxonomy): domain Bacteria; phylum Acidobacteriota; class Terriglobia; order Terriglobales; family Acidobacteriaceae; genus Sulfotelmatobacter. The sequence goes on from DATMOO010000081.1 coordinate 21,407, forward strand.
TGGCTGGTCCTGGTCGATGCGTGGCCGTGTGACGAACACGGAAACGCTCACGCAGCAAATCAACTATGCACGCGTGAACCGAGGGCTCTCCTATGAAGGAGAAGGTCAGAACCGGAATATCCCAAGCAACTTGAA
>DATMOO010000082.1:0-2915 GCA_035568275.1 Candidatus Sulfotelmatobacter sp.
CGCTCGAACAGTTTCCGAGCGGGCACTCGAACCTCACATATCTGCTGCAGATTGATGGGCTCGAGTACGTCCTGAGGCGCGGCCCTCTGGGGCCAGTCGCCCCGAAAGCTCACGACATGGGGCGTGAGTTTCGAGTGCTTCAGATCGTGCATCCGCATTTTCCGGAAGCTCCAAATGTCTTTCACTTGTGCGAGGATCCAGCGGTCCTGGGCTCTGTGTTCTTCCTTATGGAGCGGCGGCACGGGCTTATATTGCGGGATGAAATTCCGCCACAACTGGCAAAGATGCCGAATTATGCGGAGCTGGTGAGCGAGGCTTTTATCGATTGCCTGATACGCCTGCACGCCATCGATATTTCCCGGACCGGTTTGATTGCCCTCGGTAAGCCGGAAGGATTTCTTGAACGCCAAGTGCAGGGTTGGGCAGATCGTTGGAAGCGGGCCACAACGGATGACATGCCGAAGATGGATTGCGTGATTCGATGGCTCACCGATCACCGACCGTCTTCTCCCGCGCCGACCCTGGTGCATAACGATTACAAATTGGACAACGTTATGCTCAGCGAAGGCTCTGCCGAGCGCATCGAGGGAGTGCTCGATTGGGAGATGGCGACGGTTGGCGATCCATTGGCCGACCTGGGCTTGACGTTGTGCTACTGGGCTTGGGTTGAGGCGCCGCAACTGCGCGCTCGCGGAGTGCCCTCGCTAACATCGCAACCCGGTTGGTACACGCGAGATCAGTTCGTTCAGCGTTATGCGGAAGGAACCGGACGCGACCTCTCGCAGATCGGTTACTACGAAGTACTTGGCATCTTCAAGCTGGCAGTGATTCTGCAGCAGATCTACTACCGGTTCCGGCGTGGCCAAACGCAAGACAGACGATTTCAGAACTTCGGAGACAAAGTGAAGGGATTGGTGGAATTGGCGGACTCGCTCGCTGGGAAATCCACTTGAGCACCGTCTATCTCGTGCGCCATGGGCAGGCGGGCACGCGCGACGCTTACGATTCGCTCTCGGAGTTGGGAGAGCGTCAGGCACGGCTGTTGGGCGAGCACTTCATTTCACAGGGAATCCGATTTGCCTCCGCCTATACAGGAGCGCTTACGCGGCAGCAGCAAACCGCCGAGCAGATCCGTGCGGCCTTTGCCGACGCGGGGGTTGGCTTCCCCACAGTTCGAGTTGATTCTGGATGGGATGAATTCGATCTCGGGCGCGTGTATCGCGAGATTGCGCCGCTCCTGGCTGCCGAAGATCCGGAATTTCTGCACGAATACGACGAAATGCGCGAGCAGGTTCGCGTTAGCCAAGGCGCGCACGGGGCCCGAATTCATCGCAAATGGATGCCTTGCGATACAAAAGTGGTGGAGGCATGGCTTGCCGGTGGTTATCCCTATGGCGGCGAAACGTGGGACCAGTTTCGTGAGCGCGTTGCGGCCTGCCGGTTGAAGATGCTCGACGCGCGGCAAGAGAACATTCTCGTGGTTACGTCGGCCACGCCGCTTGCGATTTGGACTGGCCTGTCACTGGAGATTTCCGACGAGCGGATCATGCGGCTCGCCGGGGCAGTGTATAACGCATCCTACACAATTCTGCGTTTGCGAAAAGAGCAGCTACGGTTATTTACCTTCAATGCGGTGCCACACCTCGCTGCTTTGGGGCTGTGCACCCATCGCTAAAGAGGGTTCCGCGCACTGCTTAGAACGGATTGCGACCTTACGTATAGTAGCGGACTACCCACTCAGCTACGCAGCACGGCTTGTCGTTACCCTGGACTTCCACTCTCGCATCAAAGACTGCTTCCAGCGCATCAGGCACGTCTTTTAGCGATTGAAGAATGAAGCGAACCCGAATCTTAGAGTCGGCGCGGACCGCAGAAGGAAATCGAACTCGATTCAAGCCATAATTGACGCTCATACGGACACCGCCTCGGATCTGAATTGCCTCCTTCATAAAGCGGCTCAGCAGCGACAAGGTCAAGAACCCGTGCGCAATTGTGGTCCCATAGGGAGACTCACGCTCGGCACGTTCGCGGTCCACGTGGATCCACTGGCGATCCTCGGTAACTTCAGCAAACTGCTCAATTCGTTCCTGGGCGATAGGGAACCAGTCCGTCAGCGTGAGTTCGTGACCTACCAAATCTCTTAAGGAATAAGGTGTTTCCAGGACAAGCGGCACTGGTGTCTCCTCTGGATTTTGCCGCATCTCTTATCTCAGTCAAAAAGATTCACACGAGAGCTGCAGCAGGAACTATTACTTCCTGCGTGAGGGACGCGTGACACGACGAGCAATCGGCACGCGGGCCGAGGCCTGGGGTCCGAGGTCCGACGTCCGAACAGCAGGAGGATTGATGAACATATAAGTAACGATGGCCGTTCCAATCGCACGCCCATGTTCATCGGTGAGATCCACGTGACCCACACACAGCGTGGAGCCGATGCGAAGAAGGTGCGACCGGGCGAAGATGCGGCCTTCGGTTACTGGTAGAAAGTAGTTGATCTTTAACTCCACGGTGGTGATCCGACGGCCCCCATCAAAGTGACGCTGGATGGCGCCGCCTACAGCCGCGTCGGCCAATGGCTGCAGCGATACCGCCGTGGGCCACCCCAGCGCTGTTTCGCAGGTCGTTGCGAAGCGTGTAGTCGATCGTAATGCCGTCGCGGTGCACTCGGTGGAGTCGCATCCCGAGCAAGCTATTGAACGGCACGCTGGTTAAGGAATCGCGGAGTTGTCGAAGGGTCATTTCTTGTCACCAAAGGCCTGCGGCACACTCCACTTCCTGAGTTCCAGCTTCGCGATAGCTTCGGTGTGCACTTCGTCCGGGCCATCGGCCAAACGCAGTGTGCGCACATTCGCCCAGGCGCCGGCCAGAAAGGTATCCTGAGAGACGCCCGCACCTCCGTGAGCCTGAATCGCGCG
>DATMOO010000083.1:0-8864 GCA_035568275.1 Candidatus Sulfotelmatobacter sp.
CTCCGCTCTCAACTCAGGCTCGCCCGCGCGAACTGGCAAGAAACCGTGCTCTCCTACGAGCAAACGGTTCAGAACGCCCTGGAACAAGTTTCCAATTCACTCGTCGCTTCTCAAAAAGACCGCGAGTTCCGCGAACAACAAGAATTGCTCACACAGGCAGCGCAGCAGACCGATCAACTCTCCGAGGTTCTTTACAAGAACGGCGGCGCGAGCTACCTCCAGGTGCTGACCAGTGAAACGAATTACTTTTCGGCCGAACTCAATCTCGTGCAGGCACAACTGAATGAGCGGTTGGCATTAGTTCAGCTTTACCAAGCTCTCGGCGGCGGATGGCAACAGTAATGGCAAACGCGGAGGTGATCGTGTCCAGCAGCCAAGCGACTAGTCAATCGTTACCGATCTCGGTATTGGATCTAATACCTACGCGGGCAGGTGAGCCAGCGAGCAGCGCCATTGCGCAGTCGGTGGAATTGGCGCAGCACGTTGAGCAATTGGGTTACAAGCGCTACTGGGTGGCGGAACATCACTCCATTCAGGGACTGGTTTGCTCAGCGACGCCGATACTGATCGGACACATCGCGGCGGCGACCAAAAAGATTCGGGTGGGCAGCGGTGGAGTCATGCTGCCAAATCACGCACCGCTTGTGGTAGCAGAACAGTTTGGAACTTTGGAATCCATGTATCCCGGGCGAATCGATCTCGGTTTGGGACGAGCTCCTGGAGGCGACTCTCAAACCATGCGCGCGTTGCGACGCGGTTTGGCTCAAGACGGCGATGATTTCCCGGCGCTCCTTGAAGAGTTGCGCACATACTTAGGGCCGGAAAGACCGGGTCAGCTCGTCAAAGCAATACCCGGACAAAACAGCAATGTGCCAATCACGTTGCTCGGATCGAGCGACTTCAGTGCTCAATTGGCAGCGGCGTTAGGCCTGCCATTCGCGTTCGCGGCACATTTTGCACCTGATGCTTTGTATGCGGCAGCGCAGTTTTATCGCGAACGTTTCCAGCCGAGCGAAGTACTACAAACGCCGTATCTGCTCATTGCCGCACAGGTGATTGCGGCGGAGACAGATGCGGCAGCTCGACGATTGTTTACTACTCCACAACAGCGTTTTCTACGACTCATTCGGGGCGAGCCGGTGGAATTGTCGCCTCCCGTTGATTCGATGGAGCCCCTATGGCATGACGGGGAGAGATCGACTGTGGAACGCCGATTGAGGGCGGCGATCGTGGGATCGGACACAACCGTGCAGGCTGGCCTAGAGAGACTCGTCCGTGATACGCATGCTAATGAGGTGATCATTGTGACGGACACGTATGAACACAGCGACCGGATCGACTCATACGAACGCGTGGCTCGCATTGCCGCGGAAATCAAACTGGTACCAAATGTTGACAGGAGATTCAAATGAACGGTTCAAGCAACCTACCCGTGTTGGGCGTAAAGGGTCAAGATGAACGCCCCCTTCGGGGCGCCCTTGACAGCCCAGTAAGGCACCATCGGACGTCTATGCTAACGTCGGAAAACAAGTTAAGGAGGGCCGCCACGTCGGCTGTCGAGGCAAGGCCGACGAGGCTTTAGTCAAGATGCGGGACATGATGACGAAGCTGAAACTGACGGTGAACGAAACGAAGACGCGGGTCTGCAAGCTAGCGGAAGAAAAGTTCGACTTTCAGGGATACTCGTTTGGTCGCTGCTATTCGCCGAAGACGGGCCGAGCCTATATAGGAACGACCCTTCCAAGAAACGGGTGCAACGCATCTGTCAAGCGATCAGCGTAGCGACTCGACGAAGCCAAACTCAGCAGGCGCCAGAGCAGCTAGTGGAACAACTCAACCGACAAATCATCGGATGGGCCAACTACTTCTACTTGGGCCCTGTCAGCAAAGCTTATCGCGTAGTGGAAGAACACACTCGCGGCCGGCTTCGCCATTGGCTGCGCGCCAAACCTAAACGGAAGGGAGCCGGTCGCAAGCGGTACTCCGACCAGTTCCTGCACCATACGTTTGGGCTGACTCGGCTTACTCAGCGAACCGCCAGCTTTCCGTCGGCAACCTCGTGAACCTTTCTCCGAGAGCTGGATGCGCGAAACGCGCCTGTCCAGTTCGAAGAGCGGTTGCAGCGATGCTAGCTGGCGTTCTAGCGGGGAAAGACCCGGCAGAGAAAATTGCCCAGTTGTCTCTGTAGTGATATCCGGCGGCGGAGCGGGTGACCAAACCGTCGAAAGCCCGGAGGTACAAGTCCCCGTCGGCTGGGTGGAAGCCTAGTCGGCTCCGACAAGGGGGGCGAGCAAGTCGACAGGTTGTAGCGAAGGCGAACCGTAGGTCAGCCCCGAAATGAACCCTGCCATGAGAATCGGAGTGTGGGAGATTGGAAGTGCCGAGACCCTCCGCTGAGGTCGAAGGCCAGCGTCATCGGGGAAGGAACTGGGTATTAGCAGCCGAGGAAATTCCCGGGGTCCCAGAGGATGACATGTCGACACCGAACGACCAGCGAAAGCACGGAACCACTCGTGGGTTGCCTAGGCGTCAGAGCCAGGAGCCATGACGCACAGCAATGGCAACGCGTATAAGCCGCTTTGCGGCGAAATCGAGTTGTGCCCGCGAGTGGGGCGGATGGGGTCGAATAAGTGAGGATGGATCGGGACAGAACAACCCGAACCGGAACGAGGACCCCTGGGGCAGAGCGGGCCGACCGCTCGAACGGAGGTGCTCCCATGCGCCGCGTCCCTCGACTCAGAACGAGGAGAAAGACGCGCACGGTGAGGAGCACGAAGGATGGAGGCAAACCGCACGACGCGAAGACCTCGTTGTCGACGGGAAGGCCCCGTCTGAACTTCCGGCCTTGAAGCCGTAGCGGAGAACATCCGCCCTACGGAATTTTAGGGGGAGCGGTGGAGACGCCGGCATCATGCGAAGCCCGGTCCGCGCCACCGCCCTACCCGGCGAAGAGGAAACAGACCTACGCCAAACCGGACTGAGGCGGCCAGGTGAAAATCTGACCATTCGCCACCGGGAGGCTAACGTCACTGCGCCTCTTCTCGACTCCACCCAACCATCCTCTAGAAACGTCGCCAACCCATTAGCTTTCGTTGAGTTGTCCTCGCTTCACGTTCCCGTGTGGAAGTTAGGGACAAAGCTGGTCCCCACAGTATTCCTCCTTGGCGACCCCAGTGCTTAAGGGCAACCCTACCTCTTCGGCCATTGCCAAGGGGTCCTCCGTCGTTGCGGCGCGATCGTATGGAGTCGCGTAGACGTTCAGGGTTGCCAGCTTGCCATTTTCGCCAAGTCGCCCGATCGCTAAGAAGCTGCGTAAACCGCTTACGCCGTAATTCGCCGGTCTTGCACTCACTTCGAATTCATCCTCCGAAAAACTGTAGTGATATTCGTATCCGTCCAGGCTGAAGGTGTCCGCCGAACTGAAAGAAGCGCCCAGGATGCAATTCCTGATGTACTCATCACGAGTAGTGATATTCACTAGTTCATTTCCCCGGTAGATGCGTACATGAGTAGGGTCGTGCTCCTCAACGCAGCGCAGAGCCGCGGCGAACTCAGATCCAGGATAGAGCGGTTCAAGCCGGGCTCTGGTTGGGCCCGTGGGAGCTTCCAGCCGATACCAGATCAATCCCGATTCATCGCTGTAAATCGTCGTCCAGTCCTTGGATTTTGGAGCCGTTTCCCACGCCTTCACGGAATACTTCGCCATCACACCGTTCGTGCCGCGAGCGCCCAGCTCATATCGAACGGTAAATCCGTTGCTCGCGCTGCCGATGAGATTGGCCGATAAGCACTGGGTTCCTTGAGGCCCGAGTTGCTCTAGCGATTCCGCATATCCTTTGTCCGGATGCGCTCGTGAAAAATCCTGGTTGCATCTGTGAATGGCAAGAAGACCGGATGCGAGGGACATCGGATCGGCGGGCCGGGGAGATGTGTACTTCAAACGTTGTGCCCTTTCCGCCGCACCCGCCAGGATAACGCACAGGATGAACGAGGCAATGACCGCACTGGCTGCCCATCCCGCGCCTACCCTTCCGGCGAACGAAATGGTCGCCACCAAAGCGAAGATCCCGACCGGTATGATGAAGATCGAGTAGTAGACGACAAGCACGAGCCCGCCCGCGCTTCCTCGCATCGCCGCCACGAACGCGAGCAAAATGGCCGGCAGCCAGTACCAGGACAGCACAATAACGGCACAGATCGACGCACCCGTCATCTGTCGCATGGCTCGCAAAACGATTCCGCATAGCGCAGGCAGCAGCGCACTCAAGGCCATGAGACCGATGAAGGCTTGTAGATCGCCGGACACGCTGGCCCACAAGCCGAATCCGGAGAGCAAGAGCGCGGGAAGAAAAATCCAGTATCCCGGACCGGGATTTGCCGAAGTTCGCAGAGCTGGCTCTCGTTGCATTGGTACATCCTGAACCGCACTTCGGGGGGAAGCTTTCTGCTTTCTCGTATTGTCGTGTTTCGTCGTGGGGTTACGTAACGGAAACTGGGTTCGCGATGCCGACAGGGCGTAACCAAATGCTAAACGCTGGGGTGGAATGATCCGTTCTCCTTGCTTCGTCACTAGATCTAAATCTAACGGCGCGTGTGACCAGCGAGCTCACCCCTTCCGCAGTTAGCCGTCATCGCGGAAGCAAGTCGGCAAATACAAATCCATCGCGCTCGATGATTGCTCCCGTCCGCATCCCGATCGGGCCAGAGAACACCGGCGCATCATACACGAACGTGTGAAATTCTCCGTTCTCGCCGCATGGGTCGATCCCGAGAGGCAAAGCTTGCAGCAACTGCAGGTCGTACTCATGACCGGCAAAGGACTTCGTGAGCTTCGACGGGTCCACGCACGTAATCTTTGCTTTCACGCCCGCTGCGATCATATCCCGGCTCAGTTTTTCGGTGGGAATTTGCCACACCGGAAACAGCGGTGTGAGCCCGGTCCCCTGCAGTTGCCGCACCCGGTAATCGCGAATGTCCTGAAGAAAAAGGTCTCCGAATGCGACCGCGGTGATTCCCTCAGCCGTTGCCCGTTGGCACGCGCCGCGCATTCGATCTTCGTATTCCAGGTTGGAGCATGGCCACGGCAGTTCCACAGCCCAGAGCGCGATCCCGGTTCGTTCGGCCTGTGCCTCTACCAACGCACGCCGGACCGCATGCATCGCCACCCGGTTTGCTTCGGAGTTAAAGGTGGTGAGTAGCGCGGCTACCTGGATGTTCGGCTGTTGCCGGAGAAGGTGCAGCGTCCAGGCGCTGTCTTTGCCGCTGCTCCACGATAGGATAACCTTCGTCACGCGCGAATCATGGTCTCCCGCTGCGAATCCCCCTTCGCAAGCGTTTCGATTCGGCGCCAATGAACTCCCTCGGTTCGTCCCCCGAACGAGACACCGTGGAGGATTTCCGCAATCACTTCTGCAGTTTGAGAGACGGTCATTCCAGAACGGTTGAAGAGCAGATTACCGTCGGCAAACGCGACGTTGCTTTTGCGGACAGCCTGAAGTTTGCACCACCACGGATATCGCTGCAGTACGGTTTGCTCCTGCAAACTCCGCTCCAGGTTGAATCCGCAGGGCGCGACAATCAGATACTCTGGATCGGCGTCTCGAAGCTGCTCGGCGGGAATGGCTGCCGAATACTTGCCTTTTTCCCCAAGCAAGAGTTTACCGTTCGCGATTTCCACCAGTTCGGGACCCCAGTTTCCCATTGCGAATAGCGGGTCCGTCCATTCGACCATGACCACGGTTGGCCGGCGGAAGCGCTCAGCCTTTTCTCCGACTGTGTCCAAGCGCTCCCGTTCGTGACGGACAAGGGCCTCGCCCCGCTCCTCCAGACCAAGCTCCTGTGAGATCCGTAGAATACCTTGGAAGATTTCCTCCAAAGACGAGGCGGACAATGCCACTTGCCGCGCGGCGGGTGCACAGGCACCACTTCGCTCTATGTCGGCGGGAGTAACGGCGCACACTTCACAATGCGATTGTGTAATAAGCAGATCGGCACGCAACTCACGAATCAGTTCTCCGTGGATGTGATAGAGGGGCTCGCCTGACCGGAGGCGGCGCCGAACCTCCGCGTCGATTTTCCCGCTGGAAACCGATACGTCAAAGGCGGGAGCGCTACACGATGGAAGTCGCCTCACCCACGCCGGGTTATCGCACTCATGCGAGCGCCCTACGAGCATTTCACCGGCACCCAAGGCACAGACGATTTCTGTGGCGCTCGCCAGGAGAGAAACAATGCGCACGTTATGCAGCCTGCCGTTCGGGTTGGCACAAGCGGTTTAGGATCGCGTAACCGCCGAATATTGCAACGGTGTAGACAGCGTCGCCCAACACTTCATTCCGGTAGAACGGTATGCCCGCTAGATAACAAGCTGATAGACCAGCCATCGTTACAAGCGCTCGGTAGCCGACCATGAAATTGGTGATCAGGAAGAACGACAGACTGGAGGCGAAGGCCGCCGTAGCAATTGCACCCGCGCCGGTTCGGGTACGAATCAGCCTGCCGAGAAGCACGGGAATCAGCGCCGCCCCATATACGTACCAGAAACCGGGGTAGAAACCCAGCACGGCATCGTTGAGAGCGAGCGCTAACAAGTCGCCAAAACACCTGTGCTGGTCTTTTTACCATGACTTCCCGCAAACAGTCCGATGGCCATTATCGGAGTGAAATTCCACGGGTGAGGAACCAACCGCGCACAAACGCCTAGAGCCACCATTCCTATCCACAAGCGTTTTGAAATTTCCATCGCCGGCTCTCAATCTGATCTCTTAGCTGGTATTGTAGTTCCTCTCGCAGTGGTTGGCATCTGAAAATCAGCGGTAACGACTTGCTGATAGTGAGGGCCTGCAAAAGAAGGGAATAGCAAACTCTGCTTCGTCGAGGCCGCCACACTCCCCGTTTCGATTTGAGCGAGACTGATACGTTGCGAAGAGTCGCTAACCCGCGCAATCCAACTCTATGCCCGCAGTCAGCGATGTGAAAATGCCAACAGATTGTACCTGCCTGCCGGCGCGTTTGTATGTGCGGCCTGATCCTAAACCACGCTGGCGCCCAAGGGTTTGTTCTCGCTGAAACAGCGGCCATATCGACACGGGCTGCTACGCCCCCAATGGGGAAGCATTTCACAACGAATGCTTACCAAAACCCTTCGCAATCTCGAATCCGCGGGCATAATCGACCGGAGCGTGACGCAATCGAAAACTATTGCTGTCGAGTATTCGTTGACTCAACTGGGAAGGACGATCATCGCTCCACTCCGAGGAATGTGCCGCTGGGCAAAGCGGAACCACAGGAAAGTGAGTGCTGAAGTGCGGCTTCGCGAAGCCGAAACGGGAGAAGCCAAAATCTTTCGTTTGTGACGTATCCTCGCCGGCTTGCGACGCGTAATAGCCAATAGAAAGCGCAACGAATTAGAAAGGAAAACAATATGAGCCTCGAAAATAGAACAGTCTTGATCACAGGCGCGAACCGTGGCATCGGCCGGGCACTCGTCGAAGAGGCGCTCAAACGAGGAGCCAAGAGGGTTTATGCGGGAACTCGCAGCCCATTCCAGCATTCTGATAGACGGGTGACGCCCCTGACGCTGGACGTCACCAACGCCGAGCAGATTCAGCGGGCAGTCAGCGAGATCGACACTCTGGATATCCTCATCAACAACGCCGGCATCGCCATGTACGACGATCTGAGCAAGCCTGACGTGATCGAACAGCATCTGGCCGTCAACCTGTTCGGACCCCTAAATGTGACTCGTGCGTTCCTCCCGCTGTTGAAACGGTCAAAGGGGGCCGTAGTCAACAACCTTTCAACGTCGGCGCTTGCGGCCCTGCCGATCATACCCGGCTATTCCATTTCGAAGGCGGCCACGCTCAGCATGACTCAGTCGCTAAGGGCGCTCTTAGCCGGCCAGGGCGTGACTGTCCATGCCATCCTGACCGGACCTGTCGATACCGATATGACCCGGAGCGTCGATTTCCCGAAGGCTTCCCCCGAGTCCGTCGCGGCTGCCATCTTCGATGGCTTCGAAAGAGGCGAAGAGGAGATTTTCCCGGATCCTATGTCCCAATCCATGGCCGAGGGCTGGCGCAACGGCGTAGCCAAGGCGCTCGAACGCCAATCCGCGGCTTTCGTGCCGGAGAGTGTTGCGAAAGTTGCGTAACGACAAGCCGCACAACCAATCAGAAGAAAAAGGCAGACGAAAAATGGCTCTTGGTAATCAAACAACGAACTACGAAGGACAACCCAAGGAAGGAGATAAAGATGGCAACAAGCACACAGAGAGACAAGGAAGAGCAGAAAGGGGATCTCGCAATGAAGACGCCTCCGATCGTGTCGCAGCAGGAGTGGGAAGCTGCGCGGCAGCAGCTCCTCGTGAAAGAGAAGGACTTGACCCGCTCTCGCGATGCGCTGGCCGCCGAACGGCGACGGATGCCGTGGCTGGCGGTGGAGAAGAACTACGAGTTCGACGCACCTAGGGGTAAGGCGAGCCTGCTCGACCTATTCGAGGGGCGCAGGCAGTTGATCGTCTATCGCGCGTTCTTTGAACCCGGGGTGTTCGGCTGGCCCGAGCATGCCTGCCGCGGCTGCTCCCTAGGTGCCGATCAGGTCTCCCACTTGGCCCATCTGAACGCTCGCGATACCACCCTTGCCTGGGCCTCACGCGCGCCGCAGGCGGACATCGCGCGCCTGAAGGCAAGGATGGGTTGGGAGATGCCCTGGTACACCATGACCGACAGTTTCGACAAGGACTTCGGCGTCGACGAATGGCACGGCCACAACGTGTTCTTTCGCGACGGCGAGCGGGTGTTCCGCACCTACTTCATCAACAGCCGCGGCGACGAGGCGATGGGGACCACCTGGAGCTACCTCGA
>DATMOO010000084.1:0-13996 GCA_035568275.1 Candidatus Sulfotelmatobacter sp.
CAAGGATCTGGCAGTGCTCTATCGCGCGGCACAGGTTTACATCGCGGCAGGTCAGGACGCGAAGGCGCTGCAACTTGTGGCGCCGCTTTCACAGCGTCTCGAAACCGAGCCACAGGCTTACGCCAAATTGATCGCGGGCGAAGCCCAGCTCAAGAAAGGCAATGCCCGCGACGCCCTAAACTCCTTCCAGGAAGCCCAAAAACTCGCCGATACCTGGCTCGGCCATTTTGATATGGGTCGCGCTTACCTCGATGCCGATGCGTTCACCGAGGCGTCCTCGGAATTCGACATTTGCCTGAACCGCCGCGGGGAAGCTACTTCCGTCTTTCTCGATGATGTCCCCAGCTACCACGTTCTCCCCGCCGTCTACTATTACCAGGGTCGCGCGCGTGAAGGCCTCAACAGCCCCGGCGCCGCCGAATCCTACAAAACCTTCCTCTCCATCAAAGAAAAAGGCGCCGGGGATCCGCTCGTCGCGGACGCCCAGCGCCGGATTGCCGTTCACTAGCCCCGCCGAATAGCGAGTCCACCGAAGGTTCATCGACTAAGGAACGACTGCCGTTACCTCGTTCGAGAAGGCGCTCTCGACCCCGGAAGCGCTCACCGCGGTAACCACGAAATAATATGTCTGGCCGGACGTGAGTCCCGTCACGACATATTGATTTACGCTACCCGCGTTGATCACCGTTGTATAGACTCCAGAACTCGTTCCCATGTGTATCTTGTAGCCGGCAACGTCTCCTGAAACGCTCGGATTCCAGGTTAGCGTCACGATTCCGACTCCCTGGGGTGAAGCAATCAATGCACTCGCCGGCTGAGGCTGTATTGTGACGGTGAGTTGCTCCGTGTAACCCTGAGGCGGAGTCGAACTGTCTGTGGCCTGAAAGGTGAAGCTAAATGTTCCGGCTGACGTCGGCGTGCCGCTCACCTTCCCGGTAGTCGTATTCACCGCGGATATGGAAAGCCCTGGCGGCGGAGTTCCCGAAAAGGGTTGATACGTATAAGGAACGATTCCGCCAGAGGAAGTTATATTCTGCAAATACGCAACCCCTTCCGTTCCCGCCGGTAGAAGGTTCGGAGTATTTCCGGTAAAGAACGGAACCAAGGTTAGCGTGAACGCTTGCGTCGCCGCGGTAGACGGCGGCCCGGCGCTCACGGCTTGGATCGTGAAATTGTAAGTTGTGGCTGGATCGGTGACGGAGCTCGACGACAGCACTCCCGTCGTCGGATTCAGCGTGATGCTTGGAGGCAGCGCGCCCGACACGACAGAGAAGGTAGTCGCTCCTCCCGCTCCCCCGGTAGTTTGGATCGTCGCGGAGTACGGAATGGCTGGCGTCCCGCCGTCCGTGGGCGCGTTAGGCAGACTAGTTGTCGTGATCGTAAGCGGCCCGTTCACTTGCAGCGTAAATTGTACCGTGGTCGATTGAGGCGACGCGCTGGTGTCAATCGCCGTGACGAACAGGTTGAACGTTCCGGTTTGTGTCGGAGTACCGGTCAAAATGCCGTTGCTGGTCAGATTAAGCCCGGCAGGCAAAGTGTCTCCCACCCAAGTGACTTGCCCCACGCCTCCGTGTTCCAGGAATACCTGCGTGTACGGCACGTTCTGTACGCCGACCGGCAAAGTGGTAGGAGTTGTTATCACAATTCCCGCAGGCAACGGCGCAGGATAGAACAGCTCCGAGTTGGGCACAGTTATGGCCGGGACGGCGTTGTTGACGCCGCTAGCCAGCAACACCGTACCATCCGGCGCCACGGCTTCGCGCGCTCCCGCCTGCACTGCCGTGAAATTCCCGCTTACGCTAAACGCCTGTGTCGCGGGGTTGTAAATATCCGCGTTTGTCCCGGCAGGCAGCGTCGCTCCGCCAGAGATAAAGACAGTGCCATCTCCTAGCACGATCCCCGCGTAATGCCCGCGAGGTATGGACAGACTGCCCGTTGACGTCCACCCTCCGGTAGCAGGATTGTAAAGTTCCGCCGTCGCCGTAAGAGCGAGCGACGCTGCAGGACCCGACAAACCACCCGCAACGAGAACCTGGCCGTTGTACAGCAAAGCGGACGAGTGATTGCCTCGGCCCGTGGTCATAGTCCCGGTCTGTATAAACGCGTCGGCCACGGGATCGTAGAGTTCCGCAGAATTAAGCGCATTGTTACTCGCGTCTAACCCGCCACTGATCAGCACTTTCCCATTCGGCAGCAGATCCGCATGCTGTGCCTGGCGCGCCGCAGTCATCAGTTGAGAGGTTGCCGTGAACGTGTTGGCAACGGGATCATAGATCTCCGCGGTGTTCAGAGTGGTGGTGTTGGTATTGCCGCCCGTGAGTAACACTTTCCCATTGGCCAGAAGCGTAGCCGCGTGCTCCGCGCGCTGGCTAACCATCGACGCAGGAATGAGTGTGAAACTGTTCGCCGTCGGGTCGAAGAGTTCGGCGCTCGCGATCATACCCTCGATGTTGTAGCCCCCCGTGATGAGAACCTGCCCATTCAACAGCAGCGTCATGGTGTGATCCACTCTAGCCACGTTCATCGGGCCGACCGACGTAAAAGTATGGGCAACGGGATCATACAATTCCGCGCTCGCTAGCGCGCTAGCGGCATCCCCGTCCGCATTCCCCGCGCCTCCCGTAAGCAGAATCTTCCCGTTCGGAAGCGCCAGAACCATATGATTACGGCGAGCCGTGTTCATGTTCCCGGTTTCGCAGAACCCGGTAACATTGAACGGCGTGGAAACGGCCGACACCGTAGCCGCCGTGGCTTTCAGCGTGTAGCCAACCTGGCCGTGGTCGACACTCAGGTCTGTGAAAAAGATGTCTCCTGTCTGGCTAGTCTGCTGCGTCAGCGTGCCGCTCAGTGTCGCTGAAGCACACGGTGGCGTGCCGTTGAAAGACATTGTCACCTGAACACCCGCAATCGCCGCTCCTTGATTGTCCTGAACGTGTATGTGCACAGGACTGTTCGGATTTGTCTGGCCTCCAACGTAGTTCGGCGGCTCCGTTATGAACAAAACATTTGCCGAAGGTGTGCCCGCGAAATTGATCGTGTAGTTCGCGCTCACGGACTGGAAGGCTGGCTGCGACCCGTCGTGGACGCTAACACCGAACGTTATGCTGGACGCTTGCGGATTCGCGATCGTCAGCACACCGTTGCTGGAAAGCAAGACACCCTGTGCCGGAGATGGCGGACCAAACCCTAAGCTGCCGATGCCGCCGCTCGCGCTGAGCTGGAATGTGTACGGCGTGCCAATCGTGCCCGCCGGCAGCGTCAGCGGCGTAATCGCGATCACCGCGCCGATACGAATCGTCGGAGAATAAGGGATCGACTCCGCCGGTGTCGCCGCGTCTGTCGCCTTGATCGTTACGGTCGACCCTCCCGGATTAGCAAACGTCGGCGTGCCGCTGATCTGTCCGGTGACGGGATCGATCGCCAATCCGGTTGGAAGACCGGTAGCCGTCCAGGTGTAAGGCGGCGTTCCGCCGTTCACCGCCAGCGGGTTTGCGACGTAGGGCTGGCCCACAACCCCATCCGGCGGCGTTAGCACAAACTGAAGCGTAAGCGGCGTCACGCTCACGTTCAGCGTGTAGTTCTGGGTTGCAATATTCTGTGGCGAAGCGCTATCTGCAACACGAATCGTGACGGGATAGCTTCCCGGGGTAGTGGCTTGTCCAGAAACCAGACCGGACGCGCTTAGCCCAATTCCCGGGGGCAGCCCACCGCCCGCTACAGTCCAGGTAGTCGCGCCCGGCTTGCCTCCGGCGGATTGCAATTGCACGGAGTACCCTGCGTCAAACCGATCCGTGGCAGGTAGCGCTGCCGTTAACACCGTAATCGGCGGATAGACTGCCGGTGCTGTCAGGTTCGTGTTTCCGGGATTCGAGAGAACTGTCGTTGTGTTGACGGCCTGAGGCACGGTGACGGGGGTGATCACCGCGAGCGGATTGAAGGGCGTTAGTGCCGGTGTGGGGTTCACGACCCGCAGCGTAATGTACGCTGTCTCCCCTGGAGCCAGCGAGACCGATGCCTCATTCGGGGCTGCATTCGTGATGTCGGGATTTGTGATATTCGGATTCGAGGCGGTGAATAGCGTCGGATTTGTGATGTTGGATACCGTGATCCAATGCGTCTGCACGCCCAGCACGCAATTTTGTGCCACCGGCGTCTGATACAGCTTGTTGATCAGCAGTTGCAACACGATCCCGGTCGGCACGTTGCCGTTCGTCGCAGTCTTTACTGTGTAAGACGCCGTGGTGTTCCCGGTATTCGTGATCGGATACGTCACGTCTTGAATCGAACCATTCGTAATATCCGGGTTCGTGATGTTCGGGTTCGTGATGTTCGGATTCGTAATGTTGGGATTGGTGATATTCGGGTTGGTTATATTCGGATTCGCCGCGCTGACATTCGTCACGTTCAGGTTGGTGATGTTCGGGTTCGTGATGTTGGGATTCAAGTAGGACGTATTCGTAATGTTCGGATTCGTGATGTTGGGATTCTCGGTGCTTACGTTGGTGATGTTGGGATTCGTGATGTTCGGGTTCGTGATATTTGGATTCGTGACTTCCTGGTTCGTAATGTTCGGATTCGTGATGTTCGGGTTGGTAATATTTGGATTCGTGATGTCTGGATTGAGCACGGCCGACGACGTAAGCCCGTTGCTTACCACAGATCCGCCGATGGCTGTGATCTGGGTCACATTCACAGTTATGGTGGCTTCAGGGTTCGTAGAGGTAACAAACACGCTGCGCGACACCGACGAGTACGGAGGAATCGTGATGTCCAGCGTCGTCAACTTCGAGAATTGCAAAAACGATGCGGTGCCGCCCGTAGGCTGGTTCGCAATCGTGAAACGTACATTCAGCAGCGCGCTCGTCGTGTTCTGCGCTTCCACAGGAAACGCGCGCTGGAATGGCACGGTCTGGCCGTTAAACGTGGTGGTGCCAAGCGGCTTCGCATTCCCCGGCGCTGCCGCAACCAGCCCGCCCGTAATCTGCGCCGTGTAAATATTCTGATTGCGCATGCCCTCCTGCCCTGACATGCACATCGTCGTAATCGGTTTCCCGGTCTCCACGCTGATCGCCCCCGCAACCACCGGCGCCGTGTAGTTTTCCCAGCTTCCACCTGGCGGAGGTGGCACAACGTCCCGGTTATCTGTCCACGTCGCATGGAAAAGCGGATTCACGCTGGGCATGAAGTTGTACGCCCACGAATTACCGCTCGGAACGAACGCCGGCGATGGCACGATATCAATGTAGTCCCCGAGAAATGCTTCCTGGCCCGAATCAAAGAGAGGCAAGTTCGGCACATTGAACTTAAACTGCTCGATGTCTGGCGATTCCGGATTCACGCAGCAACCGTATTCGTACTGCGACACCAGCACTGACGGCCCCAAAACCACGGTCGGGAATATGCCCAGCTCGAGAACGCGCAAATCGAGCGTGTGCCGCCGCAGACCCAACCCGGCATCGTCAATATAGGGTGTGAACACTTCGTTCAACCCGGTTGTCGTCACAGGAGCCAGTTCACCCTGCGGCTCTAGCATTTCCGTATAACTTCCAAGGCTGGCCGGATTCGGCGTGTAAAATCCGGCATAGTGATCGAGGCGAAGATCGTAGTAGAGAAGCGTCAGTCTTCCGTTCGCGAAGGTCATCGCCGGCATAATCTGATGGCCGCGTCCCGAAGGATTGGTCTGCGCATTCTGTCGAGGGTTGTCCACCATGAAGGCTGGCGTCCAGTGCGTGCCATCGATGGACCCTGCCGCAACGATCCGCGCATCCCCGCTCGACGATACTCCTCGAGCCGAATACGCCACATACACAAATCCAAACATGTCCGAGGTAAGCGCGGGATAGGCGTTCGTGCGGAACATTGTTAGCGACGTCGGTTGGTCGAACGGCTGAAACGTGGAAATCTGTACTGGCTTGCTGAAGGTTTTTCCCGCGTTGGTCGACTGCGCGATCATGATCGCGTCGGGTGTTACTCCCGTCGTGGCGAATTGCCGCCATGCCACATACACGGCTCCCGTGATCGGGTTGACGGCTATTGTGCTCCCTTGGCTCGTTGTCGTTCCCGTGTTGATTTGAATCGGCGTGCTCCACGTCACCCCGCAATCCGTCGAATGCGTGAACATCAGATGCGTCGGTGTGGAACTTCCTTTCGCCCCTCCCGTATTTCCAATAAAATCCGTGTACGCCAGATAAACATTACCCGCCGCAAACGACTGGTGTACCGCCAGCGCCCCGCCATTCGGTCCCACACCCGGCTCGTTCGCCGTAAACGAACAAGTAGCCGCTCCCGCGCGCGGAATGTCCACCGCCATCGACGGCTTATCCAAAAACTGCATGCTGTTGCCTGACGCCACGATGTGCGTGTCAATGTACGTGATAGGATCAAGTTGTTCGTTGTTGTTCAAATCGTTGTAGCGCGCCACAAAGATCGTGCTGATCGAACTCGCGCTGGTCGCCGTGGCCCGGTCAAACGCCAGCCCGGCGTAATAAAACATCCCATTCGTCCCCGCGCGCACCACCGGGTCGGCCGCCGCTTGATAATTGCCTAAACTCAACGCTCCGCTGTCCTTGCATTGATCAATGGCGTAAGGGCACCCCGGCAGCAGCGTGCTCTGCCACGTATACCCGCCGTCGAACGACTTGAATAGTCCCAGCCATGCGTCGCCCGTCTCTGCTCCGCCGGTCAGCACCTGCTCCAAATCCACCGACCGGTAGTCATTCGCGCCCGCCAAAATGTGCAGCGGATTACGCGTCGAAACCGCCATCGACGGCTCGTTCTGCCGCTGCAGGAAAGGATCGCCCGTGGGCCACTTCGTTCCCGAAACCATGTTGACGTTTTGTCCGGCCACTTGTGCTACCGCTGGAGGTGCAGTCAGGAAAGCTGCAAGAACGCACAAACCGAAGACGGCACACAGAACGCGTACGGACAATCTCATCGTAAAGCTCCTAGAGGCAGAAGTATCTCGAAGCATAGTTGCAGCCGAGAGCGAACAAGCATTTTTGCGGGGATACCCAAAACAGCTATACCTAGCAGGCCAGGGTTCAGAGGGACGCGGCGGGGGACACTTTCCACGTACTGACCAACCGAGGCGAGATTCTCTTCTGCAGACGCTCTAAAGTCAAGAAAAGATTCGCCCTGCCCTCGTCCGTGAATTTGAACTGTCTTGCCGCTACTCAAACCGCCGCGGCCCCGCGATGTCCTAGACATCTTCTTCGAGTCTTTGAAATTGGTCTTCAAGGTGGTATGATTCTTCCAGGTAATTCTGTAGATTCTCAGCGCGGCAACAAGTTGCCGCGTTTTTTATTTTGTGTCTGATTAGTAGCTCAGCCATTCTTGCCCGTGCGCTTCTCATTTCATCCGGATCTACACTACGAAGACCTTCCGGCAAACGTAGCGCAGGGCGGAGCTCTGCGGTTTTCGTCCAGTCGCACATCGTCAACGTGTATTGCCGACTCAGTCCGCGCCCGGGATGAAGCCTCGAAAAGGAGAATTCCTATAGGAGTTTTGCCTGCTTGCAAGCCCTTTAGAATCAATGCTTACAAGAAACATCCGTAAGTGTTGATTCTAATCAACTTACGCAAGACGTAAGTCCTGTAGAATCTGCGTTTACAAGAAATGGGGGGGTAGGCAATCCTACTCTTCATCCGTTTTGATCGGCCGCCGAAATAGCTTTGTCCCTCGGTCGAAGCAATGGCATCTCGCGCCCGCGCGCTGATACTTCCTCAACCGATTCGATGGCGCCATTCCGCACGAGCAGCGCATCATCGAAATTGTTGACCGTGGGGCAAACGTGCCGCGGCAGCAGATAAAGTGCTTCGCCGACCAGCGGACCGTCTGCACCTCCCTCCACCTCCAAGGGCAGATGCTCTTCGCTGGGCGACAGCGGCGTTAGCTCGGGATGTCCCAGGACGACACATGTAGGAACGCCGGCATCGGCTGAGACGGTCTTGTGCCCGGCATCGCAAGTCACAATCCCTGCGCGGGGATGACTGACCACGCGAGTCAATACAAGCACCGCCGGCCGATAGCCATACTCTTCGGGAAGAACTGCCAGGCTCGATGCATCGGAATAAACAATCGTGCCAGGAGAAATCCGGTGGATGAATTCTCCCGTCCGAAATCCTTCGTAAGAAAGCGAGCAGGGAAACGTCGTCGTTCCCGCCGTGATCACTTCGGGCACGCGCACTCCGCTGCGCTCGATCTCTTTCACAACTTCCAGCAAGCGATCGTAGCCTGCGTGCGCCGCCGTCGTTCGTTCGCGCTCGTCCGGCGCCCGATGCTGGCCGTCGTAGTAGTGCAGCCCGCGGAACTCCAAGCCATCAGCTCGAATGGTGCCCACCAAGCCAACAATTTCTTCGCCGCGACTCTGGACCAGACCCGTGCGGTTCATCCCTGGATTTATGTCCAGAAAAATTCCCAGTCGGCTGCCGCGCCATTGCCGAACCTGTTCTTCGTTCTCAGCCAATACGGAGATGCGCATCGCCGGAAACTGCTCCGCGATCTCCCGCACGCGCCGCGCATTTGCACCCATCGTTGGATAGGCCAGGAGAACGTCCGCCGCGCCGCATTGGCACGCCACCAGTAGTTCTAGCGTCGTCGCGCATTTGAAATTGTGGATGCCGCGCTCGACCATCATCCCGATCGTATAGCCCAGCTTGGCCGTCTTGATGTGCACTCGCCAGCGGTCCGGATCGCCGCCCAGCAATTCCAATGTGCGTTCTATGTTGGACGAAATAATTTCAGGATAGACCACCAGCGCAGGAGTCATCACGTCTTCGATGCCGGACACTTTATAACGCGAGTCCCAGTCGTATTCGCTAATCATGGATTTTTGCGTAGCCATAGCGGCCTCGATGATAGCGCGTAAATGCTAACGACAGAAACGGGAGCGACGAATTCCCTATCGTTTCGGAACTGATCGCTGAAGCTTGTCTCGATGATCGCGTGCGGACACGGGAGAAAGCGCAGGTTGACCACCTCAATCCTCGATAGTAGGCTCTCCAAACTTCCATGCCTACAAAAGGTCCCGACCTAGCCGCGCGTCCTCAATCGTCCGACTTGATTCGTGGTCTCGGCGTGTGGTCGGCGGTCGCGATTGTCATCGGCGACACCATCGGAACAGGAATTTTTCTCGTCAGCAGCGACATGGCTCGCGCTGTCGGCTCGGTTAGTTTGGTATTTGCCGCGTGGCTCATCGGTGGAGTCATCGTTCTCTTTGGCGCCTTCTGTTATGCCGAACTCGGCGCGGCCTTCCCCAAAGCAGGCGGGCCTTACGTCTACCTCAATCGCGGCCTCGGCCCGCTCTGGGGATTTCTTTTCGGCTGGATGAGCTCGTTTCTCGAGCGCCCTGTCGCGATGGCCACGCTCGCCGCGGGATTTCTGCGCTTCCTCGGATTCATTTTCCCAGTGGTAGCAACTCCCTTGTTCACAAGCCATATAGGACGATATGAATTTACATTTACGGCCGCTCAACCGCTCGCCGCGCTGGTGGTGGTGGCTGTTACCGCGATCAATTATTTGAGTGTGCGTTTCGGCGGCAACATTCAGGTGCTGCTGACATCTCTAAAAATCGGCGCAATCCTGGTGATTGTCGTCGCGGGCGTCCTTTTCGGAAAGCCGCATGCGATCGCAGCCGCCTCTGCTGGCATTCCCGCCGTATCAGACCCTCATGGTTGAGCCTGCTAGGTTGGGGAACGATCGGCGCAGTGCTCACCGCTCTGGTTCCCGCCATGTGGGCCTACAACGGCTTCAACGACCTCGGCGATCTGGGGGAAGAAATTCAACATCCCGAGAAAAACATCCCCCGAGCCATCATCCTGGGACTACTCACGGTAGGTGGACTGTACCTGCTGGCGAATGTAGTTTATTTCCGCATCTTGCCCTTCGCGGCTTTGGCGCAATCGCAGCACGTCGCCTCGGATGTCGTGCAGTCCTTCGCCGGTTCTCGCGGAGCTGCCTGGCTGACGATCACCATGGCTATCTCCGCGCTCGGAGCACTGCACGTAGTCGTCCTAACTGGCGCCCGCATCCCTTACGCCATGGCTCGCGATGGCGTTTTCTTCCAATTCGCCGCGCGACTTCATCCTACTTTTCGCACTCCCAGCGGCTCGCTGGTTTTCCTAGGCTCTATCGCCGCGCTGCTCGCGCTCAGCGGAACTTACGAAGAGCTCTATTCCCTCTTCGTTTTTGCGGTCTGGATTTTCTTCGCGTTAACGGCGATCGCCCTGCTTCGTCTGCGCAAAACGGACCCCCATCTTTCCCGTCCCTACCGCGCCTGGGGATATCCAATGACGCCTTTCATTTTTTTGGTCGCCGCGATTGCCCTTACCGCGAACCTGTGGATGGTCCGGCCAGTGCGCTCTTCGCTGGGCCTGTTGGTAATCCTCGCCGGCATTCCATTTTTCTACCACTGGCGCAAATCGCCTCGCGCTTCCGCGTCAACGCCGAGCATACCTAAACCCAACTGAACAGTGTATAGCGCTTGACGAGTTGATCTGAATCGACTGGTTATAGACAAGACTAGTAATTACTCTCAATGCACTTCTGGTGCGCTCCACCTTGTCCGCTCGCCTCAGAACAGCAGTTTCAGCGTGAGTTGGCCGGAGCGCGGACCGCCGATCTGATAAGCGGGCTGAGAGTCCCCGGACCTCCGGACAAGAAGTTGTTCAGCGTCGAGGTGATGATCCCAAAGCTGCTCTGAGTTAAATAGTTATTAAAATTTGCGGAAGGAGGCGCGAACATCGGGTGATTGAAAACGTTGAAATACTCAACGCGGAAATACAGAAGCGCTCGGAAAGGCCAAATCGCCGGCTCACCGCGAGATCGGTCTGGTTGATCGGAAAACCCCGGAAATAATTGCGCCCAAGGTCTCCTTGATCACCGGGTGGAGGTGTCGTGAACGCTGCGGCGTTCAGGCGCCGGACTCGTGGTAAGCGCGGAGTTCTCCCGCTTGAGCTGCTCGACCTGCTGCTGTGCCTGCATGGATTCCCGGGAGGCGGGATGCCAATACGTTCCGAAGAAGACTGCCGCGACAATCGCGGTGACCAGTGCGGTCGCAGCTGGAACGAAGAGGCCAACTCGCCTCCCGGGATGCCTGATTGATCCGTCGACGTCTGGAGAGAAAGCGATACCTTCGAGCCTGGCACGTTGGAGGAATCGTCCGCGGATACCGTTGTCGGGCCGGGTCTTTTTACCTTATCCATGAATTCACGAATCG
This sequence comes from Candidatus Sulfotelmatobacter sp., assembly GCA_035568275.1. Taxonomy (GTDB): domain Bacteria; phylum Acidobacteriota; class Terriglobia; order Terriglobales; family Acidobacteriaceae; genus Sulfotelmatobacter. The sequence continues at coordinate 11,216 of DATMOO010000084.1, forward strand.
GACTCACGGTTTGCGGAAGTCCGGAGCAAACGAGTCCGCTGAACTCCTCCTGTGCGTTCCGGCATTCAACGCAATCCTTGGCGTGTTCACGCAGCTCCATCAGTTCGTCGCCCGACTGGAATCCGCCTGCTTCCAGGGCGGCCAATTCCTCGAAATGGGAATGATCATTCATCGCTGCCCACTGTCTTACCCTTCTCCCGTGTGCGTCCCACGAAGGAACGCAGTTTCTGAAGTCCCCGATAGTAGTGGTGCCGTACATTCGACAGAGAGTCGCCCATTTTGTCGGCGATCTCCCTCATCGAGGGCCGTTATAGCTGGCCAGCTCAACGACCTGTTTTTGGGGACCGTTTAGAGTTGGCAGGCCTTGCCGGAGCAGATGCTTCAACTCATGTTGTGTGAACCCGCCGAGCGTGGGGGCTGTTTCAGGCAAGTGAGTCTCGACCTCGTCCAGATTCGTCTGGTCGTAGAACTTCCTCGCGTTCAGGTGCTACCTGCGGTTGATGGCGCGATGATATGCGTACCGGAGAATCCATACTTTACTAGTGCCTTTGGCGGGGTCAAATTGTGCCACCGACCGGAAAATTTCCAGAAAAACGTTTTGCATGACGTCTTCCGCTTCTCCCGGATCGCGAACGATCTTCAGGGCGATGCTGAGGACAAGGCGGCGGTAGCGGTCGAACAAGACGGCGAGAGCGTCGTTGCAGCCAGCTTGTAGCTGCGCCATCACCTCGCCATCGTCCAAACCCTTCAACTTGGCGAAGGTGGGCGGCTGAACAGAATGCGAGAAGGGAGAACCGGCGGGCGGAAATTCAGGTTTTGTCAACGAACCGTGCCTGTGGCGCCATCTTGGTACTGGCGGTACTCCTAGACAGGCTAATTTATAGTAAGAAATGTCTCAAAAGGCAACTGTTAGAATTGCTGCTTTACAGACGGCGCGCCAAGGATGAGATTTAGAAGTGCGGGAACGAAAAAGCTATTGCGCTCCAGAATCTGAACAGGAATAATCCCGCGGACTTGAAAGTCTTTAAGCTAAGTTGGCATGAGAACATGCAGATGACACGCACCGTCAGGATCATCCTCGTGGATGACTTCGAGCCCTGGCGTCGTTTTGTCGTTTCCCGGCTACAAGAGAAACCTGATTGGCAGGTCATCTGTGAGGCCTCGGACGGGTTGGAAGCCGTCCGAATAGCGGAGGAATTTCAGCCGGACTTGATTCTGCTGGACCTCGGGCTTCCAAAGTTGAATGGAATTGAAGCGGCTGCATCCATCCGCAAGGTTGCTCCAGGGGCAAAGATTTTGTTCCTGAGCGAGAACCGTGACTCGGAGATCGCAGCAGCAGCCTTATGCGCCGGTGGGCATGGTTACGTGGTCAAATCGGATGGTGCAAACGAACTGCTACTGGCAATAGAAGCTGTTCTTCATGGCAAGCGGTTTGTCAGCAGCAGATTCGCGGACTTCGATTTCGCCACTGCTGAAGGGCAATCCAGCGTCGAGACCCGATAGGTCAAAAATCCAACCCTGTCTCGGACATGTTCCGGTCCCGGATGCCGCGACGCGTCTTCCAAGTAGACGCAACTCGGTTTCTGGAAGGTCAAATTCCGTAAAACCGCAGTCAAGACAGACCAGAAGCTTGGGAAATACAAAACCGGGGCCTTGTCCAGATTCTTTAGTCCGGGAAGATGGACGTTGATCTCCGAGTTAAACCTTCGCTGGTTTTCCGAATTGCATGATTTACATGTCATGAGCTCCACACCACATGAGGCTATGGTCGAGTACGAGCCGAGGGCCCGCCATATCCCAGTGTGCCTTCCCGACTGATGAATTGTGCCAAGCTGGTCTGGAGAAATCTTACGGCAATCGAACCCAAACGATTACACACAGGCTCTAACGCTCGGGAAGGGTGCCGCGTGCCAGATGGTGTTTGAGATGACTCGGCCAAGGGAGGAAACGGATTATGGTCGTTTGTTTTCAGCTGTGTTCGGCACTTTTTTTTCGAACTTGTTCCGAATCCCACTGGCGTTCGAATGCTCGCATCGCCGGCCTTCAAGAGCCAAGAAGATGGCCCTGCGTTACACGCCTGCCCAGCGTTTGATTGTCTCACTGTTGTCTTTTCGCAAACCGAGATGCGGCCAAACGGGTTCGCTCAAGACCCTGCGTCAGGGCGTCTTGAGATAAATGTTGCTGATGTTATGCTCGCGCAGCATGGCGTTGAACGCCGCCAGGTCTTTCCCCACCAACTGCTGGAAGTCCTGAGCCACTTTGTCGCCCCGCTGCTGCAACTCTTCTTGCACAGCCATCTGCTGTGTGGTGGGCGGAAAATCCGCACTGCTATCGAGCTGGTTGAACAAATAGTTGACCTTCTGCAGCAGCATGGGCGACCAGCGGCAGTCATCCTGCCCGCGGCCGGTGAGCTTGAGCTGCAGCAGAGTTCCCTCAATGCCAGCGAACTTCTCGCCGAGGTCGTCCGCGGCTTTGCGGAGCGGTTTCGAGACGTCGTCGGTTCCCAGTCCCTTCCCCAGGGCAAGGAGCTGCGAGCGGAGCGACTCGATCTGGTTCACCGTGGCGGCCATGGCGTTCAACTCGTCGTACAGCGCAGTCTGCACGCGCGTTTGCGCCTGGATGTCGCTCTGCGAGCCGGCGGTATGCGGATCCTTCAGCACGACCAGCTTCTGCGTAAATTTTTCTTCTCCCACAGTGAGCGTCACGGTGTAGGTTCCCGGCACGGCCAGCACCGACAGGCGCCCCACGGCGGGAGGCTTGCGCCAGCCTTCCGGTCCATAC
>DATMOO010000085.1:0-6052 GCA_035568275.1 Candidatus Sulfotelmatobacter sp.
CGTCACCATCTTCCGGCAGTACAGATTCGGGTACGCCTGGATGGCGGTTTCGCGCATCCTGCAGTGCTCGAGTTTCTGGACGCCCAGCCGAGACTGGAATATGTGGTCGCGATGGCCAAGAATGCGGTGTTGAAGCGGGTCAACTATTGGACCGATGATGTGGAACACGCTGATCCTTTCGTTTAACCAGTGACGTTCGTTTGGCCTTGGCGCTAGTTTCTTGGCGTAAGGAAAGAGCGACGACCCTAGTCGGTCGGGCAATGCCGGAAATCGTATGTCATGGCAACCGTTCCTGCGCTCTGGTCCATGTGCAACTGATAGCGTGGCTCTAATGAAGCATATGGCAAGTGAGATGTATAGCGTTCCTGGAACAGTTCCATCAGACGTTGGTTGTAGATGTCACCGGGCTTCAGGATCATCTCTGTCTTTACTTTCTGGAAAGCTGTTTCGTCGAGGCCGACTACTTCAACCCGGCTGATGTAAAACTGTTTGCCTTCGTCGAGTTGTATATCGAACGACACGGTCGCCCGTTCTTGATGAATCCGTGTTGTGGGAACGGACGCGAGGTTGATATAGCCGAACTCCCCGTAAACACGATGCAGGTCCCGCAATCCCTTTTCAATGGAGTCGCGGTTTAGAAGGTCCCCATCTTTGATTGGAAACAAATCGTGCAAGGCGTTTACATTGGTAAGGACTTTGTTGTTTAAGAATCGGATTTCCTCCAGCCGGTATTGCTGGCCTTCCTCGATTTGAACCGTAATGGCAATCCATTCGCTGCTGGGACTGCTGGTTAACACACGCGCTTCTGCGTGTGCCTGTGCCGCGAAATATCCAGCGTTTTGCCAAGCTCGTTGCACTCTTTCAGAGATTTCAGATGCTATTTGGTCTTCGCTTCCGAAATAGTTCTGCCCTTTGATCGATGCTCCGATTCGGTTCCGATCCACGCTCGGCATGCGTAGATCCCCTTCAAAACTCAACTCGGCAATGGTAGCCGCTGGTCCGTGTCGATCTGACGGAGAAGCGGAACAAATTAAAGGTTCCTCGCCAACTGAAATCCTAAAAATCTGACTCTGTATCCGCGAACGAGCCTCGCGCATTTGTTCGTACTGTTCGGTGGAAAACATTTGCTTGCTTGTGCCATTTCGATCTAGATGGAAGCTGAACTCAACTTCAATTGAGACCGCGACGGGCCTGCCGTCTTTTTGAGCAGGTTCGAATTTCCATTCTCTTAAAGCCTGAATGGCTTTTTCATCCAATTGCATCCCCAACTTATGAACCACACGGATCTCACTAGGTCGGCCGTCGGTGCCCACAATCAAGGAGAGCACGCAGGTTCCTTGGTAACCTGCTTTCCGAGCGACCTCTGAGAATTCCGGCTCGGGGGAATAGATAGCTTTCGGCGCGGTAACATTCCCACCGACACGGTATGTCGGACTCGTAGTCGCACTGTTCGCCGCAAGCTTTTCGGTGACTTGCGACTGCCCAAAAACAAGCATGGAGACGCAAGGGGCGAGACAAAATAAGAACCATGCGCTAGTGGTCTTCGGACGCATGAACAGCTGGAGTTTAGCAAATATTGGCCTCCAGCGCTCGCTCTCACGTACGCTCGCACGCGCGAGCCCCACGCGCGGGCGGGCCCCGGCCCCCAGTCAAAACCTGTTCCGTGGCGGAAGGTCGGGGTGTAGGAATTTTCACGCCCTGTATATCTCTCCCCCTCAACGGTTTGACTCGCCTAGAAGCTTGTCTTTAGACTCACCTCCGTTCGAGGTCAATATTTGCTGACAGCACTACTCCGATCTATGGCTAAGCGAAAATCTCATTCACCTTTTCCCGCACCTTCTCACTTCGCGAAGGCTTCAGGTAGCGCATTGTGGATTCCATGGCCGAGTGACCCAGCCATTGCTGCACTGTGCGCAGATCGACACCAGCCCACAGGCAGCGTGTGGCAAACGTCGCGCGGAACTTGTGCAACCAAAAATCGTCTTTGTCGAGCTTCGCGCGTTCCGCGCATGCTTTCAGACAGTCGAGAAAATCCAGCTTGGGATTGCAGCCAGAGGTTGGGAAGACCAGCCCGCAGGTCTTATCAGATTTCGCTTTCCGCGCCTTCAGTTTCTTCACCAGCTTCGTCGGAATCGGAATCTCTCGCTCCTTGTAAGCTTTCGGCGTCCATCCACGGTCGGGCTTGTGGCTGACTCGTACGGTGCTGGCGGCAAAGTTCACGTCCGACCAGTACGCGTACATCACTTCCTGCTCGCGCATCCCGGTCATCAGGAAGAACTCGAACCAGAGTCGCTCTTCTTCGTCGCAAGCCTTGAAGAGCTTGTCTAGTTCTGCCTGCTCGTACATCTCCGGCTCTTCTTCACTTCAAGACTTCAGCAGCAGCCTGTTCAGCAGTGGAGAACCGACGACAACACAATCCGTGTGCCTTGATGGCCACCTTAATCGGGTAACCCGACACGGCGCACTAACTGTTTAAATCGTGGATCTTTACGCAGTGGCTCGAATCTACGTCCCGCTTTGATGTACGTAAGTTGAGGGTCCCGCTCCTCGTAGGCCTTCTCCAGCCAGGCGAAAGCCTCATTCGACTCACCCAACGCTCCATGTAGAATCGCGATTGAACCGGACGGAACGATGCCTTGCTCATGCAACTTCTCCATCCTGGCGAGTATTCTTCTTGCCTCATCTCGCTTGCCCGACACCGCATAGGCGAAACCCAGGTCTAACTGAAGATCCGTGTCATCCGTCCCAGAGAGTTTCAGCGCGTTTTGAAATTCTCGAATAGCCTCATCCTGTCTTCCTGTATGCAGATAGACCCAGCCCAGGGACTGGTGAGCCGGTGCAAAGTGGCCATCCAATTCCAAGGTTTCTTGCACTTGCTGCAACGCCTCCTCGTAATGGCCACCCGCCAGTAATCTTCCAGCCAGCGCGTTGTTGATGGGCAAAGACAAGGGGTCGAGGTCCCGCGCACGCCTGGCCTCAGAAGTTCCGTCATCGAATCGCCCTGTATAGGTCAGATAACCGGCATACCAGTTGTGGGCTTGAGCGTCACCCGGGTTCAATTCCAGGGCCCGCTTGTACTCTCGCTCGGCGGTGGCCCAGTCCCATTCATGGGTCTCCGCGATGAACGCTAGGGAGGCGTGCGGTTCTGCCAAAGCGTTATCCAGTTCGATAGCCTTCAGTGCAGCTGTCTTGGCGTGCGACAGAGCATCTTTCGATGGGAAACCACCGCGAAATCCAAGCATCGCATAGGCCTCCGCCAGGCCGCTATACGCGGGAGCGTAGCCTGAGTCCTTGGCGATCGCCTGTTGGAACGACGCGATGCTCTTGTTGAGCGCATCCGCGGTCCGCTGGTTGAAGTAGTAGAGACCTTTCAGGTAACTCTCGTGAGCTTCGGGGTCGACTGGATGCGTCGATGCCAGGCGCGCCCGATCCTCAGGTGTGAGGTTCACTTCGATCTGATCAACGATGCTCCGAGTGACCTGATCCTGCACTTCGAGGAGGCTTCGGTATTCTCGCTGGTATTCCCCTGTCCAGATGTGTTCGTCGGTCGCTGCGCGAATTAATTGGGCGTGGATACGGACCTGACTCCCCTCCCGTATCAGCGATCCTTCGAGGATTACATCCACACCAAGCATCTTGGCAATTTCTCGCATCGGCGGCTGGATGTTCTTGAAGTGCATGCTCGATGTGCGAGACGTAACGCGTAGTCCGTGAATTCGAGAAAGCTGTCCGATGAGCTCCTCGGTCATGCCGTCGGCCACGTAATCCTGCGAAGGATCTCCGCTCAAGTTCTGCAACGGAAGCACGGCCAGAGATTTGATTTTGGGCAAGCTCGCACCCACTTCGCGGATCCGTGCTATGACGTACGCGAATGCAAGCAGGGCAAGTACGGCCACCGCAGAGCTCAGAACAAGCCAGCGACGTAGTCTCGAGGTTGCCGCTGGCCGATCAGCTTTCGGTTCCGTCGGCACTTCCGCGGCAAACTCTTGCCGTTCCTCCTCCAAGCTGAGTTTGCGGCTTTGGCGCCAGGCATCAATCTCGGAACTCAAGGCGTAAACGGAGCCACGCTTGTCGTGCAGATGCCGGTGTACAGGCATACCCTCTCGCTTCTCCCAGCGTTGAACGGTTGTCACATCGCGGTTGAGGTATGCCGCGATTTCCTTCCACGAGTCCAGCCGTTCTTCAGGCATGCTCCCGGCCGGGGGTGTGCCAGGAACCGGTTCGTCTGTGGGGTTCTTCGGCATAGTCCAAATCGTGGCGCGGTTGCCTGATTGGTGATTGTACCCGCCGGAACCGGAACGGCAAAAGGCGGCATTTGACGGTAAATGCTTCATTCCACGCATTGCCGTTTGACGGTTGGGCCAGCATGCCCGATTGTGACTGAGTGCCTGGGCGAAATAGTCAGTAAAACACAACTGAAAAGGAGTAGCTATGAAATGGCTCGCTGTCGGAATCTGTCTGGCAACCCTGTTTAGCATCGTCGCTAACACCAACGCGCAAACAACAACCACCATCATGATGCGAGACGCCTGTGATCCGGACAGCTTCAACGCTGCCCTCGGGCCTGGACACTGCATAGCCGGCCACCACGGGAATACGCTATTCAGTGATTTTCTCAGTGAACTGCAAACCGACCAAAACGCTGGGGCCTGGCGGTTTAATCCGATGCTGAATGCAACAGAAAGACAGTTCAAATTGGTCCGCGTGGATCTGAACTCTGGAGACCAAACCACTATCCAGAACGCCGGTGGTGAAACTCATACCTTCACGCGAGTAGAGAACTTTGGCGGCGGATTTAAGGCCCGCCTGAACGGCCTGACGGGCAACTCCGATCCGGCTCCGGAGTGTGCTCAAGTGCTCCCGGACGGGACCCTCGCGCCTCAACCAGAGAGTGATACGAATCAGTTTGTCGAAGCGGGCAATACGGAACCTGGACCAACGGCAGGCACCGCCGCGCTGCCACCAGGAGTGTCCCGCTGGGAATGCTGTATCCACCCCTGGATGCGGATGGTCGTAGTGGTGCACGAGAGAGACAACTGATTCACAACCGGGAAAGGTATACCGCGCAAAAAAGCTGGCCACTTCTGGATCAATCCAGGTCAGAGGTGGCCGGTTTTTTCGTTTGTCCTCAATGAAAACCCGGTCTGAGATCTTCTTGGTCCATTAGTCCGGGGTGGAAGCTGCATATCTCAGGCAACCCAAAAGAAGCTCTCGGCGACTCAGGCGCAACTCTCAAACCGGGGAGCTAAAGGTATCATTCGTGATCCAGATACGCCTGAGTACCGCCTTCGAATGCCTTAACCTGAAATCCGGCACACAACTGGCGCACAGCCAACTCGAATGATTCGGTTTCACGTGCGGACGAGAGAGAGTCCGGCCTGATCGGCCGTCGGTCGCCTCTTTTACCGAGCGCCTGACGGCCGACTGCCGTGTGTCCGACTCTCTCAATTTTCATGCAGACATTCACAAGAATCCTGTTTATAATGTAGCCACGTTGCTACATTGAAAGGCGGAATACCATGGCCATCACAAAACTGTCGAGCCGAGACTTCAATCAGGACACAAGCAGGGCGAAGAGAGCTGCTAAGCGGGGTCCCGTTTTCATAACGGATCGAGGGCGTCCGTCCCACGTATTGCTCACAGTAGAGGAATATCAGAGGATAACTGCAGGGCAGAAAAGTGTCGCCGACTTGCTGGCAATGCCAGCAGCCGCTGAAATTGAATTTGAGCCGCCCCGAGTACGGGGAAATCTGCACGAGCCGGCGGACCTGACGTAATGTACATCCTTGATACCAACGTCGTTTCAGAATTAAGAAAAGCCAAGAAGGCAAATCAAAACGTCACGAAATGGGCTCAACCCTTGCCATCGGCGACTCTCTACATCTCTGTGATTTCAATCCTGGAACTGGAGATCGGAATTCTTCTTATCGAGCGGCGCGATAAAGACCAAGGTGCGATTCTTCGTGCCTGGATGGGCAGGCACGTGTTACCCACATTCTCCGGTCGGATCTTAGCGATTGACACCTCCGTAGCCCAGCGATGCGCGACGCTT
>DATMOO010000086.1:0-3979 GCA_035568275.1 Candidatus Sulfotelmatobacter sp.
GCCCTCGGCGCGGGAGGCATGGGAGAAGTCTATCGCGCCCGCGATCCACGCCTGGGCCGCGAAGTGGCGATCAAGGTATTACCCGCCGGCTCGGCGGGCGATTCCGAGCGCATGCGTCGCTTCGAGCAGGAGGCGCGAGCCACGGCTGCGCTCAGCCATCCGAATATTCTCGCCGTGTTCGATATCGGCAGCCAGGACAACTCCCCCTACATCGTCTCCGAACTACTCGAAGGAGAAACCTTACGATCGCGCCTGGTCAGCGGTCCGCTGCCCGTGCGCAAAGCAGTCGATTATGCGCTCCAGACCGCACGCGGACTTACCGCCGCCCACGATCGCGGCATTTTGCATCGCGACCTTAAGCCGGAGAACCTCTTCATCACCCGAGAAGGGCATGTGAAGATTCTCGACTTCGGCCTGGCCAAGTTGACCATGCCTGAGCTGGGTGCTCCCGGCTTGTCGGCGGAGGCGACGCTCGATTCCGTCACTGGCCGCGGCGTACTGCTGGGTACGCTTGGTTACATGTCTCCCGAGCAATGCCGCGGAGCCGCTGTTGACGCGCGCTCTGACCTGTTTAGCTTCGGCGCGGTGCTCTATGAAATGCTCAGCGGCAGCCGTGCCTTTCGCGGCGACACGACGGCCGATACCATTAGTTCGATTCTGAAAGAAGAGCCTCCAGACTTGTCCGCCACAGGCCGCGATGTGCCGCCCCTACTGCAGCGCATCGTTCACCATTGCCTGGAAAAAGATCCGGCCGATCGCTTCCAGTCTGCGCGCGACATCGCCTTCGCATTGGAGGCGTTGTCTTCCATTTCATCGCCGGCAGCGTCGGCTACGAGCTCCGCCGCGCCTGCAGTGACAAAACCGGGAAAGTCCTGGCTCTTTCCCGCACTGCTGGGAGTCATCGGAATCCTAGTTGCGGCCGTGGCGCTGCTTCTCGTTCGCCTGAACGCCCCTCCTGCTGAGCCGCCGAGCTATCGTCAGCTCACGTTTGGACGCGAGTTCATCTCTTCTGCCCGCTTCGCACCCGACCAGCGAACTATCATCTACAGCTCCGCGCACATCGGGATGCAGACCGACCTTTTCTCACTTGCGCCCGACAGTCACGCCCCGGTAAGCCTCGGTCTGAAAGATGCTGACCTCGAATCCATCTCTCCCACTGGAGAGATGCTCCTGATCCAGAAGCGACGAGACCTTAGTAGAAATGTCAAAGTTGGCTTGCTGGCGAGAGCGCCGCTAAGTGGCGCAGCTCCCCGTCCCATGATGAACGATGTCGTGGACGCCGATTGGGGCCCCGACAACCAGATCGCCGTCGCCCACTACGTGGACGGACACTTTCGCATTGAGTACCCCATCGGCCACGTTCTGTATGAGGCCGCCACCGGCTGGTTAACCAACGTGCGCGTCTCGCCCAGGGGAGGCTGGGTGGCATTCGCCGAGCATCCCACCTTGGGAGACAGCGCTGGCAATGTGGTGATGGTAGACTCTTCCGGCCGCAATCGGACTCTGTCCCCGCGGCAGTCGGCCATTGAAAAGGTTAATTGGGCTCCCTCTGGCAAGGAAGTATGGTTCACCAGCGCGGAAGAAAGCACTAAGTTTCAGCTCTGGGCCGCCGATCTTTCGGGCCATACCCGTGTGGTCGACCGAATTCCGGCCACCCCAACCCTCTACGATATTGCCCGCGATGGGCGCGTTCTTCTCGGGCAAAATATCTTTCGAATCCTCGCCTACGTACGGGGAATTGGTCAGGATCGAGAACAAGATGTGACCATTCAAAATTGGAGTGACGCTTCGGCCATTTCACCTGACGGCCGACAAGTGCTGTTGAATGAAGAAGGGGCTAATAGCGGACCTGATTACGACGTTTACATCCGTGCAAGCGATGGCGCAGCGCCCGAACGCGTTGGCGATGGCGTGGGTTACGATTTCTCACCGGACATGAAGTGGGTTCTGTCGTCCCTTATTTTGCACATTCCCCGTCAGCTTTTCCTGATTGCCCTTGGCCCGGGGGAGACGAAGCAGATCACGCATGATTCCATCGACCGGAGTTACGCTCGTTTTCTCCCGGATGGCAAGAATGTTGTATTTAACGGTACGGAACCGGGTCACAAATCGCGCATCTACGTGCAAGCCATCGATTCGGGAACTGCACACCCGATTTCTCCGGAGGGAGTGAGCGGATTCGTCCCCACTGCGGACGGTAAGTTCGTGTTTGGCTTCTCCGATTCCGTGGCGCTATATCCCGTGGATGGTCAGGGACCGCCACGGTTGGTTCCCGGCATCCATCCCGACGAGGCAATCTTTTCTGTCTCGCGTGACGGGCGCTCGGCGCTGGTTGGGGTGCTCGGTAGCTATTCGGCGGATGTAATGCGCGTGGATCTGGCCACTGGCCGCCGCGAGTTGCTCAATAAAATCGCGCCATCGGACCCCGCGGGGGTTGATTTGATCGATGCGGCATTCACTCCAGACGGCAAATCCTATGCCTATTCCTACTTCAACGCTCTGAGCCAACTCTATTTGGTGGAGGGATTGCGATAGGGCGCGGATTGTCCTTTCATCCCTCATTCTTGAGCATCGCCAAGTCGAAGTTCTGCTCGAATATTCGTATGTCAATGTGGCAATGTGAGGCGGTGGATTGTCCGCCATCCGGAAGTTCGTCAGAAACGATAGATCCCTATCGGGACTGCCCCGAAGCAGAAGTGCGGGGATGATAGGTCGGTAGTCGTCGGGGCAGTTTCGATAGGGTCGTTTGAACTGAGCCGCTAGCGTTTGCGGCGGATGCGGTGAGATCTATGGGATTTCGATTCAGCGTGCAGGTTGGGAACCGTCTTTGCAGAAACAAACCGGAACGAAGAGAGTCATGGAGCTCTTCTTGTAAACCGCCGTGGAGTCTCGGAGTGCAGAAGAACAGTTCGGATCGGTGGGCAGAACCGCCGGTTGAGCACACGAAGGCATGGCGTGTTTGAACACGCCTGCGACCGACGCTGATCGGAGCAAGTTGCGTCATCTATATCTCAGGAGGAATCAAGGCTGCACCTCTGTGGATCAGGCAGTATCAGGCCTGAGCGGAAATGAAGCTGGCTACTGGTCATCCGTTCGATGACGAGCATGGGACCGGTGCAAACCGGACAGCGCAGCTGGGTCGTGATCTCGGTATCAGTTGCACAGTCGTCTACGCCAAGCAAAGCACGGCAGCGAACGAGTATAGTGCCGCGCCTGCGGTTGGCAAAAAGGCTGAAGTGGCGGATGCGGACCAAGCCCTTAGGCAGAACGTGGATCAGGAATCGGCGTAGGAACTCATCGGCTGAGACCGTCATGATCTTCTGCTTGCCGCCGTACGCATAGTCTTTCCAACGAAACGAGACTCGCTCATTCTGGAACGCCACCAGTCGATGGTTGGAGATGGCGACGCGGTGCGTATAGCGGGCGAGATAGTTCAGAACATGCTCAGGACCGCCGAAGGGTGGCTTGGCATAGACGACCCAGTCTTGCTGGAAGAGCTGTCGAAGGAACTGGCGAACGCAACGCGGATCGACCAGACTCTGGAGTGAGCCGTGAAACTGGAGCTTGCTCTGAAGAAAGAGTTGCTTCAGTCCGGCTGCAAACTTGCCCCGGAAGATGCGACTCAGCGCGGCGACGGGCAGGAAGAATCGTTTCGAGGAGGGGATCCATCGGGAACCGTCGGGTGCAAGACCGCCAGCAGGAACCACGTAGTGTATGTGCCGGGGACCGAAACGAAAAAGATGATGGTGGAGAATGCCAGAGGCGGTGAGGCGGAGTATGGCTGCCGACCAGGTTGTCGAGAAAAAGCGGAACCCACTCCACTAAGGAACGAAGCTCAACTAAGGAACGAAGCTCAACTGAACTGCGTTGCGCTTCGTTCCGAGCTCGATTGTAAGTGACTTGGGGAGCTGTCAAGGGTCAAGATGAACGCCCCCTTCGGCGGCGCCCTTGCCAGCTCCCCAAGTCACCCACCGGAGGT
>DATMOO010000087.1:0-9536 GCA_035568275.1 Candidatus Sulfotelmatobacter sp.
GCCAATCGATTTCCTCTCATTGACGTACCAGGCTTTGGCGAAGTAGGGGCTGCCGATTGCGCCGGCGTGAATTTTTTCGACAATCTCTATGGTGTGGGGTGATGAGCGCTGCTGGGTGCCCATCTGTACCAGCTTTCCATACTTCCTCTGCGCCTCGACCAGCATCACTCCCTCTGCCGGATTGTGGCTGCAGGGCTTTTCTACATAGACGTGCTTACCCGCCTGCAATCCAGCGATTGCCATGGGTGTATGCCAATGATCGGGAGTGGCAATGGTGATGGCGTCCACATCTTTCAGTTCAAAAATCCTGCGAAAATCTTTGTCAGTTGCAGGGGCCCCGTCCATCTCGTGCCGGGCGCTGTCGGCGAATTTCTGGAGAATGGTACTGTCCACATCGCAGACATGTGAGATTCGCGCGGCGCTTTTGTTTGCCTTGAGCGACGAGAGGTGAGCGTAGGCGCGGCCGTTCAGACCGATGATGGCAAAGTTGAGTCGATCATTCGATCCAAGAATCTGGCCATAGCTCTTTGCCGTAGCTCCCACGGCCAGTCCCGCCGCGCCCACAGCAAGGGCATCGAGAAACTCGCGTCGCGTAACCATCATTTTCTCCTTGAAGCTGCCTTTTATTTGGAGGCCGCCATTCTAGATTTGCCCAGATCACAAGTAGTTTCTGATCCAGCGAGGAAATTCCAGTTTGTGTGAACGCTTTCTTAAATCCGTCCACGCTAATACATGTGGACCCATGGGGCGTGCCCGCGCCGCGCCATCGCCTGTCAAGACCACGATTATGCGCCGCGCCCCAACAATTTACCGCAGTGCGCCCACAGTCCCAAGCCGGGATTTGAAATAAAGAAAACCTCTTCGCAGTCGACACGGTTGTTGCCATAGCGAAGGGTCTGCGGGTTGTAGCGCGTGAGCATAGTTTCCAAATCGCCATATTCAAAGCCCACTTCCTCAACTTCCTCTTTGCTTAGATGACCGGGGCACAGGCGAATTGTGAAGCGACCTTCAGAGGAGCCGTGTATGAGGTGCGCAGCCGCACTAAGGTCGTTGGCGAGATCCGCATTGGCACTCACGGCCGCGAGAGTGGCAGGCGTTCCGCGATAGCCGTATTTCCGGATGAGCGCATCGATGGCGCGGTCTTCGCCAAATTCCCTTATGCCCGGCGCCAGGATGATCAACTCTGCACCGTCGGCCAGTGCCATGCGCGTACGGTAGATTGCCTTGTTGCCCAACCACGTACTGTGGAACTCATGCGGATCGAGATAAACCACGACCTTGTGCATGGGCGCGTCCATGGTCTCGAAGTTCACTCTCAAACTCAGCGCGGCAGCGAGGTGAAAGCACTCTACATCGTCACCGATGAAAAGTCCGCGTACTGCCAACCGGTCGTCCGGCGTGCGCCCGACAACGGTGAGTACGTAGACGATGGGCAGATGTCGCAGGAAACAATCGGATGCGTAATTGAGAACGTTGCGCACGGGGTTCTCTGCGCGGCCCATGATGCGCTCCATCCCGTAAACCGCACCCAGGTAATGGCTCCCGTTTATGCTCTCGCGGCCTCCCGTGCCCACGAGAATATTCTTTGTGTAGTTGGCCATGCCTATAACTTCATGGGGCACGACTTGGCCGATGGAGAGAATGAGATCGAAGTCGCCATGCACAATGAGCCGGTTTACCTGTGCCGGCCACGCATAGTTCAGCTTGCCTTCCGATTGCTCGCGGATGAACTCGGCCGGGACCTCGCCAAGAGTCTCGACGTCCGTACGCCAGTTATGCACGCGGAAAAGCTCCGCCGGCACGGCGCCAAACATTCGCGCGAGATGCTCCGGATCCATCGCAGCATGCGTGCCGAGGGCAGGCAAGACCGCCTGGAGCTGGTCGCCGAAATACTCCCAGGTGTAGCGCGTCAGGTCGCCGGCGCGCGAATGCACGCGGCTCTGATCCGGTGGCACGACAAGAACCCGGTTGCGTTTTCCAACCTTCGCAAGACTTTTCACAAGCAGGTCGTGCAACTGCTGCAAAGATAGATCGCTTTCAGCACTTCCCGTGGCGCAATAGAGACTCATGCGATGATTTGCACCTTCGTTATTCTTGGGTAAGATGGGAGCCGAGAGGAATTGGAGTCCCTTCGGCGCGCAACTTTTGCGCTGCCCTCCGCCGACAATAATTAATCGTCAATGACTTCGGCTTATTTGACGCAGCCGCTTCTGGAAACCTCGAAGCCAAACCGCCGGGATTCCAGTTTCGTCGAGAAACCTCCATCCGCTCCTCGTAGAAGTTCTGACTGTCACAGCGCATAGTCGTCGCGGCAAGGAGCAAACACGTCCAGCACTTCAGAGTCTTCGAGAGCCGTTGCCGATGCTCGACATTGCCCCCACAATAACACTGTCGCCGCTACGAAGTTCGATCGTCTCGCTGTTGACGTCGAACTGGATCCGCCCGGTCACAACATACACAAGTTGTTCATGAGGATGAACTGTGACTTGTACCCTTCCCTCCCTTCACACAATGTTAGCGCACTAACATCAAGCTCTCGTCGTGGGCCAATAGCTGGCGCCGCATCCCCGGCTCCGGCGATGACACTGTTGTGCCATTCGTAGGGGGTGTAACCGAAGCCATTTTCTTTCATACTCCCCCTCAGAGGTGTCCAGACACTCGTGAGTCGCGATTTCGAACGCACCTCTGCTGCTGCATAGTTCAGGGTCCTGGAATCGAATTGAGTTGGCCTTGGAGTCCGGAAGCCAACAGCTTCAGAAGCTGAATTTCCCGCCGAACTGAAGAACGCGCGCTGGGAAGGACTGAGTGAGCTGGCCAAAACTGCTGCTGCCGACGTTATTAACGCTAAATCCGCCGAGGCCGCTCCAGTTCGTCTGGTTGAAAGCGTTAAAGGCATCAGCTTGGAACTGCAGTGCCATACCCTCCCTGTGAAGATGGAACAGCTTTCGGAGTGATAGGTCCCACTGGTAAAAGGAAGGTCCGATGATGTTGTTGACCGGAGCATCACCCGCCCCGAGAGGAGATTCGGGCGCAAAAGCGTTCGGATTAACCCAGCATATCGCGTGAGCGTTTGAGCATGTGCCGCTAAATCGAACCGGCTGACCGGGCACAAAATTGGCTCGACGGTTGATCGTGATGCCGGTAGTGGAAGCGCCCAGGGGTACGGTGTCACTTGCGGTGAACGGAGAACCGCTCTGGTAGTGCACAATCGAACTCAGAGACCATCCTTTCACCACCGCCCCTTCGAGGCCCCTAAAGCTCTTGCCCCATGGGGACTCCACGGTGAAACTGGCTGCGACGATGTGCGTCGCGTCGAAGCTCAATTTGGCATAATTATATTTTTGCCAGGACTCCACCACACCACCGGACTGTGTTCCCCCGATTCCATTGGCAGTTCCGCCCGTAACAATTACCGGATTGGAGACTGTACTGACCAGACAAGTGAAGGGGCATTCTGGCTCCGGATTTTCGTTATAAGCATCTCCTGCACCACCGCCGTCTCCCATCACTTTTGAATACGTGTAGGCCATCTGAGCGGTGACAAACCCTGCGCGCTTGGTCAGGGTAGCTTGCACTGAATTGTAGTTGGAATTGACGTCGCTCAACTCCATGCCAAGATTGGAGTATCCGAGATAAGGGCGAAGCTGATCTTTCCCCAGATTGGCAGGTGCGAAACCGCCGACGCATCCATAGGCAGCTGCATTGATTCCAGCAGCGCACGCGTAGGTGTTCGGGTTCGGCGAGACAGGGATAAATCCTTGAGATGTCCAGGTGGGTTGGTTGATATTGCTGGAGCCGTTGCCGCCGCGCAGGATGTGCCGTCCCTGATTGCCGACGTAAGACAACTGCAGCAACATGCTCTGTGGCAATTCATGCTGAACCCCAAGACTATATTGATAGAAGCGGGCGACCACCAATTTGGGGTTAACACCACTCAAGCTGAGCGTGCTTGGAGCCGGAACTGTGCCCGCACCGGGAGCGGAATCGTACGACGATAATGAGGCATTAACCCCGGAGATCGCGGCAGACTGAGACCATGGTACGTAGCCTTGAGAGTTGATGCCGTTTCCCAAGACATTGCCCTGCGGGTGATCATAGAAAATTCCAAAGCCGCCCCGAATCACAGTTTTGTCATTGAAGGGAGCGTAGGAAAATCCGATTCGGGGAGAAAACAGGTTTTCCGGATTGTAAAAACCGCGCGCGGCAGAGGGGGATATGGCGCTCAAAAGTTGGGGATTGACGGAAGTAGCTGGAACATTGCGGGCCTGGCTAGAAGGTACTTGCCCAGGCCGCTGTAATCCATTGCATTCGACGGACAGCAGTGGAGTGCCCACTACGTCAAGCTGAGGGCCGCTACAGAGACCGGGAGAAGAAGAGCTGATCGTGCTGCCCGATCCAGCGGTCGTAAAGGTCGCATCGAGAGCAGGGTTGAACGAAAAAGGGTTGAAGTTCGTAATGTTATTCCCTATTGCATAGGTCGGGGTTGTGCGGATGTAGCGAACCCCCAGCACAAGGCTCAACTTACGTGTCGCTTTCCAAGTATCCTGGACATATGCTTCGATGTCATTGAACCGGAAATACCCGACATCATAGGCTGAAGTCTGCGTGAGGTTGTTAAAATTTCCCAAAAGGGCATCGGCGAACGGATCTCCCGTCGAGTTTGCGCCGTTGGTCGTTCCCGCCGTATTGGCAAACGTCACCGCTCCGTCGTAAGCCGTACGTGAGTT
The DNA here is from genome assembly GCA_035568275.1 of Candidatus Sulfotelmatobacter sp. GTDB lineage: Bacteria > Acidobacteriota > Terriglobia > Terriglobales > Acidobacteriaceae > Sulfotelmatobacter. The sequence continues at coordinate 4,728 of DATMOO010000087.1, forward strand.
CTGGGTCTTATAGTTGCGGGCGAAGAATCCCCCGAACTTTATTGCGTGGTTATTCTTCACCATCGAAAAGTTATCCGCCACACTTATGTCGGCTGTGGGAGACTTGAGGAAGTTCAGCGCCGGACCCTGCACAACAGTCGGCGCCGCAGTCGGAAATCCTGAAACAGCCGTGAAATTTATATTAGGAAGCCCATCTGTGTATTGAGCAGGACTCCCGAGCGGTGGAATGAACTGAAAGCCGTACGTGGACTTCATCCAGGCAGTTCCCAAGAGAGGAGTATGCTGCTTGTGCCAGTCTCCATTGGCTTTGAGTTCGTTGACGAGATGTGGGCTTAGCACATCCGTCCAACCGACTTGAATGTTGTATCCTGGACGGTCGCGCTGGTCTGGATCCACCGGAACCTCCGGAGTAGCGCCGAAGGTCGAGTAAGGATTGGTGATCACGACATCATCGTGAAGGTACCGGAAATAGATACTTTGTTTGTCGTTGAGGTGTTCATCCACCCGAATGATGTCTTCGCGGATATTGGCCGGGTTCGGCAAGTTGAAAGTCAGGTTATTCGCGGTGGTTGCCGTGGGCAGCGCTCCGAGCGTGGACAGTTTCGCCGCATTCGTGTAAAGACTAGCAATGGCCGCGCCGTCACCGGCGATGCATGCGGGGTTTATAACGTTGGGTGACATAAAAAGGGTACCGCCGCAGCTGGCTGGAATTATGGCTGGCGTTTTGAGCACCAGCCCAGTTCCGCCGCTATAGATGTCAGAAAAGTCGCCTGTCGCCTCCGTTGCCGTAGGAAACGTCTGCGATTCCGTCGCAGTCTGCAATCCCGCCGCTGACCCTCGAAATCTCTTCCATTCCTGACCGGCGAAGAAGAACAGCTTTCCTTTCTGAAGATGAGGGACGGGACCGCCCAGATCCCAGCCAAAGTCGTTCAAATGAAATGGCGGCACCGCATTGTATCCGGTCAAGCTTGGTACCTGGGCACTAGGCACAAATGTCAGCTTGGTGCCGGCGTTGGCTGCATTGAAAATATTGTTCTGGACGAATTCAAAACCTCCGCCGTGATATTGAGTGCCTCCACTCTTCGTTACGACATTGACAGTGGCGGAAGCGGAGCGCCCAAACTCGGCGTCATAGTTGGAACTCTGAACGGCGACTTCCTGAATGAAATCAATACCCACCTCGTTGAATACGCTGTTGTTCGATCCGGCGTCGAGATTCCACCCTCCATCGACGCTCCAGTTCTGTCCATCCAGGCGCTGGCCGTTGATGACGGCGATGCTGTTGTTATATCCGCTCGTAATGCTCGCGGCGCTCAGTCCCGAACTTTGGAGGGCGGCGCCTGGTATTAACGCCACCATGGACTCGTAATGGCGTTGGTTCAGCGGTAAGCTCTCAACTTCCCGGCTTGTGATTGTGGTGGAGATTTCTCCGGAAGTCGTATTCACCGCGTTGGCGACACCCGACACCTCCACTGTCTGTGTAACTGCTCCAACTTCCATCCTGACGTCTACTGTCAGGCGTCCACCTGCCGTCAGGTCGTTTCCAGCCACAGAGATTCTCTTGAACCCAGCTGACTCGACCGTGACTGTATACCTGCCAACCGGCAGGTTATCGGCGACGTAAAAACCACTGCCGTTCGTTTTCAGCGCGCGAGAGACTCCGGTCGCATCATTGCTGATCCTGACGCTCGCACTGGCGACTTCGGCGCCTTGGGTATCGGTGACAGTTCCGGAGATTCGGCCGACAATGTCCTGCGCAAAGGCGGACTCAACTGGCACCCACAGTAGCATCGCAGCGGCAGTGAGCAGGATTATTGGGGCGTTGACCGCCGCCAGGCAAGGACGTTTTGTTCCGCAGAAGCTGGTGGAAAGATGACTCTTCGGGCGGACTGAAATCATTTTGATATCTCCTGGGGAGGACGGGCATTTCTTGCAGGTCCGCTCCTCTGACCAGCCGCTACCAAGCAGCTCAGGAAGCTAAACTGCAACTTGGACCAAACGAATTAATCGATGAAGGAGTACAGCAGCGATCACATCTCTCGGGGAAGTTAGGTAACCGTGAATTCACGGTGAGAGTGGAACGGTTATTTCGCTTGCGAGGCAGGAAACCTCCGCCGCCGCGCTTTCGCCTTAAGTCGTTTAAATTACAGGTGTTTGGCCCTGTGTCGTGCGGCGGAAAATTCGGTTATACTCACCTCGAAGACGGGGTGACAAGGTCGAAGGGGCCGCTCTCTCGGGGGTAAGCACTTGGAACCGGCGATCAGCAAACTTGAGGCTGAACGGGCTGAAGTAGCCGATGTCTTGTCGTCCGGTGTATTTGGGCGGACGAATAATCCCGTTCGACTGCTGACATTCGTTTGCGAAAAGTATTTCGAAGGAGCCGTCGAGGAAATCAAGGAGTACAGCATTGCAGTGCAAGCACTTGGGCGCCCGGAATCTTTTGATCCGCAAGTGGATACCATCGTCCGGGTTACTGCTCATGCCTTGCGAAAGCGGCTCGAAGATTACTATCGAAGCGCCGGAGCCGAACATGCCGTTCAGATCTGTCTTCCCCCCGGCCACTACGTTCCTAAATTCATTCATGCACGCGACGTGGAAACGGCCGGAGGCGAATCCACACTCGAGGAGAAGAAGAACGGCCGATCTCTCGACCGCGTTTCCTCCCCAGGGAACGGTCGACGAGAAGGTCTGCACCATGCTGCCTTCCCACCGCAGACCTCAAAAGCAGACGACGTGTCAGGAGTGTACAGTGCGGCCAGATCCGGAAGTAAGTTCAGGGTAATGCTGGCGGCCATTCTTGCAGTTTCTGTCTGTGTACTCTTGGTTTTTTTCTGGAAGAAATGGAATGGGAGAATTCGGCGCGACAGCCCCCCAACGACCCAGGCCACTGTCACTCCGGACTACGCTTCCGGGAAGATTCTACGCGCCATCGCGGGCAATCCTTCCGCCTCCTACACGGACGGCGGCGGTTCAAAGTGGGAGAGCGATCATTTCTGTTCAGGAGGGACATCTTTCTCCGTTACGGGTCACCCGATCCAAGGCACAGAGGATACGGCTCTTTTCTCCAGCGGGCGGCGCGGCGTTTTTCACTGCTCTTATCCTGTTCAGCCGGGAACTTACGAGGTTCATCTTCTTTTTGCCGAAACATCGGGGCTCCAGGAGAATAGCCGCAACGTGGGATTCTCGATCAATGGCGGACCGCTTACCAACTTGGATGTGGTGGACGACGCCGGCGGGGATGACATTGCAACCACGAAAGTGTTTACTGATGTCGCGCCTGCGAGCGACGGGACCATTCATGTGGACTTCGTCACTCCCGAGGCGTTTGTCAATGCGATTGAAATTCTGCCAGGCACTCCGCATCGCATGCTTCCGGTCAGGATTGTCGTCGGACATTCTCCGTACACCGATGCTAGCGGCAATGTTTGGATGCCGGACCGGTACTTCTTCGGCGGCCGCCTTAGTAGTTTCGGAGGTGGTCTATCCAAGGTCCCGAATGGTCGCCTTTACGAATGGCATCGGTTTGGGCATTTCCGTTACATCGTGCCTGTTGCGACGGGCGCGAAGTACACTTTGAGACTGCACTTTATGGAGCATTGGTTTGGCGTTCAGAATGGCGGCATTGGAGGTGTGGGCAGCCGGGTCTTCGATGTCTCGTGTAATGGATCGATGCTTCTCAGAAGATTTGATATTTCCCGGGAATCCGGCTCCGGACCGTTGGTCAAATCATTCCAACACATTGAACCCACGCCCCAGGGCAAGATCGAAATCTACTTCACTCCTGCCGTCAACTATCCTTCGATCAGCGCGATCGAGGTCATCCCCGAATAGAGAGTTCGAAGAACCTGCTGCAGCGTTTGGCCTGCGCCAATATGCGGAGTTCCTCAACTTATGAAGACCGCAAGTGGCAGGGATTCTCTCGGCCTAAGCCCTTTTTCAATTAACAACTTAATTTGTCGAGGTGGCCCCAGTTTTGTGGCCATTCTGTGACCAGCGCCGATGTTCGCCTAAGCGTCGGCCCCAAGAACCATAAAAAAGAGGATAAGCAAATTCAAGCGAGCTCTTGAAGTGTGTTCTCATCCTGAGTACAACTGTTCTCGGAATGAGTACATGTAACGGTCTGTGGCGGACCTTCTGTTTGGGCGCACGCGGGGCGCCATCCTGGCTCTGCTCTTTGGTCCACGCCGATCAATCCTTCTAGACGCGCCAAATCGCACGCGAAGTAGATGCTAGCGTTGGCGCGGTTCCACGTGAACTCGAAAACCTCTCGAAAGTGGGACTCATCGTTCGGAACTCAGTCGGCAGTGGTTTTCTATCAGGCAAACCGAGACGCTCCCATCTTTCGAGAGATGCACGGCCTGGTGAACAAGACAGTTGGCATCTTCAGTGTTCTGCGGTCAGCGCTGCACCCTTTAGCGAAACGCGTCCTTGTGGCATTTGTATACGGGTCGGAGTGCCTAAGACATTCGCTCGGAAATCAGCGGAACGGCTCCGACGAGCGCGGCATTGTTTGCTAATTCAGCGCGACGGATCTGCACTTTCCCCCACGGAGTCCAGGCATATTTCTGCACATAAGCTTCGATGTAGGGGCTGATGATGTCAGCCCTTTCCATTACTCCCCCGCCGATGACGATGACTTCGGGGTCATAGGCGTGAATTAATGCCACCGCATCGACCGCCCAAATATTGAGGCACCGATCGCGGACGATTTGCGCGACGCGATCTCCGCGCTCCGCTTCCTCAAAAAGATGTTTAAAGCCGATGTTGGCAATGCTCGAGAGGCTGCTCTCGGGAAACCCGGGAACACCG
>DATMOO010000088.1:0-52997 GCA_035568275.1 Candidatus Sulfotelmatobacter sp.
GGAAAGCGGGAGTCGTTGTCATCTGGTCTCGAGGATAGGCTACGCCGTTGATCGTCCACTGATTGAATCCTTCAACCGCGGCGTTCTGCTTTTCGAAGAGCATGTCAAAGACTTGGTCGGGCTGCTGCGTGCTGCTGGCGCCAGAATTGCCGAAATGCGCGTAGTTCCATTTGAAAGGTTGCGGTGGAAGCCACTGCGGCTTGCCTTTGTAACCGGCGTACTCGATCACGGTGCCCATGCCGTGATGGCGATCGTCGTCGGCAAGGTCTCCCATGACCCAAACGCCGGGGTGGTTCATTTGCACGGTGGCTGAAATTCGCTCCCCGGTTCCGAGCCAGAGAACCGGCACCCGGACCGGCCTCGGCAGTGGATTGCCATCCATCGCGACCAGGTTGAAGCTGTGACCGGGAAGCGCAAGACTGCGACTCTCAGTCGCGCTGCCATTCAAAATGTGAAACAAGACCCGCTCGCCCGCTTTCACGCGCACCGGCTCACCGTGGCCGAGCATTCGTCCATTGATGGTGAAGGAATCGTAGCCGACCTCGTACCCGTGCGGTATGCCCTTGGCCAGCGATGCTTTCATCCTGCTCTCGCCGGCATCTCGAAGTGCGGGGATCTGCTGAGCTGGCGAGAGGAACTTCATCGCCATGTCGCCGCCACGGCTTAACGTGGGCTGAAACTCTTTCAGAGTTAAGAAGACTTCGCGGTTGTAGTTCCCGGCGTGCTGCTTCGGCTCAATGTAAACGGGTCCGACCAGGCCGCTGTACTGACCGGCCGCGAGATTGGCCCCGGCGCGAACATGCGTGTGATAGAAGCGGAAACCCGCGGGCTTTGGCACAAAAGAAATTCTGCGGTTGCCGTGCGGCGGAATGAAAGGCGTGCCCCCTTCCGCCGCTCCATCCACATCGGTAGAAACGAACTGCCCGTGCCAGTGCAGTTGCTCTGGAGTGTCGGTCTCGTTGCGAAGGTCGATGCTGACTCGTTCACCCTCTTTCAAGCGCAGCAGCGGGCCGGGGAATTCTCCGTTATACGTGGTGACCGAGAGGATGCGACTCGGAGCGAGTTCGATCGGCTTGGTGGCGATCGTTAACGTGTAGTCAGCCGGTCCATCATCCTGCGGAGCGGATTGGCCCTTTCCCAGGGCCATGGACCGACTCGACAGCGCCAGCGGTGACAACACAGCAGCGCTGACCGTCGCTCCGGCTGCTTGCAGAAAGGTCCGGCGAGTGGGATGGAGGCGAGACATGAGTCCTCAGAACATCGCGGCCCGGCTATGTAGCTGCCATTGTGGCGCTGCATGCAACAGCAGATTCCTCAACGGCTGCGCCGTTTCGGAATGACAAGGGTTTAGGAGTTGTCATTCCAAACGGAGGGAGGAATCTGCATTTGAGCTCTTTCCCAAAATATATCTCACTGAACGCCTATCCGCGCGCTAGCTTTTCGCGCAGGATTTCTTCCACGTCTCCAATCTTTTCTCCCAGCAAATTCAGTTTGCGCGCCAGGCCCTGGATTTCCACTTCGGACCGCCGGTTCACGTCGTAATCGAGTTCACCACGCAGCCGGTCTTTGGTGTCCTGACGGTTCTGGCTCATCATGATGATTGGCGCTTGCAACGCCGCCAACATATTCAGGAACAGATTCAGCAAAATGTACGGATACGGATCCCAGGCGCGCTTTCCAAGCACAGCATCGAGGGTCATATAGATCGCGAGGATTATGCTGAAGAGGATGATGAACGTCCAGGATCCGCCGAACCCGGCAACGATGTCGGCCACGTGTTCGCCGACGGTCGCGTCTTTCTCGATGACCTCGTTCGGGTGCCGGTTCGCGCGCAGCCGCACCAGTTGCTGCGAGGCATGGAACTGCCGCCCCAGTACCGTCAGCATGTCCATACCTGCGAGCGGCTTGCGCTGCAGCAGCACGGCGATGTCGTTGCGGTTCACCTCAAGACATTCCACCTGCTCAATCGCCTCGGCCTGAGTCTGGTGCGGCGTCTGCTCCAGCATGGAAGCGAATCCGAAAAATTCGCCGTGTGACGGTTCGTCGATGACTACTTCCTGCTGGTCCTGATCGACGGTCGACACGCGCACGCGTCCGGACACCACCACATACGCCTGTCCGCTCGAATCGCCGATTTTGTAAATGCGCTGCCGCGGCGAGAATGTCTTGAGCCGCACCTGGCCGGCCAGCACCGCCGTCTCTTCTTCATCGAGCAACGCGAACAGAGGGACATGTTTCAGAACTTCGGGATTGCATGCCATTGAGAGAGTCTCCGCATGGAAAATCCCGCGTAGGATTTCACAGCACGGATGAAGAAATCCAGAGGGTGCCCCACCCCTGTCGCGTTTTGTGCCACAGGGTTGGGATTTTGACTTTGGTTTTGATTTTGGCTTGGGAAACATTCCTTTCCGCATGGCCAAGCGCGTTCCATACGAGTTAAAGTGTTAACAACGTGAACATTCGAATCGAACGTCGCTTTTTCATCATTCTTCTAATCTTCTCGGCCTTGCTCGCCACCTCCTGCCAGCGCTCCAAACCGCAGGCCACCAAGCGCTATCACTTTACCGGCCGGATCATCTCCATTGATAACCAGGCGCAATCCGCCAGTATCGACGGCGACCTGATCCAGGGATTCATGGAGCCGATGGTGATGTCGTACAAGATCAAGCCGGCATCGATGCTGCGCCAACTCTCTCCCGGCGATTCCATTTCCGCCGACATCGCAGTGGTCGACCACGACCCGCGCGACGAGAACGCCGATTCCGACTACTGGCTGGAAAATGTCAAGGTCACCGGCCACGCCGCACAACCGCCGGCCAACGGCCCGAAAGCGTTTCATATGCCCTCGCCGGGAGAAGAAGTCCCCTCCTTTGCCTTCACCGATCAGGACGGGAAACACATTTCGCTCCATCAATTTCGCGGGAAGACAGTGATGGTGACGTTCGTCTACACGCGGTGCCCGTTTCCCGACTTCTGCCCGCGCGTGAGCAGCAATTTTGCTGAGGTGTACAAGCAGCTTGGTTCGAACCCGTCGCTCGCCGAGGCACAATTGCTGAGTATCAGCTTTGACCCGGAGCACGACACGCCGAAGGTCCTGCGCAATTACGGATTCTCGATGGCTCACACGCACGACGCCGTGCTGTTTCGCCGCTGGGAGTTCGCGGCGCCCAAAGCAGCCGATTTGCCGAAGATCGCCGATTTCTTTGCGCTCACCGTGAAGCCGGAGGGCGGGATGATCACTCATAGCCTCAGCACTGCGGTGATCGGACCCGATGGCAAGATCGTGAAGTGGTACCACGGCGGCGACTGGCAGGTTTCTGATTTAATAAAGGACGCCGCCGAGCAGCGAGCAATGAGCAGTGAGCAGTGAGCAGTGAGCAGTGAGCAATGAGTCCTGAGTGAATGGTTATTGCTCATCGCTCACTGCTCATCGTTTCGATAAGAGGAACTCATGAAATATGTTCTGCTGATTCTGGCCGTGCTCGGAATCGTTGTCTCTTCGCTCGCCCTGCGTGAACACTATCGCGAATATGGCGACTCGCCGTGCAGCATCAACGAGCGATGGGATTGCGGCGTTGTTAATCACAGCCCCTTTGCCGTGCTGGGCGGGGTGTTTGATCAGATGGGCATTCACAGTCACATCCCGATCGTCAGCGGAATGCCGGTCGCCATGGCAGGGATCCTGGGATACATCCTGATGGCAGCGGTGGCATTCCGCCGTTCCTATCGCTGGCTGCTTCTTCTGACGTTTGGGAGCTTGGTGTTTTCGCTCTATCTGGCACACATTGAGAAGGACTTACTCGGGGTCTGGTGCGTGTACTGTGTGATCTCGCTCGGCCTCATCTGTGTAATGTCCGTGCTGACGCTGAGCGCCGTGATTTCCAGCCTTGTACGCAAGCCCACTCCGGCCTAGTTGAAGATTCACTCTTTCATTCGGCTGGTTTGGGGCTCTTGGCGCCGATCTTGCGATTGATGTCGCCGGCGAACTCAATAAAGAAATTCAGCAGCGTGCCATAGGCGGCCTGGCCCAACATCGCCCGGCCGCCCTCGGCGAAGGCATTGCGGGGATGCGGCTTCCAAGCTGTTGAGATCAATCCTCCGCCGAAAGCGCCTCCATAAAGCGCCCACTGTGGGCGAAGCTGCCTCTCGCTGGCGTTATAGGTCAGGAAATTGCGCAAGATCGCATGTCGCGTGCGAGGCAACAAGCCCCTGCACTGACACTGGTCGTAGCGCGGCTCATACCTCAGGGCGGCGTTCCCCAAGGCAGCCAGACTATTGGCAGAAATAAATTGCCCTTCGCGGGAAGCGAACCGTTCCCCATACCCACCCCAGCCATCGTCCCACTGCGAGGGAGAACCGCGCGCCTGATCGATTCCTGCCACGAACACGCGTTTCAGGTAAGCCCCGGGAGTGGTCAGCGTCTGCTGCAGATAGACCTCGCGCCGCTGTGCGGATGTCAGCGGAGTCATGGTCTGGCCCTTGGGCACAAACACTCCCGTAAACCACCCGCTCTCCCAATCCCGGGCCTTAACCAATGCCAGCTCCCCGGCGCGCATCGTGGCATCCGCGGCTTCATGGGCGTAGCGCGCAGGATTGGCGCTATCCTTCTTTTCTGGCGCTGGCTCGTCTCGTGCTGGAGCCTGATTCCCCGTTGGCTTGTCCGGCTGAGGATTGGACGATGAAGGCGCAGATGGTGGCTCGGACTGGTCCTGTGCGCGGATTGCCCCGCTCAGCAACAGGAACCCGGCCGAGATGAGCACAACACCGAATGCGTTTTCTGCTTTCCCCAAACTATCCCCTCAGATTTTAGCAATCGTGAGACCTCATTCTGCCGAAAAAAGAACCGCTTCCATACCTTGTCATTCCGACCGAAGGGAGGAATCTGCTTGTAACTGTAGCCTGGCGCCGCAACCACCAGCAGATTCCTCAACGGCTTAACGCCCTTTCGGAATGACAACAAGGTGAGCGGCGAGTCACGACTTTGGCTTTTGCCGACGTGCCTGCATCCGATTAGACTCTGTTCGATGCATTCCACGTACAACCGCGTTGCCGCACAGAGTGTCGAGCGTTTGGCCGCGCTGAGCGATGGTATTTTCGCCGTCGCCATGACTCTGCTCGTGCTCGATCTTCGCGTGCCGGCCAGTGACGCGGTTCACTCCGAGCGCGATCTCTGGCACGCTCTCCTGGCACTTTCGCCGCGCTTGCTGATCTTTCTGATGAGCGTAATGACGCTCGGCATTTTCTGGGTCGGGCAGCAGACGCAGCTCAATCATTTCGCCCGCGCCGACCGCAACGTCGCCTGGATTCATATCGCGTTTCTGTGCGCGGTGTGTTTGATCCCGTTCTCGACGTCGCTGCTGGCCGAGTTCATTCGCTATCGTATTGCGCTTCTGGTCTACTGGTTCAATATCTTCCTGCTCGGCGTGTCGCTTTACTGGAGTTGGAGTTTCGCCACACGGAGTCGCCTCCTCGAAAATGATGTGCCTGAGGAAGTTCATACGGCCCTAGTCCGGCGGATCGTGATCGCGCAATCTTTGTATGCGGCGGGAGCGGCGCTCTGCTTCATCAATACGTATTGCGCGATCGCGGCAATTGTGCTGGTGCAGGTGAACTACGCAATCGCGCCACGCTTCTGTTGGGGATTATTCTCGAAGAAGTCTAGAGAACCACAGCAGCAGTCTTAGCGGTGCGGCGGTCTTGCTAGGCGCTCGCAACTCGGTACTGGCTATCCCCTCTCGAACGCGTGCTTCTTCTCCAACTCCTCGATCGCCGCCTGACGCGTACTCTCAAACCGCTCGGCCTGGTTCATTAGGCCCGGTGTCGCCTCGGCGTGTTCGCCTTCAATCCGAATCAGGCCCTGGGCAGCGACCAGCCGGGCCGCGAGTTCGATGAGATGCGCCGGTGTGGTCTGGACATATTGGGCTTCGGCAGGATCTCCGATCCATACGCGTGGCTCGCCGACCAGTTTCGTCTGCCAGAAAACCTTGCGCTCGATAAATTCCGCCATGGCGTCGTCAGTGGCCTTACCAAAGATCCATTGCTGGCGCTTGAAATCGTAGTGCCGGCTGGAAAACGGCACCGGCAGCAGCTTCCCCGACTTCAGAAACTCGATCTGCCTGCGGTCTACTTCTTTTCTCAGTGCATTGATGACTGGGGCTTCGGCATCTTTCGGTTGCAGCGACGGCATCACTTCTTTCACCGTCTGCGACAGGTTCACGGCCACCGGCGCGTGCAGTCCATCAGAACCTTCCAGGCGGATATCCCCGTGCAACACCCAAAAATCAGCGCCAGACGTCGATGGATGAAACGGCCAATCCAGCTTCACCGTCAGCGGCAACCCCGTCAGCGTTACCCAGATTTTCTTCGTGTCGCGCACAGCCCCGCCACTCTCCTGCGTCATGAGTTCGGTTCCTTTGGATGAAAGTTTCTGTGGGAAATTTTACCGGAAGAGGACAAAGGGCAGGGATCAGGGGGCAGGGACTAGGGGTCAGCAACCCGGGGACCTGGGTAGTGAAAATTGTTGATCTGACGCGTAGGCCATCCTGACTAATAAGGCCTTCCTGGCCCCTGGCTCCTGACTCCTGACCTATCCCCATCCAATGTCGCCCGCACCTTCACCGCTAATTCGGTCCTGGTAAACGGTTTCTGCAGCAACTGCACGCCGGGCTCCAGCACTTTGTGCTGCACGACCATGTCATCGGTGTAGCCGGTCATGTACAGAATTTTGGTATTCGGATCTTTTTGCAGGATCTTTTCCGCTAATTGCCGCCCACTCATCCCCGGCATGATCACATCGGTCAGCAGTAAGTGAATCCGCGCGCCGTATTCCTCGGCGGTACGAATGGCTTGCTCCGCGCTTGCGGCCTCCAGCACTTTGTAGCCGTAACTCTCCAGGAAGATTCGGCTCAGTTCCCGCAAGTCCGGTTCGTCCTCGGCAATAAGAATTGTTTCCGACCCGCCCGCAACCTGCGTCTGCGTCATGCGGCTTCCCTGCTTGATGCTGCTGCCCGCGGTAGCGGGCAGGTAAATGCGAAACGCCGTGCCGCTTTCCGGCTCACTCTCGACCTGAATCCCTCCGCCGCTTTGCTTGACGATGCCGTAAACCGTGGAGAGGCCCAAGCCCGTCCCTTTTCCCATCGGCTTGGTGGTGAAGAAGGGCTCGAAGATGTGCGCCAGCGTGACCGCGTCCATGCCGTTGCCTGTATCGGTGACTCTGAGCATCACATAGAGGCCGGCTGCGAGATCCAGGTCGCGGGCTTCGTCAGCCTGAAACTCCACGTTCGATGTCTCCATCGTGAGTTTTCCGCCGTGTGGCATGGCATCACGGGCATTAACCGCCAGGTTCATCAGCACCTGTTCGACCTGGCCCGGGTCTGCCTTCACCGCCATCAGCGATGGATGCAGCCTCGCGATGAGTTCGATATCCTCGCCGATCACCCTCGACAACATTTTCTGCACGTCGGCGACTGTGTCATTCAAGTCCAGCACCTTGGGTTGCAGTACTTGCTTTCGGCTAAAGGCCAGCAGCTGCTGCGTGAGCGAAGCCGCACGCTCGGCGGCGCGCCGCATCTGTTCCAGCCCAACACGCGACCGCTCATCCACGCCGGTCGCCAGCAGGAGTTCTCCGTGTCCCATGATGATGCTGAGGATGTTGTTGAAGTCGTGCGCTACCCCGCCGGCCAGCCGTCCAATGGCCTCGAGCTGTTGCGCGTTCCGCAGTTGTTCCTCGAGGTGAAGTCTCTCGGTAACGTCGCGCGTGATGCCCCAGGTGCGCACCCAGTACCCATCGACAATGGTTCCCACCATCGTGTTGCGGAAGACTCTTCTTTGCCCCTGGGCGTCAAGCTCGATCGATTCCTGATCGGTGATCCGATATCCTCCGCGAATGAATTCCTCCATGAACTGCCGCGTGACGGGATGGTGCAGGATCAAAAAGTCCGAGAATGGCTTCCCCATCAGCTCCTGCGATGATGCGCGCCCGTACATTCTTGCCATGGCGTCGTTACACTCGGCCATAAATCCGCATTTGTAGCCCCTCGCGAGTTGCTCCTCGACCGTCAGGTGGCAGGGCACCGGCGGGTCATATTCCATGCGGTAGATGCCCTCCGAACTTTGCGACACAAAATTGCGATAACGCTCGTCGCTCTCGCGCAAAGCCTCTTCGGCGCGCTTCCTTTCGGTAATATCCACCAGCAGGCCGCGAGTCAGGCGTTTGCCGGTATGCGGGTCGCGCACGATGATGGCCTCGTCGCGAACCCAGATTTCCTCCCCATCATTCCGCCGCATCCGGTAGTCAATGTGAAAGAGCCGGCCCTCTTCCCACGTATCCTCCAGCAGGGCCTGGGTTTGATCCTCGGGATTCAGGTGTTCCCACCAAAAGCGCGGATCGGCGAGGCAGTCTTCCGGCTTGTAGCCCAGGATGGTCGTCACCTGCGGGCTCATATAGAGAAATGGACCGAAGGCCCCGGCCTCGGCGACATACGAAATCGCCGGTACCTGCTCGACGAGTTGTCGATACTTGGCTTCCGCTTCCTGCAGCGCTGCTGTCACGCGCCGGCCCTCTTCCTGCGAGCGCAGTGCGGTGATACCGAACGCCAGATTGTTGGCCATCTCGGTCAACAATTCGACTTCCGATTTCTCAAACGCGTGTACTTGCTCGGAGTAGATGGCGAGTACGCCGAAGGGCAGGCCGGCCACTCGAAGAGGAAAGGAGATCACCGCTGCGTAGCCACGCTCGAGCGCCGCCTGCCGCCAGGGGGCGAATAACGGATCATTGGCCGTATCGCCGAAGATGCAAATGCGGTTCTCTCGAATCGCTGTCCCAATCGGGCCCCTACCGGGCGGAGTATCCGACCAACTGAGCTCTATGGTCTCCAGATAGCCGCTGTCGTACCCGGCATGGGCCATGGGGCGCACCGTCTTCTGCTCGTCCTGCTGGGCATAGCCGATGCCAGCCATACGGTACCCGCCTACTTGCACGATGATTCCGCAGATCTGGTTCAGCAGTTCCTGTTCGCTGGTCGCCTGCGCGAGCGCCTGGTTGCAGGCACTCAGGGCACGCAGCGCCCGATTCAGCCGTCTAAGCTCCTTGTTGACCTCGCTGTCGCGATCGCTCGCGCTAACCTCGGGCGGACGAGGATCGGCATCCGGAGTTGTGGACACCTCCGCGCTCTGGTGCGCCATCGCGGCGCTTGGGTTTTCAGGATCAGATTTAGACTGCGTCAAGAAATTGCGGGACAACCCATTTTGTTCGAAGCCCGCACTGCAATAGTGTACATATTCCGCCGATGATTCCTGACTACGTTTCCTGCGTTCCAATTCCCGAACAAAAGCTTTAACCACTAAGGGCACTAAGGTTCACAAAGGAAATCCTTCGTGTTACTTCGTGTCCTTCGTGGTTAAGGAATTTTGCCTCAGCTGGCATAAGGTTAGCGTTTGGCGCGAAACCAGCCCCTGATTTATACTTTCAGTTTGCCCTAAGACCGTCGAACGAATCAGGAGCAGCTACTTTTCATGCCTAAGCGTACTTTCCAACCTAACCGGCGCAAGCGATCCAAGAAACACGGATTCCGCACGCGCATGAAGACCCAAGGCGGCCAAAAGGTTCTTTCTCGCCGCCGCGCCAAGGGGCGCAAGCGGGTCTCAGTGAAACCAGGTTTCCGCGAATAGTGTGGCGCGGGGGCCCTCGGCCGCGGCTGCGTCAATCGCAAAAGCGTTCTGTAGCGTAGAGGCACTGTGACCGCCAGTGTGCCCGGAGCATCGAATCAAGGTGTCGAGCCGCGAACGGCGAAAGCCACGTTTCCCCGCAGCTCTCGGTTGTTACGCCACGCCGATTTTGAGCGTGTATACAAGCAGGGGCGCCGGCATTTCTCGGCATCCATGACTGTTTTCTACCTGGACCGGCAAGCCGTTGGGGTTACTAGAGTTCCGGCAATTTCGGGTCTGCGCGTCGGATTCACCGTAGGGCGCGCTTTGGGAGGCGCCGTTCAGCGAAATCGCCTGAAGCGTCGCCTGCGAGAGGCAGTTCGCCTCACCCGGCCTTTTCCGGGCCCAAATAGCGACGTCGTGATCAATCCGAAGAAGGTGTTGGCAACCATAAGGTTCGATGCCCTGCTGAACGAAGTGAGCCAGGCTTTCGTAGTCATAGAGAGGAAGTTGGCGAAAGGTCAGGGAGGCTCGGTCGCAGCCGCCCGCAAAGGTCGCGGAACCTCGAGGCCGGAAGCCAATAATTAATGCGTAAAGTCGTTCAACGCGGACTGTGGCAGATCTTGCGGGCCTACAAGTGGGCCATCTCACCTATGTTCCCACCGTCTTGCCGCTATACGCCCACGTGCTCGGAATATGCGATGGAAGCGATCGAGCGGTTCGGAGTGTTGCACGGAGGAATGATGGGTGCGGCGCGCCTTCTGCGCTGCCATCCGTTCGTTAAGGGTGGTTACGATCCGGTGGTTAAACGCGCCACCGAAGCCCCATGGAAGAGCGGCCTTGGGGACGCGTCAGACACTCGGAATTCTCCGGGATTGAGCCCTGGTGGTCGTTCTTGAAACGGAACTCATAATACTTTGGCCGAATATCGCAATCCTCAAACCGAGCCGGGCAGCGAAAAGCGACTGCTGCTGATTTTCTTGGTCTCCTTCGTCTTCATGCTGCTCGCGCAGCCTCTGCTGAAGAAGTACTTCCCCACTCCTCCGCCTCCGCAGAAGATCGCTCAGACGGAACAGACTCCGCCTGCTCCTCCGGCGTCGACAGCCGCCTCACCCACCACAGCTACCCCCTCAGCGCCCGCAGTCACGAAACAGGCTGCTGGGGAGACAGAGACTGTCATCGAGAGCGACCTCTACCGCGTCACGTTCACGAACCGGGGGGGGCAGATCAAATCCTGGATTCTCAAGAAATTCGACAACGATGCCGAAACCGGTAAGCTCGACTTGGTCAATCCCAGTGCGGCCGCGCAGTATGGATATCCGCTCTCGCTGTGGACCTATGACGAAGGGCTTCGCGGACGCCTGAACTCGGCGCTCTACGTTGCGACCCAGGATGGCAGGCAGATCACCTTCGAATACTCTGACCAGGATCTAACAGTCCGCAAGGTCTTCAAGTTTGACGACACTTACGTCGTCAAAGTCGACGCCAGCCTAACTTACAAAGGGTCGCCGAAGGAAGCTTTCTTAGCGTGGCCCTCCGGGTTTGGTGATCAGACCTCGCCCGCTTTTTATGCGAGCTCGCTTCTCGCCTACCAGTTCAACAAGAACATCGAACGAGTATCCCCCCGTTGCGGAGGAGGGATTTTCTCTCTGTTCTCGAAGTGCACGCAGGTGATCGGCGGAGCGACCATGCCCGGCCCCTTCCACTGGGCCGGGCCCACTGATCAATATTTTGCCGCCGTCTTCATTCCTGACGATCCTATTGCCGTTTCGATGGTCACTCTGAATCACAGCATGGCGATTCCGAAGGACCCGCGGAAGCCTCAGGACACAGTCAATGTTGACGTGATCGGGGTTGCTGTCGGGAATCTTCACGGCGCCGTCTCGGAGCGACTGTTCGCCGGCCCGAAAGAGCTGCAGGTTCTGCAGAAGATTCCAGTCCCCGGCGTCTCGGGGGCTGACAACGATCTGAACGGCTTGGTCGACTTCGGCTGGTTGGGCATCATCGCCAAACCGCTTTTCGTCTGGCTGCGCTGGACCTACCATCACATCATTCACAACTGGGGATGGGCCATCGTTCTTCAGACGCTGATCATCAGCCTGGCCTTGCTACCGCTGCGCATCACGCAAATGAAGTCGATGCTGAAGATGCAGCGCGTGGCGCCGCAGATCAAATCGATTCAGGAGAAATACAAGAAGTACAGCTTGCGCGATCCGCGCAAGGCGGCGATGAACGAAGAGATCGCTGCGCTCTATAAGAAAGAAGGCGTCAATCCCGCAGGCGGATGCCTTCCGCTGCTCATCCAGATGCCCTTCCTGTTCGCGTATTACCGGATGCTGTCGACGGCACTCGATCTGCGGCACGCGCACTGGCTCTGGATTAAGGATCTATCAGCACCCGATCCGATTTACATAATCCCGATTCTGATGGTCATCAGCAGCTTAGTTATGCAGCGCATGACGCCGCAGGCCGGTATGGATCCCGCACAACAGCGCATGATGAACGTGATGATGCCTTTGATGATGGGCTTCATTTTCTTCCGGCTGCAGGCGGGTTTGAACTTGTACTACGCTATGAGCAATTTGATCCAGATCGCACAGCAGGCCGTGATGAATCGCACGTCGCTCGGCCGCGAGATGCGCGAGATGATGGCCAAGCGCGCCAGGAAGAAAGACAAGTAGCAGGTGGAAGAGCGGCGCTTCAGCGCCGCGTCGGACGCAAATCGAGATTGGGGCTTTAGCCCCAGATAGCTGAAAGCTTCTTATGGACAAAGTCGCTGCCGCCAATCAGATCAACCAATTCCTTCAGGCCGTTGTCACTCACGGCGGTCTTCACCTCAAGTACCGCATCATCGTCGACCCGCCTCTTCCGGAGAATCGCGACTGGGAGAAGCCCGAAATCCTGGTCGACTTCTCCGGCCCCGATTCCGCGCTTCTGCTCGATCGTGGCGGAGAGTTGCTGCGCGCCCTTGAACTGCTCGCGCTCGAGATGCTCCACCTTGCCTCCGCCGAGCACGAGAAAGTCTGCTTCGACTGCCAGAATCGCCGCTCCATGCGCATTCAGGAACTGCGCACCGCTGCCAATGTCGCCGCCGAGAAAGTCCGCAAGACTGGGACTCCGTACCACTTCAACCCCATGTCTTCGCGCGAGCGCCGCATCGTCCACCTGGCCTTGCGCGACGAAGCCGATCTTCAGACTGAAAGCGAAGGCGAAGGCTCGAATCGCTGTCTCGTGGTTTACCCAAAGGACTACAAGGGTGCAGCCGGGAAGCCGGCCCCGCGAACCCTTCCGTAATCGATCTCTTCCAATAATCTTAGGGTGCCCCACGCTTGTCGCTTTTTGTGCGACAGGGTGGGGTTCTTGACTTCATCGCGAAATTTCCCAAACTCTTTCCACTTCACCGCACATCGCGAATCGCAAGCATCGATTTGGACCTCGAAGCGGCTCTTTCATTCCACCATTAACAAAGTTGATTCGTACGCACCGTGATTCTCTGATTGTGACGAAACGAAAAAAGGGCGGCCGCCAGGCCACCCTTTCGTTCAATTGGGTACTGAGTACGCTCTTACCTTCCCGCCCCGGCAGCTGCCGCCTGCGGCATCATGCCAGCAATCTTCATGGTCTCGATCCGGTTCAACACCGTGTCCATGCTCGAACCGGTATCCACGCAAGCATCCACATACGGATGGCGGCTTCCATCGGCATGCATGACGAGCACGCTGGTTTCGGCATTCACCTTCTTCACCATGTAGGGCAGGTGATGCCTGTCGTTTCGGCTCAATGTCGATCCCAGAATTACCAGGTCGAACGTAGACTTCTTCAGAGCCTCGTCCACGTTCTTGCGCCCCTCCGCCTTCTGCACCACGTGTCCGGCCTTTTCAAATGCCGTGGCTTGCTGCGCTAAAACGTCCCCATCGCCTTCGCCATAAAGAATTCTTAGTTTTGCTTTCGCCATTGACTCCGTCCTCGTTGGCACCTGACGCACTGGTACCTGCTAATGACGGTAGCAACGGGTCAGACGGCGTTAAACGTCACCGAAGGTCCATGACGAACGAGACTGAAGCCATGCGCTTTCCTTCGTGTACCTTTGTGCCCTTCGTGGTTCAAGCCTTTCAGGCCAGCTGATTGCAATTCGCCCGCTAAATCCCTTCCCCAAAAACCCCTTTGGGCTATACACTTCTGCGCGGGAGGCTTTCCACATGTCGGCCACGATCGTCTGGAGAGCAGTACTCATATCGTTATTGTTGGCTCCGTGCGTCGCCGCGCAAAACGGCGGCAATCAATCCACTACCACCTGCAATCTGGACGATGGACGCCAGGTTTATATTCGCTACACGCCGGTCTCGGCCAAGCAAGAGAGGTTTTCCAACGGCAAACCGTGGGCCCCGGGCGGCACACCGATGACGCTGTTTACGGAAGTGCAACTGTCACTGGGGAGCTCGGTGATTCCTATCGGTGCGTACACCGTCTATCCGATTCCCGCCCGCGGCAACTGGTCGATCGCCGTGAACAAGAACGTCACCGCGGGATCGGCATATGACGAGAAGCAAGACGTGGCTCGCGCCCAGATGGAAACTGCTCAGGTGGAATCGGCCACCGAGCAGTTGGAAGTTGCCTTCGCCCACGTCGGCGCCCGTTGCAGCCTGCGTATTTATATCGGCAAGACCGCGTCCTTCGTAGACTTCACGGCAAAGTAGTTTGCGAATTCAGTCGCCAACGCCGGCATCTCAGCCGAGTAGTGCCCGCCCCAAAAATCCGCCTCTGATTCAATTCCCCGCTCCCGCAGGCGGCTGCGCGGGATCAGGCTGGGCTGGTTGCGCCGCATTGTGATTCGCTTCGCGTGTCCCCAACCCAATCACCATCCCCATGTGTTTCGGATAGAGCACATCGTGTCCGCGCGCCAGGAAATGATAGTAGATCGAATTGGCGGCTCCATAAGCTCCAAAGCCGGTGGCAACGATTCGAGACCGCGCCACTAATCCGATTGCCACTCCTACAAAGCGAAAGCCGGAAGCGCCATTGGCCGCGCTCCCGCCAAGATCGCCGCCGCCACCTCCGCGGTGCAAGTCGTGATCTCCATCCGGGGAGGCCGAGGCTGCCGCCAGCATGACTTGAATGCCAGTCGTCAGATAGCGCGTTCGCGGCGTTGTGACCTGAGCGCCGCCTTCCCGGTCCAGCTTCAGGTGCTGACCGTTAGCGACCGCCACGCCTTCCAGGCTGGTCACAACTTTCTGCTCGACTCCGTTCGGCGGAGCGACTTCATGAAACAGGATTCGAAGTTGCCCGTTACGCGCCAGCCGGCGCGCAGGCTGCGATTGCGTCACCGATCCGCGAATCACGCTGCCCTCGGGCAAGATCAAGTGATCGGAGGCCACCAGCGGCTCGGTAATCACGGCCTCGACTGTGTCGCCCTTCTTCGACGTTGCCGAACTGAGCGCTGTGATCAGGCGCGCATGCACAATGCTGCCGGTCGGAGGTGGAGTGCCGATCTCGCTGAGATTCTCCGGTTGGATCGATTCGCTACCGAAATCGAGTGGCTGCTGCAAGTCCGCATTGAAAGTTGTCCCCGCATCCAGATATTGAGGGCGCACCGGAAGCTGCGCGATTGCCAGCCGCTTCAGCTTGTGCAATTTTCCCGGCTCGTGAATCTGCTTCTTGAGGTCGCTCCATTGCTGGCGCACCCGCTGGCGTGCTTCGCTGACTTTTCTGGAAGCGGCATCTTCTACCTTGCTCTTTTTCTCCGCTTTGGCGTTGGCGGGAACAAAGCGCAAGATTCCGTTGGGAGCCGGAGACGCCACGGTTTGAATTGGAAGCCGCTGTCCGTCGCCCATGACAAGCTCATCGAACTGCACATGCACCGCCCGCTCCGGTGTAAAGTTCCCGTCCATTGCTTCCAGAGTTGTCCTTTTTTTCCCAACGGCGTCGATTCCCGAGATTTTCCCAGTCACCGTGGTTCCCACCGGAATCAGGAGCTTATCGAAGGCATACACTGGCTCCATCGTCTGGCCGTGGATCGGCTGCCCCACTCTCCGGATACGCACCTCTGAATCCAGAGCCACCTTGATCGGAGTACCGGCGGGTACGCTCATTTCAAGTTTGACCGGAACCGGAGTGGGTGGCGGCGCAGGCTCGTCCTTGACCGTCGTTTCGGAGGAACGCACTTTTAGCGTTTGTCCCCAACACAAACTTGCCAAGAGCAAAAACCCGCTCCAAAGTGCGGGTTTGTAACCAATGTGAAACATAAGAACCCCTCGATACCCTGGAACTTCAGCTATTCCGCGAAATCGGTCGGATAGGAATCCGCGGTTGAACCCTCACAGTGAACGGAACTACGACTGTGGCGAAAACCCCTGGCTTTCAACTATGAAGTGAGCTAGCAAAGATTGGTTGTAATTGTAGTGCCGATTCTGGCCCAGTCTGGCGCGAATTTATGAATGCGATCAGCGGCGTTCCGTCGGGCCCGACTGTGGTTTCCAGAATTTGGGTTTTAGAACGCGACCTGCGACAATCCCCTTCATGCGTTCTTTTGTGTGGCTGTTCCTTTCGGCGATCGCCATCGCCCAAGCGGGTCCTAGGGTCCAGACTTCCCACACGACTGAGAATCTCCGCGGCGTGAGTGCAGTCTCGCGGCAGGTCGCGTGGGCCAGCGGCACGCACGGCACCTATCTCCGCACCACGGACGGCGGCCAAACTTGGATTCCCGGCCAGATCCCCGACGCCACGACGCTCGACTTCCGAGCCGTAGTGGCGTTCTCGGCAAATGAAGTTTTTTTGATGTCCGCGGGCCCGGGCGACCAATCACGCATCTACCACACGTCCGACGCTGGCCAGCACTGGCAATTGCAGTTCACCAACTCGAATCCCAAGGGATTTTTCAATTCCATTGCTTTCTGGGATCCAAAGCATGGCATCGTCGTCGGAGATCCCATCCCGGACGAAAAGGGGAAACCGAAATTCGAACTGCTCGCGACGGAAGATGGCGAATCCTGGCATGCGATCCCGCCCTCACAGCTACCTGAAGCCCTCGAAGGTGAAGGCGCTTTCGCAGCCAGCAATAGTTGCATTGCGCTTGTGGAAGAGCGGCGCGTTAGCGGCGCTTCAGCCTCCGATCCCAACATCTGGTTCGCCACCGGCGGCAAAGCCGCCCGCGTCTTCCACTCCCCTGACCGCGGAAAAACCTGGGAGGCCTTCAACACTCCTATCCTCCACGGTCCCGAATCCGCCGGCATCTTCTCCATCGCCTTCCGCGACGCGCGTCACGGCGTTATCGCCGGCGGCGACTACAAGCATCCTGACGATGACGCCCCCAACCTGGCTTTCACCGAGGATGGTGGCAAGACGTGGAGGCTCTCCGACCTGCACCCGCAGGCATATTTCTCGGCCGTGGCCTACGACCAGCAGGTGAATGCTGCAGCAATCCGGCAACAAGCCGAGGAGCAACCCGCGAAAGGGATCGGGAAAAAGCTGACCAAGCCAGTCGCGCCCCAGCGTCTTTTCATCATCGGGGAAGACTTTATCTTTGATTTCCGCCCGCCGAACGATCCCCGCCGCATCAACGGGAAGAAGAAGCAAGGCTTCGCCTTCAACGCAGTCAGTGCCTTTCCGGAAGGCGGAGCGCTGGTCGTCGGCCCCAAAGGCACCATCGCAGTGCTTCCCTGAGTCCGAATGCTTGCCGAATAGTTCCTTCCCTTCTTGTCATTCCGAAACGGCGTAGCCGTGGAGGAATCTGCTGTCGTCTGCAGCGCCACGCTGCCGGCCACGAGCAGATTCCTCCCTCCGGTCGGAATGACAAGGTTTGGCGGACAACCCAGAAGGGGAAGACTCATGGCTCAACAGCGCACTTACTACGTCTACATCATGGCCAGCAAGAGCCGCGTTCCCTACATCGGCGTGACAGGATTTCTCTGCAGCGAGTGCTCCAACACCGCGCGGGCGAAGGCGGAGAGTTCACACGCCGTTACCGCGTCCATCGTCGGGTGTATTTCCAAAGCTTTCACAACGTCGGAGACGCTATTGCACGGGAAACGGAACTAAAGAAATGGCGGCGCGACAAGAAGATCGCCCTGATCGAGGAACGTAATCCACCTTGGGAGGACCTGGCGGAAGGTTGGGGTGGGCCGGCGGTGATGCGCGTGGTAAGGACAGCAGATTCCTCCCTTCGGTCAGAATGACAACTCCTACCCATGGTCATTCCGGAACGCTTTGTCATTCCGAAACGGCGTAGCCGTGGAGGAATCTGCTGTCGCCTGGCAGCGCCACGGTGCCGGCCGCAAGCAGATTCCTCCCTTCGGTCGGAATGACAATACTTAGCAGAACCCGGAGTTAGGCATCTGCCGACCGAAAGATCTTCCCAGCTTGCCGATTGCACTCCGACCCGTTACTAAAGTCCCCACCCTTCTTGTCCTTTGCATTCAGACGCTTCTCCCGCAACATATAGAAGATTAGAAATCTCTATCTCCCCCAGATCGAGAAACACTGTGAAAAAACTGTGTCTGGCCGTAATCTTCTCTGCCGCGGCGGTGCTCGCGTCCGCGCAAACCCAAGCTCCGTCGACGTCCACGACCACGCAAACGGTCACCACGACGACGGTCGCCACCACCTCGAGCGGCGTACTCAACGCTGCTCCTGCGCCTACGGTGATGCGCACCATCAAAGCCATGCACTATCGGCTGCAGGGTGGATCGACTCGAGTCGACTTTCGCGGCAGCGATCTGATGCAGCGCGCCACCGGCGAAGCGAAGGTCGAAGGCAAGAAGACCAATTTCCAGATTGAAGCCAAGTTCGAAGGTTTTGAAGACGCCACCAAGTTCGGGCTCGAGTATCTGACCTATGTGCTCTGGGCGGTTTCGCCTCAAGGACGCCCGGTGAACCTCGGCGAGCTTACGCTTGATCATCATGGCAACGCGCAGGTCAAGGCCTTCACCGACTTGCAGAGCTTCGGCATGATCGTTACCGCGGAGCCGTACTTCGCGGTGACCCAACCCGGCAACATGGTCGTCGCCGAAAGCTCGTCGATCAGCGGCGCTGCGACCGAGAACATCGAAGCCAAGTACGAACTCGTTACTCGCGGCACCTACTCCGCGACCAACGCCCACATTCAGGACGCCATCTTCGGCATCGATTCGAAAACTCCGCTGGAGCTGTTTGAAGCGCGCAACGCCGTCCGCATCGCACATATCGCCGGCGCCGATAAGTACGCCCCTTCGATCCTTTCCAAGGCGGGCCAGCAGTTGATGCACGCCGAGGAGCTCTATCGTCAGAAGCAAAAGAAAGAGACTGTCGCCATCGCCGCAAAAGAAGCGACTGAGACTTCCGAAGAAGCGCGTGTGATGGCTGTAAAGCAGAAGGCCGAAGAAGAAGCGCAAGCTGCTGCCGCCGCACGAGAGGCGAAGGCCCGCGCCGACGCCGACGCGGAAGCCAAGCGCCGCGCTGATGCCGAAGCCGCGCGCCAAGCCGCCGATCAGGCGCGCATTCAAGCCGAGAAAGATCGCGCTGCAGCCGTACAAGCCAGGGCGGAAGCCGAGCGCATGAAGCAGGAAGCCATGGCCGCAGCCCAGGACGCCGCCCGCCAGAAAGAAGAAGCTGAGAAGGCCAAAGCGGATGCCGTCGCGCAACAGCAGGCGCTCGCCGCCGAGACCGTTCAGGCTCGCGCCGCTGCCGCTCAGTCGGAAAATCTACGCCAGCAGGCCGAACGCGAAAAGCAGGACCTTCGCGAACGCCTCCTGCAGCAGCTCAACTCGATTCTTGCGACTCGCGACTCCGCCCGCGGACTCGTCGCCAACATGTCTGACGTATTGTTCCGCAGCGGCAGCTACGAACTGGCTCCCGGAGCCCGCGAGCGCCTGGCGAAGGTTTCCGGCATCATCCTCGCGTATCCAAGCCTGCACGTCTCGGTTGAAGGACATACCGACAGCGTTGGCGGCGACGAATACAACCAGAGCCTCTCGGAGCTGCGCGCGCAGGCGGTTCGAGATTATTTCGTGCAGCAGGGAATTGCCTCGGGCTCGGTTGAAGCACACGGCTTCGGCAAGACCACTCCCATCGCGTCCAACGACACCCCAGAAGGCCGCCAGCAAAACCGCCGGGTGGAGTTAGTCCTCTCCGGCGACGCCATCGGCAATTCCTTCGACGCACCATCGTCAGCCCCGGCCACGTCAGCCGCGGCGGCGCCGCACCAGTAATTGCTTGTGTAGGGACGGACGCCTTCGTCCGTCCAGGTTTTATGTGGGGACAGCCGCCTCGGCTGTCCCGCGAGCAAAGCGAGCGTTGTAGTCTGCCTCCGGCTTGAAAGTCTTTTTACGCGATCGCCGGCAAAGTCTGCGGTCGCGCCCACGGGGGCTGAAGCCCTCTCGTAGTCTGCGCTTTACGCGGCGCTGAAGCGCCGCTCTTCCACGCCCTTGCCGGAGTCTGCATCCCGCGTGAAGGCAGTTCTAGCTCGATCGCGCCGCCAGCAGCCGAGCCGCGTTCCCGCGGTACACGCGCTCGAGAATTTCATCGCTGAGTCCCAGCCCGTAAAGCGGCCAGTGATACCCGAACTGCTCAGTTTCGTAGAAATGCTCGTCCTGCGATTCGAGAATGCGGAAGGTGATGCGGTACATCTTCGTGTCGAATCCCATGTCGGTGCCATAAACCAAGCGGTCCGAATACTTCGCATAGAACTGCGCGGCGAAGCGGGGGATCGGCGCGGTCTCGGCGTACCGGGCAGCGATATCGGCGTAAAGATTGGGGTTGCGGTCGAAAACTTCCCCGAGGTGCGCGAGATCGTAATCGAGATTGGCGAAGTGGCACGCAACGAATGTCGTCTTCCGATGCCGGGTCGCGGTGCGCTCGAGGATTTCAATCATGCCCGGGAGTTTGACGATGTTGGGCTGATTGTCCAAGCGCCACTGATAGGCGTTCATCAGCCCGTCGTTGTGCTTGTCCATCGCTTGATACATCCATATGGGGTCCGCGACGTGCAGGCTGACGGGCATGCGCAGTTCGGCCGCCTTTTCCCAGATTGCGTCCACGCGAGGGTCGTCGGGGTGCAGGCCGGGCGCGGTAGATTTTCCGGATCGCAGACCTTGGCCTTTGTCATGAATTTCCCCGATGCCTTTCGCGCCGGCATCGTAGCAGCGTGTGAGCTCCCGAACGGCGTTGTCAGTAAACCCGGGTGTGTTGTGCCCCGAGAAATCAAGGCCACACCAAACTTCGAAACGGTCGGGATGCTTGGAATATTTCGCATTGATCTCGTCGAAGGGCTTCCCCGTGGTCATCGTCAGGACGATGGATTTCTCAACGCCGACTTCGTCCATGTTCTTGATCCAGGTATTGATCTCGGCGCCGGTCTTGGGCTCGGGGTGCGAGTGCATGTCGATGATGGGGAACTTCGCTTTCTCGACGCGAGTGACCGGAACTTTGTAGATCGAGAGCGGTCGATAGTCTTTGAGAAGAATGGTATTGGGGTTGGAGGATGCGTTCGCAGGAGCTGCCTTCTTCTCTTCGGCGGCCGCAAACGCAGCAGAAGGAAGAGCGATCGCGAGTCCAGCGAGGTTGGCGGATTTCAGGAATGCGCGGCGGTTCACGAGTGCTCCCGGTGAGATCAGGCTTTATCCAGCGACGGTGTCGTGGCGGACGTCCGAAAGAACGCAAGCAAGAACAATACTCCGAGAAGGCCGTCAATTCCGCCAAGGGCCAGGTCGGACGAGTGCAGACGGTGCTGAAAGTAGAGCACGGTTTGCGCGACGGCAAAGCTGAATTTCTCGAAGACCGAAGGGATCATCATCGCGCGGAAGCGGACCGGATCTCTCGCGATAACGAGAAATGCGAACTGCCAGGCGAGGGCGCAGCCCGCGAATCCGTAGTAGAACCCGGGATGCGTGATCGCAGGCGGGTCCTGGCGTCCGATCGTGTCGTACAGGAAATACAGAGGCGTGATGACGAGAACTCCCCAGATTGCGGCAATCCAGAAAACTACTTTGGCGAACTTCATGAGCGCACCTCGGCAGTGATCCTCTGTGGACCTCAGTGTCCTCTGTGGTGAATGTTCTTTTCAGCGACGGCAGAGAGGACAATGCATTCTATGCCATGAACTGGGATGGGGCTGATGTTTGGGAAGGGTTCGACACGCTCGCTTTGCTCGCGGGACGGACGAAGGCGTCCGTCCCTACACACAAGCTATTCGCCGCCTACGGTTAGGCCGTCGATGCGGATTGTTGGTGCTGCGACCGAGCCGCGGAATTCGAGGTCGTTCGCGATTTCCGAGATGTTGAAGAACAGGTCTTTCAAATTCCCCGCGACCGTGATTTCTTCGACCGGGTAGGTGAGTTCACCGTTCTGAATCCAGAGGCCGGAGGCACCACGCGAGTAATCTCCAGTCACAAGATTCACGCCTTGCCCCAGGAACTCCGTCACATACAAGCCTTCTTTGATTCCTGCGACTAGTTCTTTCGGGCTCTTCGCACCCGGCTGCAGAAAGTAATTTCCCGGGCCGATGCCTGGTGTACCCGCCAGTCCGCGTGAGGCATTCGCTGTGGTTTGCAGGCCGAGCTTCTTTGCCGTGTACGTGTTCAGCAGGTACGACTTCAGCACACCGTTCTCGATAACAACGGTGCGACGCGTAGGGATGCCCTCGCCGTCGAAGGGAGCCGTGCCGAATCCACCAGGGATCGTGCCGTCATCGATCACCGTGACGTTGTCGCCAGCGATTTTCTGGCCGAGCTTACCGGCGAGGAAACTAGCGCCGCGGTAAACCGAGTCTCCGTTGATACCTTCGAAGATGTGCTCGAGGATCGAGGTCGAGACCATGGGATCGAACACGATCGGCACGGTCGCGGTTTTCGCTTTTTTGGCGCCAAGCCGTCGGAGCGTGCGCTCGGCTGCGATCCGTCCAACTTTTTCGGGAGCGTCGAGTTTCTTCAGCGTCCGCGCGACCGAGTACCAGTAATCGCGCTGCATCGCGCCCTCGTCAGTTTGCGCGATGGGGACCGCGGCGACGGAGCAGTACGACCGCGAGTATTCGCCGATGAACCCGTGCGAGTTGGCTAAGACTTTGTGTCCGGTGGCAGCGTCGAATGATCCGCCTTCGGAGTTCTTGATGCGCGGGTCGAAATCGAGCGCGGCCTTCTCGGTGCGGCGGGCGTAATCGATGCGGGCAGCGCCAGGCAGCGAGTAAACGTCTTCGTGATAGAGATCGAGATTGCCCTGCAGTTGTCCGAGTTGCGAAGCGTCGGGAATTCCGCCGAAGGGATCTTCAGACGTGATCTTCGCCAATTCGAGAGCGGACTTCACCATGCGGTCGAGGCCTTGTTTAGAGAAGTCACTCGAGTACGTGCTGGCGGCGCGCTGTCCAAAGAACACGCGCACGCCGATGGATTTAGAGCCGGATTCTTTCAGCGTTTCGACCTGGCCTAGGCGGACTAGCGTGGAGAATTCGTCGCCTTCGCGCACGACGCATTCGGCGGCAGACGCGCCGCCTTTCATCGCCCGGGACACGATGTCCTGCGCAACTTCGCGGAGGTCGGTTTGGAGTTTCGTGTTTTTAGCTTCGAGTTCAGTTGGGGACATAAGAAAATTTCAGATTGTAGATTGCAGATTTCAGATTGAACAACGCCGGCGACTCCAATCTGAAATCTGAAATCGCAAATCGGAAATCAGCCAAAGGCTTACTGCATGAAGCCGCCGGGATCCTTCCTCGCGGTTCCGCCCACGGTCAGGCGATCGATTTTCAACGTCGGGATACCGACGCCAACCGGCACGGCCTGCCCATCTTTGCCGCAGGTGCCCACGCCTTCATCGAGCTTCAGATCGTTGCCAACCATCGAGACTCGCGTCAGCACGTCAGGCCCGTTGCCGATCAGCGTGGCGCCTTTGATCGGCGCGGTGATCTTGCCGTCTTCGATCATGTAGGCTTCGCTCGCCGAGAAGACGAACTTGCCATTAGTGATATCAACCTGGCCTCCGCCGAAATTGACGGCGTAGACTCCGTGCTTCACCGAGCGGATGATGTCTTCCGGATTGTCCTGCCCGGCCAGCATGTACGTATTCGTCATGCGTGGCATGGGGATGTGCTCGTAACTCTCGCGCCGTCCATTGCCGGTGTCGGCGATGCCCATCAGCCGCGAGGACAGCTTGTCGCTGAGATATCCCTTCAGAATTCCTTTTTCGATCAGGACCGTTTCCTGCGTGGGCTCGCCCTCGTCGTCAACGTTGAGCGATCCGCGGCGCCACGGCATGGTGCCGTTGTCGACCACGGTGCATTTTTCACTGGCGACCCGCTTGCCAATCAGGCCCGCGAACGCCGAGGTCTTCTTGCGATTGAAGTCTGCTTCCAGTCCATGGCCCACCGCTTCGTGCAACAGGACCCCGGGCCATCCCGGACCGAGCACGACTTCCATTTCTCCGGCAGGTGCTTCGCGAGCATCGAGCTGCAAGATCGCCTGGCGGGCGGATTCCCTGGCGAAGAATTCTGGATTTTTGTCGCCGAAGAAGAAGTCGAGTGCGACGCGGCCTCCGCCGCCGGACGTGCCACGGGCGGAGTTGCCTTCCGTCTTGGCGATGCAGCTCACGTTCATGCGCGCAAGCGGCTGAGAGTCCTCGGCGAAAGTGCCGTCAGACGCGACGATCAGAATGTTGCGTAGCTCGTCGCCGTAGCTGGCGCGGACTTCCTTGATGCGCGGATCATACGCGCGCGCCGTCTTGTCCGCTCGCATGAGCAGCTCGACTTTGGCGCTGATCTCGGCGTCCACGCTCGGCAGCGTTACCGGATATAGGCTGCGTGCCGCGGTCTTCTGAAATCCAGCGACGGTCGCCCTGGCCGGAGCGCTCGCAATCAGCGCCGCAGTCCGCGCCGCGTGGAGAATGCGGTCGGAAGAAAGATCATCGGTGTAGGCGTATCCAGTGCGCTCGCCACTGACCACTCGGACGCCGCACCCCGCGGAGATCCCCTGGCTGGCCGACTTGATCATCGACTCGTCCATCGAGAGCGCGGTCGATGAGAGATACTCGAAATACAGGTCGGCGTAGTCGCCTCCGGCTGAGAGCGCAGCGGCAAGGTACCGCTCCAGGTCACGCTCGGCCAGGCCGTAATGTTCGAAGAAAAAGCGGGCTTTATCGTTATATTTGTCCACGTTGTTTAGATGCCGGCGAGTGTCGTGCGGACTCGGGCTAGCTCCGATGGACCATTATCACACATGGGGGAGACGAGACGGCAGAGCAGGAGGTTGGAGCGGTACGCAGGTAACCCCATTCCCCGTGGCGCAGATTGGCAAAAAGTCCTGCCCCCCCGATTGTCCGGGCCTTGATGGCTCAACCTTAGTTTCCGCCCTCCCAAAGATTTCCACATGCCAATGTTCATTCGTCACAGACTTTGACCGCTCCGATTCACGACAATTGCGGCATGAATGCAGAGTCGCTTACACACACGCTTGAGGAGTTCTTGGGCGAGGCCTCGGGCGCCGTCGTGATCGAAGATGGCGCAGTGATGTTCGACCTGGCGCAGTCGAAGTATTCGATATCGGGCGAGCACAACAAGTGCCTGCTCCATCTGTGGTCGCCGGAGCGGAATACCGTGCGGCGCGTGCTCGACGCGGAGGTGAAGAACGGCACATTGCGCCTGGCGGTGCAGCGGCTCGGGCAGCCGCAGCCTACGAAATTAGAAATCTGCCGGGAGCGCGACCGGCGCTCTCCCACGGCGAAGCGGGCGCGCGGGTAGCGAGGCCAGGCTGAAGCGGGCCTTCGAAAGACATTTTCCCGGGTACGCGATCTCCCGCCTCACCACCCGAGTTGATCTGGAGAGATCGTTTGGTCCGATTTACGCGCGTGGCTTGCTGCGGCAAGGTCAGACCGCCTTTGCGCTGCTGGGCGTGAATACTTCCGAGACGCAGAGCTCGATCGATGCGGCCTTGACCTTCGGGATTCTTTGGCTCGACCTGTGCCGGGAGTCTTCTGCCACTAACGAAACCGCCGCACTGGAGCGATTCGGCGAATCGATCTCCCGCATTCAGACCATTCTGCAGAACTGTGAAGTTGCGGTGCTGTCTCCAGCCGAGCTTTCCTTCCGCTGGCGAGGGCTTGAGTTTGCGCGAGCCCGCATGGGGGCGGAGGCCATCACCTTTCGCAGCCGGCAGGAAATTGTGTTCGGCGTGGGCGCGGAAGAGCGCGTTTTAGAAGACCGCAATTGGGCTCTTTTCGTCCAGTTGCTCACCGCATTGCGGAATGCCCGCATCCGTACGGGGCCGCGCCACGACCGGTTGTTTCGAATGCATCCCGAGCGGTGGCTGGAGTCGCTGGTGCGCGCCGACGTCAGCGTGATCGACGAGCGGCTTGCAACCGAGTCCGTGTATTCGCAGGTCCCTGCGTTTTCCGCGGCAGACCGGGCGATGATCGATGTGCTGACGCTGACGCTCGAAGGACGGCTCGCCGTCCTGGAATTGAAAGCGGATGAGGACATTCACCTGCCGCTGCAGGGTCTGGACTACTGGGCGCGGGTTCAGTGGCATTACGGGCGGCGAGTTTTTGAAATTCGGATATTTCGGCGGCCGAGTGTTGTCGGAGGACTCGCCTCTTGTCTTCTTGGTCGCTCCGGCGCTGCATGTGCATCCGTCGACCGATGTGATTTTGCGCTATGTCTCGCCGGAGATTGAGTGGGTTTTCGTTGGGATTGACGAGCGCCGGAGAGAGAATGTACGAGTGGTGTTCCGCAAGCGTAGTACCGCTCACCACGGAGGAAACGTGACGCCGAGAGTGTCTGTGGTTGCGTGAGAGCTCAGCAGGTCTCCATTCGCCTCTGCGGGAATCTTAAGAGGAACTCAAATCCCCACCCTGTCATTAATTCCACGCTCCCAGTAACCGCCGCACGTCAACGATCTGCGCAGTGTGATAAGCGTTGTGATCGGCCACCAGCAGCGCTTCCCGCAAAATCGTCTGGCCATCACCCCACGGGATCTTTGCGAACAGATCCGTCTTCGGATTCTTGACCAGGTCCTGCATCGCGTTCAGATCCGATTGGAATTCCTCAACACTCTTGGTCCAAGCGCCCGATGTAGGCGGTGCTTCGTTTTTCGGCCAGTAACCTTCGGGCCATTTCGGGGATTCGTGCTTCTGGTTACGGCTGAACTCCAGGATGTCGTGCTGGGCGATGCGGAGGTGTTCCAGGATCATCCAAGCTGAGTGGGGGAAATTCGCGGGCTTGGCTCCGTAGAGTGTGGGCGGCAGGCCTTTGATGGCATCTTCAAATGTGGCGTGCGCATGGCCTCCGGTGAGCAGTTCCACCAGATGTTGGCGTAGGGAAGCGTTCGGGTCTGGGGTCATCGAATCCTCCGCGGATTGGATGCTTCCATTTGACAGGAAGATTTTCCTTCGTGTCCCTTCGCGCCCTTAGTGGTTCATGCCCTTTGTTTGGGTGTCCGAAATCGACATTCAAATCTCAACGTCCTACAATTCCTCCATGGACAGCCTCGGCCAGCAATCCCCGGTCGCCGAAGAACGCGACTCCAGCCGCCTGATCATCGTCATCGCCGTCGTGGTTGTCATCGGACTCGCGCTCGCCACGGCCTTCTTCCTGCGCGAGCCGCCGAAAAAAGTCGTAGCGCCTTCGCCGTATATCGCGCAACTCAAGCTCTCCGACTTCAAGATGTCCGCCGCAGAGAATTTCATCGGAGCCACGGTGAGCTACATCGACGGCACCATCACGAACACGGGAAATAAGACCGTGACCCGCGTCATCGTGCAAGTAAATTTCCTGGATTCCATGGGCCAGCTGGCGCAGCAAGAAGAACTCCCCCTACGTCTCTTTCGCAACAACGGAGCCTACAACGAACCGGTCGATCTCAACGTCGCCCCGCTAGGACCCGGCCAGTCGGAACCTTTCCGCCTCACCTTCGACAGCATCTCCGCCCAGTGGAGCCACCAATACCCCGACCTTAAGATCACAGACGTCACCGTGAAATAGGCATCCATCCGGCAATCGGCGATATCATAACGACCACGAGGGCGAAAATCTGATGAAAGCGCTCCTCATCCTGGTGCTGTTGGCTCCCGGCTCCTTAGGTCAGAGTCCCTTCGACGGCAAATGGGTGCTCGATCCTCCGATCCCGCAGAAGCCCATCGTGCATTCCCTCGCCCAGGGAGTCTTTCACTCCTCCGATTGGGCGGATGTCGAAGTCACAGCGGATGGCCTCGATCACAAAGTCATGGAAGGGGACTACTGGGACACCCTCAACGTTCGGGTGGTGGATGCGCGAACCGTGCAGATCGTCGCGAAGAAGGCCGGCAAGACGATGTTTACAGAACTCGCGTCCGTTTCCCCCGACGGCTCAACTCTGACCCAGCAGATCAAAGACACGACTGAAGCCCAAACCGTCACCATCGAAACCCTCGCACGGAGAATGGAAAAGGCTCCGCCGGATGCGCACCTGATTTCCGGCTCCTGGCATGCCTACCAGGTCAACCGTTCCAACAACGGATCGCTGATCACCTACAAGTGCACGTCACAAGGATTCAGCGGCGAAACTCCGCTCGGCGAGAAATTCGACGCCAAGTTCGACGGCAAGTTCTATCCAGTGGAGGATGACCCCGGCCACACCCTGGTCGCCGCCAAACTCCTCAACCCGAGCACGGTGGAACTCACCCACAAGCGCAAGGATAAGATCGTCAGCGTTGCCCGCCTGTCCGTTGCGACCGATGGCAAAACCCTCCACGTCATCTTCGAGAACAAAGACGCAGGCACCACCACGACGTTCGACTTCCACAGACAGCGCTGAATGCGAATCCTCTTCCTCCTCTGTGTACCCCTGTGCCCTCTGTGGTGAGAGTTCTTTGTCAGCGCGTAAAATGATCGGATGCCTGAAGTAAAACCATTCCGGCTGACGGAGTCCGTGAAAGCCGCGGGTTGAGCGTCCAAGCTGAGTCCAGCGGCGCTGGACAAAGTGCTTGGGAAATTAGCCCGGCAACACGACCCGAATGTTCTGGTCGGCTTCGACCACGCCGACGACGCCGGCGTGTATCAACTCACGCCCGAGCAAGCGCTGGTCCAAACCGTCGACTTCTTCACGCCAATCGTTGACGATCCCTACACCTTCGGCCAGATCGCCGCCACCAATGCTCTGTCCGACGTCTACGCCATGGGAGGCCGTCCGCTCACTGCGCTGGCCCTGGTCTGTTTCCCTGACAAAGCCGATCTGGAAATTCTCGAGCGCATCCTCGCTGGCGGCCTTTCAAAAATGATCGAAGCCGCATGCATAGTGATCGGCGGCCACAGCATCCGCGACGAAGAAACCAAGTTCGGCTACTCCGTCACCGGCGTAATCCATCCCAAGAGGATTTACCAGAACACCGGTGCAAAACCCGGAGACAAACTAATCCTGACGAAGGCCGTAGGCACAGGAGTTATCTCAACCGCCATAAAGAAGGGCAAAGCCGAACAGTCCTGGATCGACGCCGCCGTAAAGTCGATGACAACCCTGAACAAGGGCGCCACGGAAGTGATATCGAATCACGGCAGCGCAACTGGCCATGTAGGGACGGACGCCAGCGTCCGTCCGGTCGAGCAGAGCTCGACAGCGCCTTCCCCGCAAGCAGCAAGACTCCAGCCCTTCGAAATCCACGCAATGACCGATATCACCGGCTTCGGCCTGATCGGTCACCTCCGCGAAATACTCCTTGCCTCGAACGTCTCCGCCACTCTCTCTGCCGACAAAGTCCCGCTGCTAGACGGTGCCCTGGACTGCATCCGTGCCGCCCACATCCCCGGAGGCCTGAACAACAACCGCGACTTCGCCGAATGCCTGGTCGAGTACGACGAGCAAGTCCCAGACGACGTCCGCACCATCCTCTACGACCCGCAAACCGCCGGAGGCCTGTTAATCTGCACTCCCGACGGCGAAGCCTTAACGCAAGCCCTAAACCAAGCCGGAGTTCCCGCCGTCCACATCGGCGAAGTGCTTGCTCTTGCCAAACCTCGCATCCGCGTCATTCGCTGAACAACTATCAGCCACGCCTCGCGCCAAAGACGCGCGCGGAGGGCGCCCCGGACGAAGGCGTCCGGGGCTACACGACGAGCTTTTCCGCGCACCATCCTTCAATCCTAGGGCATCTATAGAGGAGTACGATTCCGGCCCGACGTCATCCCCCAAGGAGTCATCATGAAAACTCGCTATCTTGGCCACACTGGCCTCGAAGTTTCCGCCGAAGGTCTAGGTTGTATGGGCATGTCGGAGTTCTACTCCGGATTCGACGACGCCGAATCCATCGCCACCATTCACCGCGCGCTCGACCTCGGCATCTTCTTCCTCGACACCGCTGACGTCTACGGCCCTCATAAGAACGAAGAGTTGGTCGGCCGCGCCATCAAAGGCCGCCGCGACGAAGTCGTGCTCGCCACGAAATTCGGCATCGTGCGCGATCCCAAGAATCCCAACGTTCGCGGCGTCAGCGGCAAGCCCGACTACGTCCGCCAATCCTGCGAAGCCAGCCTGCGCCGCCTCCGAGTCGAAACCATCGATCTCTACTACCAACACCGCGTCGATCCGGACACACCAATCGAAGACACGGTCAGCGCCATGGCGCAGTTGGTCGAGGACGGCAAAGTCCGCTACCTGGGCCTCTCCGAAGCCGGCCCCGACACTCTTCGCCGCGCCATGAAGGTTCATCCCATCACAGCACTGCAGACCGAGTATTCGCTCTGGACCCGCGACCCCGAAGAGAATGGAGTCCTCGCCACCTGCCGCGAACTCGGCATCGGCTTTGTCGCCTACAGCCCTCTTGGCCGTGGATTCCTCACCGGCCAGTTCCGCACCTTCGACGATCTCGCCCCGGACGATTACCGCCGCAATTCCCCGCGCTTCCAGGGAGAAAACTTCCAGAGAAACTTAGACCTGGTCCGCAAGGTAGAAGAAATCGCGAAGGAAAGAGGATGCAAGCCGTCGCAACTCGCCCTCGCGTGGGTATTGGCACAAGGCGACGACATCGTTCCGATACCCGGCACCAAGCGTAGAAAATATCTGGAAGAAAACGCCGCAGCCGTCGAGATCCGTCTCTCGCAAGAAGACCTTGCCCGCCTCGACGAAGTCTTCCCCCAAGACGCCGCAGCCGGCCAGCGCTATCCCGAGCACATGATGGCGTTAGTGAATCGCTAACAGGCTAACAGAAAGAGGAACAGATTATGTGGGGACAGCCGCCCCTGCTGTCCCTCGAGCACAGCTCGAGCACGCGGTGGAAGAGCGGCCGGAGACGAGGGCTCTGGAGCTCATCGCACCTCAAAACTGACTGTCGACCCCGCCGTAACCTTCAGTCCTGCCGCCGGAGCCTGCGACACAATAATGCTCGCCGGAGAAGGCTGCACAGGAGCCGTGGGAGCGGGCTGGCCCGCGCCGTTCTGATCCGCGGGCACCTCCACGATCGAAGCCACGGTCACGTTCCCTAACCTGAATCCCGAATCCTGCAACGTGCGGCTCGCACTTCCCAGGGGCTGGCCTACAAAACTCGGCATGACGTACGCTTGCGGCTCGGCGCCGCTGCTCACCAGCAGGTTGATCTTCGGCGCCACCAACTGCGTGGCATTGGCGGACGGGTTTTGCGCCAGCACCTGATCCGCCGGGATCCCTGCCGTCTCCACCTCGCCCATCGACGCAATCTCCAGCCCGCGACGCCGTATGTTCAACTCCGCCGCGTGTTCGCTTTGTCCCGTCACATCGGGAACCGCGACCCGTGTCGGACCCAGACTTTGCGCCACGCGCACCTGCCACCCGCGCCGCACCTTGGTTCCGGGTAAAGGAAGCTGCGACATGATCCGTCCCTCGGGGATCTGCGGACTGTAATACTGCCGCTCGATCGATATCTGAAGCCCCAGGCCCGAAGTCGCGCGCTCCGCCTCCGGCGGCGTCAGCCCCACCAGTGGAGGCACCGCCACCTCCTGCCCATGAATGGCGAACCGCATCGCCGTGAGCCCCGACAGCATGGCCACCACGATCAGCACCAGCGCCAGCATGGCCAATCGAAAAGCAGATTTCATCGCGTCTTTGTCGGCGTTGCTTGTATTTTCGAGCGAGTCATGCTCGTATGTAGTGCTGAAACGGCAGGGCTTCTGGACGGCTCGCTGCGAATACGGGAGTTAGCCCCCGGCTCCATCGGAATTATATTCCGCATGCATCCGCTATGCCTTGATTGCAATCTTATGTAGGAGTAGCCGCGTTCTACCCATGAGGTGCGCCATGACACAGTTTTCCGAGTATCATATTTCGGTGCGGCCGTCGCTCTCACTTTCGGTCGCCTTTCTGGCGGTTGGGCTGTTCGTTGCACTCCCCGCTACTGCCCAGATCAACGGCGCACCCGCTTCGGTGACCTCACCGGGCTTCGGAGGCCATGCTGTAAACGGCCCGCCAGCCAGCGTGACCTCGCTCGGACCCCAGGGATACGCTCCACAACATCACCCGCCGCTAACATCGGCAGGAAATGGTTTTCACCACGACGGCAACCACAATCGTGACGGCCATCGTCACCAGGGCCAGGACTCTAATTTTGTTGGTCCGACATGGTACGCGGTTCCCGTCCCCTACGCGGTTGAGGGCGCCCCGGCTGACGACCAGCAAGAGCAAGCCGCCGATGATGACGCCGACTACCAGGGCGGCCCGACAGTGTTCGATCGCCGCGGCTCCGGCCCCCGCTCGTATGTGCCCCCGGTGAAAGATACCCCGCCCGCGCACACCGCCGAACGGGCCAGGGAGGAAGCTCCGGCCGTAGAGCCTGATCCTCCGCTGCCGCCTACGCTTCTGGTTTTTAAGGACGGGCGCACCGTGGAAGTCGCAAATTACGCCATCCTTGGCCAAACGCTGTTCGACCTCACGCCAGGACGACGGCACAAATTCGCCATCATGGATCTGGACCTTGAAGCCACTCGCAAGCAAAACGACGAGCGCGGCGTCACGTTCCAACTGCCACAAACGATCCAGGCAAACTAGATCCGGAAATCAACCAACCCGAAGTTCTCTGCGTCCTCCGTGGCATTTCTCCGCGTTCTCTGCGGTTGAAAAGCTTGAATCCGAAAGACCGATCGTTTTCACGCCAACACGATTCGAGTAACCTTCGGCATCGTGATTTCTACGCGAGGATAGGGCCTAAATGCGGAATCATCGGCAACACTAAACACGCTTCTCTGACACCCAATTTCTCCCGCTATCGTGCTATAATTACGACAGTTCCCAGGGCACATAACATCCTGCAGAAACAACCAGTTACATGGATCGAAGAGTGGCTGGAATGCCCGTTCAATCGGAACTTGATTTAGCTCATAGCTCACTGCTCGAACCTCATTGCTCATATGCCTGACGATCAGAATCCAGAACTCCCCTTGACTCCCCCGCCGGGCGGCGATGGTACCGGCCCCGGCGCGCTGAACATTCAACCCGTCAACATCGAAGAAGAGATGCGCCGGTCGTATCTCGACTATTCGATGTCGGTCATCATCGGCCGCGCGCTTCCCGACGTTCGCGACGGACTCAAGCCCGTGCATCGCCGCATTCTCTACACGATGCAGCAGATGGGCCTGTACCCGAATCGCGCCACGCGCAAATGCGCCCGCATCGTCGGCGAAGTAATGGGCAAGTACCACCCGCACGGCAACCTTGCCGTGTATGACGCTCTCGTCCGTCTCGCCCAAGACTGGTCGATGCGCTACCCGCTGATTTTTGGTCAGGGAAATTTCGGCTCCGTTGACGGAGATCCTCCGGCAGCCGATCGTTACACCGAAGCCAAGCTGGCGCAGGTTTCCACCGCGCTGCTCGAAGATCTCGATAAAGACACGGTCGACTTCCATCCCAACTACGACGGCAGTGAAGTCGAGCCCGATGTTCTGCCCGCTCGCATTCCGAACTTGCTGATTAACGGCTCCGACGGAATCGCGGTCGGCATGGCCACGAAAATTCCGCCGCACAATTTGACGGAGATCGTCGACGCCACCATCACGCTGGTGAACAATCCCAACGCCCAGCTCGCAGAAATTCTGAAGTTCGTCCAGGGCCCCGATTTCCCCACCGCCGGCATCATTCACGGCCGCTCGGGAATTTTCGAAGCCTACCGCACAGGGCGCGGACGCTTCATGATGCGCGCCAAGGCCTCCATCGAAAGCATCAACAAAGATCGCCAGTCCATCGTCGTCACCGAAATTCCCTATCAGGTGAACAAGTCGGTCCTGATCAAGCGCATCGCGCAACTGGTCAACGACAAGGACATTGAGGACATCTCCGACGTGCGCGACGAATCCGATCGCGACGGCATGCGCATCGTCATCGAGCTGAAGCGCGGCGTTGAGCCCCAGATCGTCCTCAACCAGCTCTTCAAGCACACGCAAATGCAGGAGAGCTTCTCGATGATCCTGCTCGCGGTGGTCAACGCACAGCCACGCGAAATGGGCCTCATTCAGGCGCTCAAGTACTTTATCGAGCACCGTGTCGACGTTGTCCGCCGCCGCACCGCCTACCTGCTCGCCAAAGCGAAAGACCGCGAGCACATCCTCGAAGGCTACCTGAAGGCCCTCGATCATCTGGACAACGTCATCGTCATTATTCGCGGCAGCGCCAACCGTGCTGACGCCCGCGAGAATTTGATCGCGTACTTCGGCGGCAAAAAGATTGACATCAACACCACCGGACGCGCGCCCCGGGTCGATCCCGAGAAGCCCTTCAGCGCCAAACAGGCTGATGCCATCCTCGAACTGCAGTTGCATCGCCTGACCAAGCTCTCGATCGACGAAATCTCGAACGAGTTGAAGGAAGTTCGCGACAACATCGCCGAATACGAATCGATTCTCGGCTCTGAGAAGAAGCTACGCGGCGTCATCATCAAAGAGCTTGAAGAAGTGAAAAAGCTCTACGGCAACGACCGCCGCACGCGCATTGAAGATGAAGCCGCAGAAATCGTCCTCGAAGATCTCATCGCCGACGAGCAGGTCGCGGTCACGGTCAGCCACTCCGGCTACCTGAAGCGCACGCCCATCTCCACCTACCGCATGCAGCGCCGCGGAGGCACGGGCCGCACCGGCATGAAGACGCGCGACGAAGACTTCGTCTCGCATCTCTTTATCGCGAGTACGCACGCCTACATCCTCATCTTCACCAACACTGGCCGGGTTTATTGGCTGAAGGTGTACGAGGTCCCGGACGTCAGCGCCGCCGGAAAAGGCAAGCACATCGGCAACCTCGTCGGCCTGCAGCCCGGCGAGACGGTGAAGACGCTCGTCGCGGTCCGCAATCTCGAGGAAGAAAACAAGTACGTCTTCTTCGCGACGCGCAACGGCACCGTCAAGAAATCGGAAGTCCGCGAATTCATGCACGTCCGCTCCAATGGCATCAATGCTATTGGAATCGACCAGGGAGACGAACTCGTTGCCGCCCGCATCACCGACGGCAACCAGATCATCTTCCTCGCCAGCCACGAAGGCATGGCGGTCCGCTTCGACGAAAGCCACGTTCGCCCCATGGGCCGTTCCGCCTTCGGCGTCCGGGGAATCGATCTGGCAAAGGGTGACTACGTGGTAGGAATGGCGACCACGGTGAAGCCTGGCGTTCCAGCACCTGCACCAGAGAAGACTTCTGCCGAAGGCGAGCCCGAAGCCATCGATGTAGCCGTCAAGGGCGACCTGATCCTCTCGGTCACCGAAAACGGCTTCGGCAAGCGCACTCCAGCCGACGAATACCGCTTAATCAATCGCGGCGGCAAAGGCGTCATCAACGTGAAGACCACCGAACGCGTCGGTAAAGTTGTCGCCATCGCCCAGGTCGATGAGAACTCGCAAGTCATGCTGATCAGCCACTACGGCAAGATCATCCGCATGGACTCGACCACAATCCGCGAATCCGGCCGCAACGCCCAAGGCGTCCGCCTGCTGCAGATGGAGCCCGGCGACCGCGTAGCCGCAGCCGTAGTGATCGCCCCCGAAGAAGAAACCAACGGAGGAAACGGCGGCACCCTGATCCAGTAGGTTTGTGTGGGGGCGGACACCTTCGTCCGCCTCCGGCGCGAAGCGCCAGTCAATAGCCGAGATATTCTTGCCCCTTGTCGCAAGCGCGACCTGCAAGAGAACTTCAACCGCACCGATCGCACAACCAGCATTTCGATCCTCCTTGGCTCCTGCCCGTCTGCCATGTAGAATGCGTCGGCTCCATTCGCAAGCGGCAAACTACCACAAAGGAGAAGTAATGAAACGTTCAATGTTGATGGTTGCAGTCGTTGTGGGGATAATCGCGGCTTGGTCCATCGGACGGCTTCAGGGACAGGCGCAAGGTGACAAAGTCATCTTCGTTTCCTCAAGTCACGCAAACTACACTGCAATGCAACCCGGTAACCCGGCTGTTACCGCAGCGGCTGTTTGGGGAGACGCCACCGCTGGCGCGCACGGAACATTCAGCAAGTTCGCGCCCGGATATGATGCGGGTATGCACACTCACACCAACGATGTCTGGATTGTCGGAGTCAAGGGCGCGTATCTATACAAAGACGAAGCGGGCGAGAAGCGTATCGGCCCAGGTGACTTCTTGCGAGTGCCCGGAGGACACAAACACTGGAGCGGCGGAGACAAGAAGGAAGGGGCAATTTTTTACGAGGAGTCTTCAGGCAAGTTCGATTTGATTCCTGCAAAATAGTGACGGTTGTGTGTAGGGGGCGGACGCCTTCGTCCGCCCCGGCGCGAAGCGTCACGACACTCACGCTTACTTAGTCGAAGTTGCCCTCTGGTTCTTAACCTCGAGCGCGTTCACAACCTGCTTCACGTTCGGCACTTGCTGCGCCAGCTTCTCCACATATGAGCGTTGTCCTTGAGAAGCAACGTCGCCTTTCAAGGTCACGACTCCGTTGTTCACGTCATAGCGGACAGCCCGATTGATCCTGTGCTTCACGAGCATCGCTTCCAG
The DNA here is from genome assembly GCA_035568275.1 of Candidatus Sulfotelmatobacter sp. Lineage (GTDB taxonomy): Bacteria > Acidobacteriota > Terriglobia > Terriglobales > Acidobacteriaceae > Sulfotelmatobacter. Next base: position 36,525 of record DATMOO010000088.1, read on the forward strand.
ATTCTTGTCGATGCCGGCATCGAGTTCCGAGTCAACCTTCTTGGCCGTGCTTTCGTCACCCTTCGGACGTACTCCGATCTCGTCCGCCACGACTGCCGAACCAGCGTGTGCCTTGCGATCGATTCCGCGTGCGCCTTCTCGTCATCCGTCGCAACGTTGCCCGACAACGTCACCACGTTCTTGTCGCGATCCTGACTCACGCGCACATCCGACAGTCCAGCACCGTCCAACGCATGCCGGATGTTGTCCACCAGCGAGACGATAGCGCAAGAAGGTGGCTCATGTGGGGCCTCCTGCTTTTGGCGGTCACGGGTCTGTCACAAGTTGCCGCCATCATGCTCCTGTTACGGGCATTTCCTTTCGGGTATCGCATCTTCGCAGCACTCTCCATTTGCTGGAGTGGCTTGATGCTGATCCTTTCTGGCGTGTGTATCTGGATGTTGCTTGGCGAGGATCTAATGCCTAGCTCATAGCTGTCGTAACCTCCCGATTTCGCTCATCGACCCGGTTAGCGTAGAGATCGCCCTGTCTCAGAATCACGACGTTCGCTTCCTGTATTCGAATAGGGTACGTTGGGAGAACAATGGGCATGCATGTGTCTACAAGGCCGGGAGACCAGTGACAAAGATTTGGGAAAGACTCTATGTCGGGAGTCTCAAAGATGCGCTGCAACTGGCACGTTCCAATCCGCGGCGTATCGCGACCGTCATTTCGCTTTGCCGCCAGAAAGCTGTTCCGCGAGCACCGAAGATCACCTACATCCACATTCCAATCCCGGACGCGGCTCCGATCTCTGCGCAAAAGTTGGAAGACATCCTGTACGCCATAGCGATAGGCGTGCGGCGAGGCAGCGTGCTGGTGCATTGCCGCGAGGGCATGAACCGATCGCCGATCCTGGTTGCAGCATGGATGCATCGTTGCGGCTATGCGGAAATTGACAAAGCATTGTCGGAGATTGCAAAACTCAGGGATCTCGCACCTTCGCGGGCATTGCTGACCAGCGTACGGGACTCGCTGCGCAATTGAAAATTGAAGGATATCCAAAGCGCTGGCGGAGCATCGCGATTATCCTCAAAATCCGCCGCTAGAGCCGGGGGGCTCCACAAATTCCCGAGCCGAGAGTACCGCTGTGCGGGAGGGGAAAAACTTGTTAATGAGGCAATCATGGAGACTGGAGTCGAGGTCGGCGCAGCAATCTTTGATAACCGCGAGGCGGAAATCGGCATCGGCAGCCGCGACCAACGTCGAGAGAACGACGCCGCTGGTGGCAATGCCGAGCAGTACCAGCGTATCAATATCGTTGGCACGGAGGATCATGGCGAGGTCCGTTCCGGCGAATGCGCTGACGCGATGCTTGGGAACGACGATTTCGCTTTCTTTGGGAGCGATCGCAGGGGGGATCGCTCCGAGCCCCTCAAAGAGTTTCTGGTGCTGAGTGGAAGACTTAATAGCCCCGAAGAGAACATTTCGAGAACGAACCTCCGGCAGTCCGGGACGAAAGCCAACTTGGACATGGGTAACCCTCATTCCGACGACACGCGCATGATTGAGTACGGTTGAGATGCGCCCCAGAAACGTGTCTTTGTCTTCCTTGAGGTAGACCGAAACGATGCCGCTCTGGCAATCCATGCTCAGGACGGCGGTGTGTGCCGGATAGATCGGAAAGCTGGCAGACATCGGGCACTCCGTGCGGACAAGAGTCTTCGCTGGACTGCATCTTAATCCAGCGGCAGTTTACAGTCTTAGCGAACGGTCGGCCTGCCCTCGCGTTCTAAGCACGGGTGGGAACCGTCCGGCCTTATCTCTTGACGGTTCGCCTTGAAACTTTGAAGTCCTTGCACAAATCGCAAAGAGGATGGGGCGCCCGAGCCCTTTCAAACCCATTACTTTGAAACACGGATTCGTGCTGGGCTGAACGTTGCATTCCCCCATGCCGTCGTATTATCGTTCCCGCTTGTCCCGAACTCCGGTTCGAAACCAAACTCGAGCTTATCTATGACCCTTTATCACTTGCTCGCACTCGTCCCCGTCTCGATGCTCGTCTTCACCCCGGCCGACGAGCTCCCGTCTCCACCAGTCGCGAAAAAAATCCCTCACGTCACCGAGATCAACGGCCACCAGCTGACCGACAACTATTTCTGGCTGCGCGAGAAATCCAACCCGGAGGTGCGCGCCTATCTCGAAGCCGAGAACGCCTATACCGACGCGCTGATGAAGCCCACCGAGCCTTTGCAGAAAAAACTCTATGACGAGATGCTAAGCCGGGTGAAAGAAACCGACGTTGAAGTTCCCTATAAAGAGGGCGACTTCTTCTATTACATCCGCACCGAAGCCGGCAAGCAGTACCCCATCCGCTGCCGCAAGAAGATCAGCGCCGACGCCTCGGAAGAAGTTCTCCTGGACGTAAATGAACTGGCGAAGGGTCAGGCCTTCATGACGGTGCAGGCCTTTACGGTCAGCACTGACGGAAATCTTCTGGCCTATAGCTACGACAACACCGGCTTCCGCCAGTTCAATCTCGCGGTGAAAGATCTCCGCACCGGCCAAACGCTCACCGATCATGCCGAGCGCGTCGGCTCCGTAGTCTGGGCCAACGACAATCGCACCGTCTTCTACACCCAGGAAGACGCCGTCTCGAAGCGGCAGTACCGCCTCTACCGCCACACGGTTGGATCCTCCGATCCTGACACTGTGGTCTACGAAGAGCCCGACGAGAAATTCACGGTTCGCGCTTTCAAGACACGCAGCGAAGCGTACATCATCATGGAGCTGCGCAGCCACACGACAAGCGAAGCGCGCTATATCCCGGCCAAGGACCCTGCAGCGGATTGGAAAACCATCGAGCCCCGCAGGCAGGGCGTCGAATACTACGCCGACCACAACGCCGATTCTTTCTACATCCGCGCCAACGACACCGGACGCAACTTCCGGCTCGTCACCGCTCCCGTCACTGATCCCGGCAGCAAAAACTGGCATGAGGCCATGGCGCACAACGCGGCCATCATGCTCGATGAAATGGATATGTTCAGGAGCTTCATGGTCCTGTACGAGCGCGAGAATGGTCTGCCGCAAATCCGCGTCGTCGATCTCCGCAACGGACACTCCCGCCGGCTCTCATTCCCTGAGCCTGCCTATGATGTCCGGCCGTACACGAATCGCGTGTACGACACCTCGGAATTCCGCTACGCCTACGAGTCTCCCATCACCCCGGCTTCAGTCTTTTCCTACGACATGGAAACCGGCGCCTCTCAGATGTTGAAGCAGAAAGAAGTTCCCGGCGGATATGATCGCAACAAGTATGAAGTCGAGCAGATCTACACCACGGCTTCCGACGGCACAAAGATCCCAGTGTCCGTGCTGCATTTGAAAGGCGCGAAGCTCGACGGCGCTGGCCCGCTCTATCTCTACGGTTACGGATCCTACGGCATCTCGCTCGACATGTGGTTCAGCTCCAACATCTTCAGCCTTGTCGATCGCGGAGTTACTTATGCGGTGGCCCACATCCGCGGCGGAGGCGAGATGGGTAAGGCCTGGCACGACGCCGGCAAAATGATGAACAAGAAGAACACCTTCTCCGATTTCACTGCGGTCGCCGAAGACCTCACCAAGCGCGGCTACGGATCGAAAGACAAGTTGGTCATCGAGGGCGGCAGCGCCGGCGGCCTGCTCATGGGCGCGGTCCTTAACCTGCGCCCCGATCTGTTTCACGCGGCCGTGGTCAAGGTTCCGTTTGTCGATGTCATGAACACCATGCTCGACGAAAGCCTGCCGCTTACGGTGGGTGAGTTCGAAGAATGGGGAAATCCGAAAGAGAAACCGGCATTCGATTACATGATCACCTACTCGCCCTACGACAACGTCGAGGCGAAGGCCTATCCCAACATGCTGGTCAAAACGTCGTTCAACGACAGCCAGGTGATGTACTGGGAGCCCGCGAAGTATGTCGCCAAGATGCGGGCCACGCGCACCGATCACAACACTCTGGTCTTTAAGACGAACCTAAGCCCCGCCGGCCACGGCGGCGCTTCAGGAAGGTACGACCGCCTCCACGAAGCGTCCTTCGATTACGCCTACATCCTTACCCAAATGGGAATAAAAAATTGATCGTGTAGGGAAGGACGCCTTCGTCCGTCCCGCGGGCAAAGCCCGCGTCCTGCCCACCTCCATCGGATCAAGCCCCGCCTCCTCTGTGCGCCTCTGCGCCCTCTGGTGAATGCTCCTCAAATCAACCCCGTCTTCAGCCGTCGCAAGAAGTCTTCGCCCTCGGCCTTCGCCCGAGCCAACGTCTTCGGGTCGTTCCGATACTCCAGCTCGATTTCCTGCAAAAACAACTCGACCGCATCTTTCGGCTTGAACCCCTGCGTGACCAGTTTCCGGATACGCCCCGTAAAGCTGTCCTGTTCCTGCACCATGTCAAGCCGCGCCAAATGGTCCGCACACTTGTGTTCGCGAAACTTCGCCGCCGCCAGCCGGTCATATGCCGTGCGCGCGTCGGCCTCGCTCAGCAAAGTCGGCAGCGGACTATTCCACTGGCATTGCGAGCATGTCCATCCCTGAAATGTACGATTGGAAGTCCAGATTAATTCGCGGGCAGTCTTCTCCTGCAGCGACCGATGATCGGAACTGCCGTAATTCGCCACTCAGCCACTCCCGCACCCAACGACTAGCGTGGCCCACGATAATTGTTGAGATAAATGGTAGCTCGTGCCCAGGAGCTTGAAAACTACCCGAAACGGTTCAGTGTAGGGACGGGCGCCGCCCGCGTCCAGCCCGCCTCGGGTGAATCGACTCTTAAACGGGACCGATACCAGCGGGTGGAAGGTTGGCACTTCAGCGCCGCGTAAGATCGGTACGACAATTGGGCTTTAGGCCCGAGGAACTACTTCGCAAAGTAATAGTCGAACGACTTCACCGCCGTGAACTCATCGTCCCGAATATCGAACACCGTATACAGCTTGGTCACGTGCAGCACGTCGTGCACCTTCTGCGTCAGGTTGAGCAGCTTCAACTCTCCCCCTGCATTGCGCACCGTGGTGAACGCTCCCACCAGCTCACCAACTCCCGAGCTGTCGATGTAGTCCACATCTGCCAGATTCAGGATGATCTTCTTCTTGCCCTCGGCAATCAGGTTGCGAACCGCGTCGCGCAGGAGATGAATCTCTTCTCCCAGAACGATACGGCCGCGGATGTCGAGAATGGTGACGTGAGCGACTTCCCGTGGTTCGATAAGTAGCGGCATGAAGGACGGGCACACGCCCGCTGGCCGGAATAGTAGTGCCTCCCCCCAGGCAAGTCAATGTCGTGGGCACACCTGCGTTGGTCAGAGTCGATCTAGGGACAGCCGCCGTCGGCTGTCCAGCGAAGCCCTCAGCCCAGTCGAAGGGCGAACCGCTTGTGTAGGGACGGACGCCTTCGTCCGTCCCGCGAGCGAAGCCCGCGTTCGGGAGCGCCCGTCAGCACGAATCTCAAAGGAGGTTTCTCAGCTCAAGAAAACCTTCATTACGGTGTAAAGAGAGAAAGAAAAGAAAGGAAAGATATCGAAGCTTCAGAAGCCCGTCACGAATGCGCCCCGTGCGCCCGCCCGTCCAACTCCACCGCCGGCAGCGCCACATTGTCCCGGATCTCCTGAATGGGCGATGTCACAATCGGCATCGGATACTGCGGATGCCGAAACTCCAGATGCATCCCCCGCCCCACAAACTGCAGCTTCAGCATCGACCCGCCCCAGGTCGACCCCGAGATCGCCACCTGCACCGGCTCCGGACAAAACTCCGGATGCCCCGACAGTAGCGCCTCGCTCCCACCCAGCAGCACCGCCTTGTAGCAATGATGCATGGTCTGAATCTCCAGCACCGTCGAGGGAGGCAGATCGGTCAGAAACACGCCACCTTCGATCTCCGACTGGATGATCCCGCGGTTCACTTCATCGGCGAGGTTCGGGTGGGGGTTAAACATACAAACGGCCGGACTTCAGGGTACCGGGTTTTCCGCGACGGAACAAGGGACCTTTAGTCCGTACCAGGAAGCGAAAGATCATCACCTTTAGACGGATCAACCCTGCGGGAGGTTGCAGACTTTGTAGCCTCCTGCGGAGCGAGGGCCGCCCAGGGCAAGCCCCGTGTGGGGACGGACGCCTTCGTCCGTCCAGCGAAGGCAAAGCCAAGCGCCCCAACCACGAACCTCGTCCTTAGAAAGCCAGAGAGATTCTGAAGCTACCGTGGAAGAGCGCCGAAATCTACCGCGGAAAGGCGCAGGAATTTACCGTGGAAGAGCGGCCCTTCAGGGCCGCTTTAAGCGTCCTAAAGAATCAGGGCTTTAGCCCCGGTGCTCATCTCCCCCGTGCCCACCCCGATCCCGCCCCAACTCGACCCTCATTCCCTGATAAAATACCCGCAAGGGGTTCCCTAACACATGCCAGTACCTGTTTCTCAAATGTGGACCGTCGCGAGCTACGTCCTCCGCCAAAAGCTCGCCGGACGCAAGCAATATCCGCTCGTCCTGATGCTCGAGCCTCTGTTCCGCTGCAACCTGGCTTGCGCCGGATGTGGCAAGATTCAATACCCCGCCCATATCCTGAAGAAAGACCTCAGCCCGGAAGAATGCTTCCGCGCCGTCGACGAATGCGGCGCCCCCGTGGTCTCGATTCCTGGCGGCGAACCCCTCATGCACCCGGGGATCGATAAGATCGTCGAGGGACTGGTTGCCCGCAAGAAGTACATCTATCTCTGCACCAACGCTTTGCTGCTGAAAGAGAAAATTCATCTCTTCAAGCCCAGCAAATATCTGACGTTCAGTGTTCACCTCGACGGCCAACGCGAAGAGCACGACCTCGCAGTCTGCCGCGAAGGCGGATACGACATTGCCATCGACGCGGTCAAAGAAGCTCTCCACCGCGGATTCCGCGTGACCACCAACACCACGCTCTTTGACGGCGCGAATCCGAAATCCGTCCGCGCCTTCTTCGACGAAATGATGGATCTCGGCGTCGAAGGCATGATGCTCTCCCCGGGATACTCCTATGACAAGGCTCCCGACCAGAAGCATTTTCTCGGCCGCGCCCGCACCAGACGCATGTTCCGCGCGATCCTCTCAAATCGCAAGAAGAGCTGGCAGTTCAATCTCTCGCCGCTCTTCGCAGAATTCCTGATGGGCAAGCGCACCTACCCTTGCACTCCCTGGGGAATGCCGACCTACAACGTCTTCGGCTGGCAAAAGCCGTGTTACCTGCTGCAAGACGGCTACGCGGAAACTTTTTCGGAGTTGCTGTCGACCACGGAATGGCAAAACTATGGCACAGAGTCGGGCAATCCCGCCTGCGCCAACTGCATGGTCCATAGCGGCTACGAAGCCAGCGCAGTGAACGCCACATTCAGCTCGTTGGGCGGATTTCTCGCCACAGTGAAAGCGACACTATTTACGACCTACAAAGACAAAGAGGCGCTGAAGATGCTGGAAGAACGGCAGGCTCCTGTCAACCCGCTAATCCAAATCGCGCCTCCAACCGACACGCTGCAGGAAACGCGCGCCTAGATCCGAGGTTTTCCTCGTGAACCTTCGTGCCCTTTGTGGTTGAGCTTGGAATTAATATGACAGGCAAAGAAGCCGGCCACATCGACCAACATCCCCCGCACGTCAACCCCGACGCGCTGGAAGTCGCTCCCGGCACTCAACACGAAAATCTGGAAGGCTGGATCCCGAGCGTAGCCAGCGACGAAGACCTCCGCCAAGCGCTGGAAAAAGCCTTCGACTACCGCGGCGACATCACTATCACCCGCAAAGACGGATCCAAAATCGAAGGCTACCTCTTCGACCGTCGCACCGCGGCAACGCTGAAAGACTCCGTAGTCCGCCTCTACCCGAAGAATTCTGACGATAAGGTCTCTATCTCGTATGCCGACATCGCCGCCCTGGCCTTCACCGGACGCGACACCGCCGCCGGCAAGTCCTGGGAAGCCTGGATGAAGAAATACGCCGAGAAAAAGGCCGCCGGCGAACAAGACTTGAGCCTCCATCCCGAACCTCTCGAATAGTCACAACTGCCGGGGAAACGCTCTGCATGTCAGACAGTTGATAAAGCGGTTCTCGCTCAAAGCTCGCACCTACTTCCCAAAACCCACCCCATCCATCAACTCCTCCACCTCATCGTCGGTCCCGCCAATCACCGTAATCGACACCGCGTACCCCTGTGCCAAAAACGCCAGCGTCGACTGCCGCATCACCCGCGTCCCCACATCCTTATGGAAATCCCCTCGCACCACGACCTTCGTCCCCATTTCGATCTCATAGGGCTCTTCATCCACGATGAAGCCCTGCGCCTTCGCGACCTCGGTCAACGGCCCAAAGTATTGCGCCGCCTCCTTCAGCCCCGGATAAGTCGCAACCTTCTCTATCGCGATCACGATCGACGAATTTACATCCTCCCCCTTCGCGTCCGGAGGCCGCGAAAACGCCGCCAGCAACACGCGCCCTCCCTGTGGATCACCACTAGTGGTGTAGGGATAGCCGCCTCGGCTGTCCCGCGAAGGCGAAGCCGAGCCACCTACTGCGGTGCTGCCTTGCGGCGAAGACGCCTCTTCTGCAGCGTTCGCTCCCGTCTCAGACTCCTCCCGTGCGTTCATCTCCTCAGTCCGAAGCACCCACCCCGCAGGAACCTGGCAAGACAAACCCAGAGCCCGATTGCGATAAACCCCATCCGCAACCGCGCCCGCATCGACATCCGTCACCAGCCGCGCCGACGAACCCTTCGTATGTTTTGAGGAGGAAGAAGAGGAAGACTGAGCCCCCGCGCCCTGCGCCACAGTCGTCGCAGACGCAATCACCAATACGAAGCAGATTAAAGCTCTGCCCTTATAAAACTTCATGCACTCATGTTACGCGAGATTGTCAGATCAGTAAGTCGAGTGGCAATCGGCTCTCTTCCACTCACTCCAGAGGGTGCCCCGCCTTTGTCGCGCAGTTTGCGACAGGGTGGGGATTTTGACTTTCGGGCCGTTGGATTGTCGACGAAGACAAAGCCGAACAGTGCGCTCCCGCCCGCAACTTCTATGCCGCCCTGCCCATCACAACCTGCGTGCAGTGCGCGCATCGCTTCGCCTCGATCGGAATCTCACTCAAACACTCCGGGCACTTTTTGGTTGTGGGTGCCGCCGCGGGCTCGGCCTTGTGCATGCGCGCCAGCAGCCAATTCACCGGCACCACGACAAAGAAGTAGACCGCTGCGGCAATCAACAGAAAGGAGATGACAGCATTGATAAAGTCGCCAACGAGAAAAGCGCTGCCCCGAACGTTGTATTTAAGATTCGAAAAGTCTGGCAACTTCACAAGAGCCCCGATAAATGGCGTCAGTAGGCCTTTTGTCAAGGAACCGACCACGCCGCCAAAGGCGGCGCCAATCACCACGCCTACCGCCATATCCACAACATTGCCACGCAGGATGAATTTCTTGAATCCGTCGAGCATACCGTAGCCCCTCCAAAATTTAAGTGCCGCCAATGTAAGTCACCCCCGCCCCACGGTCAAGCACGACCCCGGCAAATTCGGCAATGGGAGACCATGTGGCGATGGCCGCCGCGGCCGGCCGAGCGAGGGCGGAGCCCAGCGCCCCGCCACAACTCCGGTCGCGAAGAACCTCTCCGCGACCATCCGAGAAGGCAGCCAAAACCAACTCCCCCGAGGGACTCCCGACGTTAACCCCAGCGTTCGTACTCTGGGGAATTTTGCACTGGACACGAACGCGCTTTCAGTGTATTCTGTTTGTACTGAAATAACCGATATGGCGGAACTGACTGGATTGCAGAAGCAGTACATCCTTCACTGGGGCGAGATGGGCACCAAGTGGGGCATCAACCGCACCGTCGCCCAGATTCACGCGCTCCTGTATCTGTCCCCCACGCCGCTGCCGGCCGAGGAGATCGCCGAAACCCTCAGCGTCGCCCGCTCCAACGTCAGCACCTCCATTCGCGAGCTCGAGACCTGGGGCATTGTCCGCGCCGTGCACGTGCTCGGCGACCGCCGTGAGCATTACGAGTCCATGAAAGACGTCTGGGAAATGTTCCGCCTCGTCATCGAGCAAAGAAAGCGGCGGGAGATCGATCCCACGCGCGAGATGCTTCGCCGATGCTTGGCTGAACTGGACCCAAAGGAACCCGGGGCGGATTACACGCGCCAGCGCCTGGAGGCCATGGCCGGATTTTTCGAGGCTGTCACCGAATTGCACGATCAGATGAAACGCCTGCCCACCGGAACGGTCAGAAAGCTGTTGCGCATGGGAACCAAGATGCGGAAGAAGGCGAGCTAAATTTTTTTGGTTAGCGTGTTCTGTGTATACAGAAATGTCTGACGCATAAGTCACCGGAGGACATATGCAAGCGGAATGGATGACGCGGGCGATTTGGGGAGCGGGCGCGGTGCACTTGGGCATCATCGCAGCAAATATTCCTTTGCCAGGCCGGTTGCGCGTCCGTGAGCGGCTGGCAGGAGTGCCCCGCTTCGTGCGTCAGGTCTTTTACGTGCACTGGCTGTACATCGTGATCGTGCTGGGAATGTTTGCGGCATTGTGTTTCGGGTTCGCGCCTGAGTTGGCGGGAGCAACCGCGATGGGCCGCTTCCTGAGCGCATTCATGGCCGCGTTCTGGTTGTTGCGGATTGGCCTGCAGGTTTTCTACTACGATCGCGAAATCCGGCGCCAGAACCGGGCCCTGGACGCCTTGTACATGGTAGCGCTGGTTGTGCTGGTAGCGGTGTTTGGCGTGGCCGCATTGCGGCCCCTGTGAATGGTGATCTTATGAACTCACTCGATCGAGCTTCGTTAGCGATGAAGGCGATAACCATCGAGGGAACATGGCCCCAGATATGCGCAGTCTTAGGCGCCGTCATTTGGGCCGGCGTAGCGGTGCTCGCGCGAATCGGCGTCGCACCGATTGGAGCCATCGAGTTGATGTTCCTCTTTGCTCCCCTGGTCCTCGTTCCGCTGGGGATAGAGTTGGGGCGCGTAATGGGCAGCGACACTCCGCTCACCCGTTTTGCGCGCAGGATTCAGCCGCTTGCGGCCGCGCTCGCCGTCGCCGCATTGTGGCTCCCGCCGGGACGACCGGCCGGCGCTTTGGCTTGCGTGTGGATGGTCGTGTGCCTGTCGATGACCATCGCCGCGATCATTGATCTTTCATCCCTCGCCAAGTCGCAGCCCGAGAGAAGCACTCGTTCCCCAATGCAGCGAATTACGGTTGCCGTCGCACAACTGGACTTGGTTGTCGGCGGAGCCTGGCTTGTCGCTTCACGTTTGGGATTGCGGCCGATGGGGATTCAGGAGCCGATCGGGTTGCTCACAGCCGTACACTTTCACTATGCAGGATTCGCCACGGCGATGATCGCGGCTGCGATGCTGCAGTTCGCTGCCCAGCACCAAGAGTATCGTTGGCTGCGCTGGCTCGTGGCTGTCGTAATAGGAATGCCCTTGATCGTCGCACTCGGGTTCGTGATCTCTCCGCAGCTGAAACTGGGAGCGGCTGCGGTGTTCTCTGTCGCAGTCGCGGGCCTGGCGGTGGTTTTGCGCTCCTGCGCCAAGAGGCTCGATTCGCGGACGGCACGTGTCCTGCTCTACGTCGCCTCGGCGAGCGTCTTCGCCGGCATGGTGCTCTCGACTGCATACGCGGTAGCCGATTTCCGTGGGAGTGTTGTCCTGCCTATTCCGCAGATGGTGCGCACGCATGGAATCCTGAACGCGGTGGGATTCTGTCTGCCCGCTGTGCTGGGATGGCTGGTTGAGAACGACGCCACCTCGCAATGAGTTCTTAACCCTTACCGGTCTGCACGCGGGATAAATCATCGTTAATGTCGGGCGCGCATCACACCGCGTCAGGCATTGTGTCTAGGGGCGAGGGTGGCGAGGGCGACGCATTCCGAACAACGGAGTGCCAGCCGCGTTAGCGGCGGAATGCGAAAGCCCGGCACGGAAGTGCCGGGAAGCCGGAGGATGAGACAAGGAGTCCGCTTTAGCGGACGGGACGGTTCTTTTCTCTACGCGTCAAAAGGCCACATCAACGTTCAGCTAGCAACTGCCGCTGACGGACCTTCCACAAATGCTCCCGCTGACGCTACAGGAGCCTATCGACGTAGCGGTCGCTTTCATATTAATGCTGCAACTTCCCGTGGGATTGGGCCCGTACGAAATTCCGCCCATTCCCGAAAACGTGATCGGAAATGCCAGTCCATAATTCTGCAGATTGAACTGGGTCGCAAACGTCACGCTGGGATTTCCGTTGAACGTCACATTGTCGACCGCGCAAGCTGCAGGTGTGAGCGTCAGCGTAGAGCTGTCGCTACCGTTCCCCGAATTGTCCAGCGTGTAGTTGAAATCCCCGCTCACGCTGATGGTGCCTCCGTTCGGACAAGCGCCCTGGTACGTAATCGGAAGGTTGCACGACTCGCCGCTGTTCGTGACGGTGCATCCAGACGATTGCGCCAGCCGGGCGCGTTCGACAATCTCTCCCAGAGACGGTCGCGTTGCCGCCGTACTCGTGCCGGTTGGCGTAAGTCCGGCCACCATCGCGGAGTTTAGCGCGGTGAATACTTCCTGGGAAATTGCCTGCGCCTGCGCCTGTGAAAGGGTGTGGCTCGAGCCGCCGCAAGTGATGCAGAGAAGCGAGAGTGACGCGAGGGCTGCGATCGCGCATGTGACGCGGAAACTGGCGTTGCGAAGCATGGGATGTGCCTCCTGCGGTCGTTATATAGGCTGCACCCTGGGTTGCGGACCCTGCCTGCCGATGCTCACGGCGACGCCGACACGGTGGAGACAGCGGCGAGCGTGGCAAGAACACTTCAGAGTGCAACAGTATGTTCCTTCTCTTCGCGATCTCGTGCAATCAAAATTTGCACCGCGCACGCGACATTAACTCGCGCGGTACTTGACAAGCGATGCGATGGAGTTCTGAATAGAGACTCGCGATGAAATCCAGCCGAAAGATTTCCACACGACAAAAAATTTTGTGCTAGTATCCACGACTGGTCCTGCTTTGCGCTTCGCGAAATTTTTTGCCGCAACGGTTAAAACTGGCGCATTCCGCAGTAAAATAGCGGTTCCAGCTCCTGATCAACGGAAGTTTTTAACAGGCGCTCTCACCCAGCCACGGGACGCCCATTGGTGAAATTCATATATGTCAGCAACCGGCACAACGACCCTCTCCCCGAACCCTTGGGCGCGCATTCTCGATGCTCTGGAAAAAAAGATTAACCGTCATTCTTACGACACTTGGCTTAAACCCACTCGCTACAGTCACTCGAGTGGAGGCATTCTGTTTGTTCGTGTTCCCACCGTGGAGTTTCGTCACGCCGGTGACAAGTACGCCGACCTTATTCAGGAAGCCATCGACGTTCTCGGGCTCGGATTCAACGATGTGAGGTTCGTGACCCCGGAAGATGATCCCGCGGCAACTCCCATACGGCATGATGGCGGCCTGACGTCTGGATCCGCGACAGCCGGGCCCTCGCAATCCCGCTTCGACTGGGACGGTGCTGCGCAACTGAATCCGCGCTATACCTTTGACGCCTTCGTCATCGGCAGCGGCAATCAGTTTGCCCACGCCGCTTGCCAAGCCGTGGCGGAGCGTCCCTCCAAGGCTTACAATCCGCTCTTCCTCTACGGCGGCGTCGGCATGGGCAAGACTCACCTCATGCAAGCCATCGGCCACGAGATCAAGCGCCGCACTCCGCACGCCGCCATCTGCTACGTCTCCAGCGAGAAGTTCACCAACGACATGATCAACTCGCTGCGCTACGACAAGATGACCACCTTCCGCGACAAGTTCCGGAACGTCGACGTGCTGCTCATCGACGACATCCAGTTCCTCGCCCAGAAGGAGCGCACCCAGGAAGAGTTCTTCCATACCTTCAACGCTCTGCACGAGTCGATGAAGCAGATTGTCATCGCTAGCGACCGCTCCCCCAAAGAGCTCGCCGAAATTGAAGACCGCCTGCGCAGCCGCTTCGAGTGGGGACTGATCGCCGATATTCAGCCGCCCGATCTCGAAACCAAAGTCGCGATTCTGCAGAAGAAGGCCGAGCAAGAGAAGGTCACGCTGCCGACTGACGTCGCTCTGTATGTCGCCTCCAACATCCGGTCAAACGTACGCGAGTTGGAAGGAGCGCTAATCCGCCTCGTCGCTCACTCCTCTTTGATCGGCGCGGAGATCACGCTCCCCTACGCGCAGCAGGTGCTCAAGAATTTCATTGACTCGCAAGCCCGCAAGGTCACCATCGAATCGATCCAGAAGATGGTTGCCGAGCAGTTCGGCCTGCGCCTGGTCGAGATCAAAGCGAAAAACAATTCGCGCGCGATCGTCTATCCGCGGCAGATTGCGATGTACCTGGCGAAGCATCTGACGGAAGCTTCGCTGCCTGAAATCGGACGGCAGTTCGGCGGCAAGCATCACACGACGGTGCTTCATTCCGTCGAAAAGATCGAAGAGGTCCGCAAGAACGATAAAGATTTGAACAGGCTGATCAATAAACTCACCGAGCAATTAGGCGGATAGATCGCGGGGCCGCGCGGGATTTCCACTAGTTCATCAGGTCTTCCTCGCTGGTCCTTGTGAATACGATGTGGAAGTTGTGAATCGCGAGAGTGAAATCGATTTTGGCGGCAAGTTACAGTTGTCGCTCCGAAGTGAAATAGTCCGATTTCTCACATCAAGGTTGCGGGGGGAAGTCGGTGGAAACGGGATAGTTGATAAAGTTTTCCACGTTTCCGCACCGCCTACTGTTACTGCTGGTTTTATAGCTTTTGTATTTGATATAAGGAAGTAATAGAAGTAGCAGGTTTGAAAGGGCGCTTTAGGTGCGCCGCAGGGGAGACGAACTTTATGCCGGTGGAGGCCGCCGTTGCCGCGGGTACCATGGAGATCACGGTCAGCAAGTTCGAGTTGCTGCGAGAATTGACCGCCACGCAGGGTGTGGTCGAGCGCAAGACCACCATTCCAATCCTGTCCAACTATTTATTCGAGGCTGCTGGAGACCGTCTGTCGCTGACGGCAACCGATCTCGATCTCAGCCTGCGAACCTCCTGCAGTGCCAAGGTCAAGAAGGATGGCTCCTGCACCATCCCCGCTCGCAAGTTGCACGACTATGTGAAACTGCTGCCCGATACCGATATCACCATCAAACTGCTCGATAACCATTGGGTCAGCATCCGCTGCGGCCGCTCCAATACGAAGATGGTGGGCATGGCAAAATCCAATTTCCCCAGCCTTCCCGTCTTCCCCACTTCCGGCGCCATTACGATTCCGGCGCAAGTCCTGCGTGGCCTGATTGCCCGCACCGGTTTTGCGATTTCCAACGAAGAGTCGCGCTACACCCTGAACGGCGCGCTGATGCTGCTCAAGCCCGAATCCATCACAATGGTCGCGACCGATGGCCACCGCCTGGCGCATTGCGAACGCGCCGGCGAAAAGTTCGAGGGCGTCTCCGGCGAATTGAAGACCCTGGTCCCTAAAAAGGCGATGGACGAGTTGAAATCTCTGCTCGACTCCACCGACGCCGAGACGGTCGAGTTCGCGAAAGATGAATCGACTTTGTTCTTCCGCATCGGATCCCGCCTGCTCACCTCGCGCCAGTTGACCGGCCAGTTCCCGAACTTCGAGGCCGTACTGCCCAAGGACAACAGCAAGGTGATCGCCCTGAATGCCGACGAATTGAATGCAGCGATTCTCCGCGTGGCCCAGTTTGCCGATGAGCGCTCGCGCGCCGTGCGCATGCGCCTGGAAAAGGGCGAGGTAAAGCTTTCCGCCTCTTCGACGGAAGCTGGCGAATCGGAAGATTCTCTGGAAGCTCCCTACAACGGTGACCCTCTCACGATCGGCTTTAACGCCGCGTACCTGGTCGATTTCTTGAAGGCCGCCGGCACCAGCGAGGTGCGCCTGGAGTTGAAGGATCCCCAGTCAGCAGGCCAACTGCGGCCAGCCGAGGGCGACGATTATAAATATCGCTACATCGTCATGCCGATGCGCATCTGAGGAAGATAGATTCTCTCCACAAGGGCATCCCACACTAGTTCGGCGGCGCATTCGAAGGATCGCTCAGCGTAATCAACTTCCCGGGCGGGTAATCGGCCGCGCTGAGCGGGGCCTCAGGGTTCTGCGTCACGATGGTCAGCACCTCTCCGCTACGCACCCCTTGAATGGTCAGTCTCTGACTCTCAACAGCCAATACTCGATAATCCTCGTCAAAGATTTTCCCATTCTTCGGCTTCATACCGGATTGGGATGCAAAATCCCCCCCGAAGGACTCCCGTTAAATTTTCATAAATTTGCCGATGCCACCTTGACAACCTCGATGGTTTTAAGCTCATTACTACGAACCACGTAGACACAGCCGCCTCGGCTGTCCCGCCCAAGCGAGGCGGAACCTGCCCAACTGTCGAACGCCTTGTCATTCCGACGAAGCGCGAAGCGCCAAGGAGGAATCTGCTCTCCCCGTCTTCAC
>DATMOO010000089.1:0-8622 GCA_035568275.1 Candidatus Sulfotelmatobacter sp.
TGCACCACGGATTCGGCGAAATCGGAAAGAATTGCGGCGGATCCGGTGACGTAGCAGGCAATCGACTTTCCCGGCAGCATCACTATGCCGACTGCTAGCGACATGCGCATGGCAAAGCGCGCGGCGCGCAGTTCGCGCTCATCGCGAGAGGAGCCTGAACCTTGGGGGATTGGCGTTGTGATGGAGTCAGACACGGCGTTCCACGAATGCCATATCGTCACACGGGCACGAGTGTGGAATGTGACTGTAATCACATAGAACTAACGACGTAGGAATCGGTGCGGCGAAGTTTTGTGAATTCCAGGCAAGAGTTCACCCCGGAGGAGATCCATCATTCGCACGACACAACTATTGCACCGTTAGTTTCGCCGTAGCGGTGAACTGTGTCGTACCGCTGGTGTATGTCGCCGTCAGAGTGGGAGTCGACCCGATCGCTGCCCCTGCCCCCGCTGTAACGGTCTCGGGGCTTACGTTCTGAGTGAGGGTGAAATTCGTGGTGTCCGAGATGGTCCATGCTACTTGAGAGCTGACGTCGACTTGGGTGCTCTGATTCGCCACGTTGGCCATCGCTTGGAATGTAGCCGTGCCCCCGTTGCTCTGGATATTGGAGGTGGTGGGCGTGACTACGATGCCGGTCACGTTGGTGAGAGTGACTTTGACGGTTGTTTGGCCGCTCACCGTACCCAATTGGGCAGTAATCGTTGGTGTGCCTGCGGCGACACCCTTTACCACTCCAGTGTTGGTGACAGTGGCTATCGTGTCATCAGAGGACTGCCACGTGATTCCCGACTTGCTGGTGACGTCCCCCGTGCTGCTATCGCTATAGGTGGCAGTAGCCGCCATCTGTTGTGTGGAACCAACAGGGATGGTCACGTTGGATGGGCCAACGGTGATGCTGCTAACCGTAGGATTTACAAAGAACCCCTTGCAACTCACGGCGAAGGCCAGGCCGAGAATCACGGCGAACGAGCCGATCAGTTTCAATTTCCTTGCAGACATGTTTTCTGGGACTCCTTGGGCCGCCGGTTCAGGGGCTGGGGGTGCGATCCTGTGTCTAAATTGTAGCAGAGAAGAAATTTCATTCGAATTACACTTCCGTGCCATGACCCCGGGATCGTTACTGCCATAGAACGCTGGCTGCAGGGAGCCTTGCACGATTTTCGATATAAAGCCAAGCCACTGAAAATGTGGGGACAGCCGCCTTCGGCTGTCCGCGGAGCGAAAGCTCCGCAAGGTCTTGATTTAGTCACAGCATCTCCAGCTCAAGCTGTCCAACATGCCCCCAAAGCCGGGCTGCGCCCGGCGGGCAGCCGATGGCGGCGCTGTCCCCACATTCCTTTCTGCCAATGCTTAGAACCCCTTGCCGTGATGTGGCGCCGGCGGAGGCGCGTGGTGCTGAGGCGGCGGGCTGGGGTGCTGCTGCGGCGCCGGATGCGGTGCCTGCCGTTGTGGCGCTGTCTCGTGATGCTGTTGGGGTGGCCGGCTGTCGTTGTACCGACTCTGGTTACCGTGGTTGTTGGTGCTGCCCTGATTGCGGTTGTAATTCTCGTTGCTTCGTCCGTTTGCCGCGTTGTTTTTCGCCGGCGGAGTAAAGGGGCGGAAGCCCTCATTGGATCGGGCTTTATTGTTACTGCCGTTGTTAGGACCGGCGTTCGCGCGGTTGGCACCGGCCGGGTTCACCCGCGCCTCTTTCGGCGACATGGCGGGCGCATGGTATTCGCCACCGGCTGCCCGGGCCGGAACCACGGCATGGCGGCTGAAGTCTCCGGGCCGCGCCGTGGCGGCGATTGCCGGACGCCCGTGATTCTGGGACGCGAGGTTCTCGCGGTTCCCGGCGGCCGCGCGCTCGTGCTGGCTCTGAACGCCAAGCGGAGCGGTGTGCCGCTCGCGTCCGTACTCTTCTTCCTGATGGGTGGGCCGGGCCTGCACGCCACCCGTTCCGCCGTTGAAACTGGTCGTCGATCGATTATTGACGATTACCGTCCGGTTGTAGACGTTGGTCACATTCGTGCGGCTGACATTCGTGACGGAGCGGTTGTAGTAGAACGCACCGCCGCGCCATTCGCCGCCCACGAAGCCAACGCCGCCGTAGCCGAATCCGTAATTAATCCCGCCGTAAAAGCCGACGTGCGGTCCCCAGTATCCCGCATGCCAAGCGTAGAATCCGCCACCCCATCCCCAATATCCAGGAGTCCACAAGAGACCAACCGGGGCGACCACCCACGTTCCTGGGACCCAGTAGTAGCCGTCGTCATCGTCCCATCCCCAATATCCGGGCGTCCAGATGTAGCCGGGGCCGGGGCAGATCGGCTGCGCGTATACGGGTAACGGCGGCGGCCCAACCCGGACCGAAATACCTACCGCAATCTGCCCGAACGAAGCCACCGAAAAGCTCAGAACTACCGCCCCCAACATCACCCAACGAATGATCGACCGGTTCATGTGTTATGCCCTTCCTAAAATTGCTGCCTGCGGGCCAACAGTCCAGTGCAGACTCATTGTGCCGCAGAAGGCCCTGTTCAGCCTACTGATGTTCCTCTCCTATAAACACAAGATTCCAGAGGATGTTTCGCGCCGGAAAGCGTTTGAAATCTGAGGGTTTAGGACCGATAGGAATTGAAACTGAGTGGAGCCAAGCGCTACGAGCCAAAGCTCCAAGCTCGAAGCTCCTAGCTAATTCACCTTCTTCGCCTTTGTGATGCGCTGATCGATGGGCTTGCGTCCGGCGAATCCCTCCTGGAGTCCGTGCCAGTGGGTGATGGCTTTTTCCCCGAGTTTCCAGCAGAGCAGAATGACCTGTCCCTCAACTTCGCAGGGGAAATCGAGCAGTCCGATATTCAGGTCCTTCACCTGCACGCCGATGGAATCGATTTCGGCGAGAGCATCCTTGGCGCGCTGTTCTGCCTTGGCGCGTTCGGCCTTGCGGCGGGCAAGCGGCACGATGTCGAGAAACATTCCGCCGTTGAGAAAGACGCGGTGCTGCAGAGCCTGTTGCTCGGCGTCGGCTTCATCGATGACCTTCTTGGCGTTGATGGCCGTGCGCAACAGCGATTCAAGCACTGGTAACAACGATTGGGCTTCGTCCAGAGTAAAAGTGCGGTCGGCCATAGGTTTGAACTATTTTACCGCACCTGGCCTTCTTCTTTTTAAGGTTTTGCGGGCGTTATTGCAGCAGCGAGCGCACGCGTCCCCAGGGCCAGTACGTCGGTCACGATGCGGGCGGAAGCCTGGTCGAAGTTCCGGTTCCGGTTGCCCTGCAGGATGGCCCATTCCATATGTTCGGTGAATGCCCACAGAAGAGCGTTGGTCTTAGGATCGCGAATCTCCAGTCGAAATTGAGGGTCAAGGCTGGACCCGATGGTATCGCCCTTAAACACCTTCGTCGTGCTGGTCTTCACCGCGAACCTTATCTCGAACAGCAGATCGGCTTCCGCGGGAGAGCCCACGAGTTCGTAGCGGCCTGCGCTCTTCATGGCGGCATAGAACTGGTTGTAGGAGCGATCGACGCCTCCGAAAATGGGCTCGTCGATTCCGGGTTCATCGCCGCCGCCATTCGCGATGAAGACTCTCTTCGCCGCGCTGATTTGCGTGGGAATTGGCGCGGGAGGAATTTGCTTGGTCTGCGCCGCTGTGAAGCTGCTAAGTAATGTCAACATGAGAACCGCGCAAGAAATGGAGATTGCCACCTTTCCGTTCATATATTCCTCCAGGGAATCCGCTGCGTGTTTGACGCAGGCTCACTCTATAGACCGACCGCGATGTGTGCTGCTGTAGATTTTCGCAAAGTTACGTCAATCCTTCGTCAAGATTCGGGGAGACCGAGAATGAAGGTGTTTACCAGGACACGAAGGTGCACGAAGGAAAACCGGGTGGTTCAGTGGGTGCGGCCGTGAGAGGGATCTGCCGAGGTGGCTGTGTTCAGGTCAACGTGAAGGCCTTGTGCCAGATTCGTTCCCGGAGGATAGCAGTTTCCGTCGCGGCTGTAATTCGTGCAGTGTCCGGCAACGTCCTTGCGCTGGGGTGATTGCGCGAACTGCCAGATCTCGGCGAAGTTGACGCCACCCTTTGGCGGAGTCGGAGGCGGCAGCGAAAACGAGCATCCGGGCGAGGGCGGGCAGGCGTCGCTGGTCGCCCAATAAGTAATCTCTCGCGAGCCGGCGGTCTGGCGAATGTCTTCGGCGGTCACGACGTTTTCGCCATCGGTGGAATGCATGCCGGAGCAATAAATTCCGGCGCGATATCCTCCGGCGCCGACGGCATCGACCCAGGCGTAGATGTACGCCTTCTGTTCCGGGAGCATGCGCCCACCCTGTTCCTGATCGAGGAAAATGATCGTGCCGCGCGGAAATCCGTCGCGCCGGGCAGAGGAGGCCGCGACGAGAGCATCGGCCTTAGCCAGACGTTGTGCGTTGGCGCCGGTCTTCAGCTCGGCGTACAGACGCCCGTTAAACAAAACCAGGAAACCGAATCCAGCAGACTCCACCGCGGCGCGATGTCCAGCCCAGGAATTCGAGGTCGCTCCGGGTGGATTGTTGAGCCAGTATCCGGTATAGGAAAACGTTTGGCGCAGAGTCTTGAGAGTGGCGTCGCCGGGATAGTCGTTGCGGTCGAAGCCGAGATAGGTTTGTTGAGCCGAAGCAGCGGCGAGAAGAAGAGAGACGATTCCCGCAGTCGAAAGCAAGCTCCGACGGTTCACAGTTCGATCTTATCGTAGAGACGTTGCTTGCAACGTCTCTCTGGCCACATGCGAAATGCTGAAGGCAAGACGTAGCAAGCTACGTCTCTACGAGTCGCCATCCAAGAGCCTAGCCGCCGATGTGGACCATGGTCCGCGAAGCGGGCACGAAATCAGGCTCGCCGATGTGGTGGCGTTCTTCTTTCTTCGCCACCACTCCGTGGATGAAGTCTGACAACTCTTCATCGCTGGCGCCTCGCCGCATCTGGGCACGCAGGTCGTGATCCCACACGGAGAAAAGACAGGTGCGAATCTTGCCGTCGCTGGTGATGCGAATGCGGCTGCAATGTCCGCAGAACGGATGCGACACTGGGGCGATGATGCCGATCTCGCCGACGCCATCTTCGAAGCGGTAACGGCGCGCGGTTTCCGAACGGGCACGCGGAATTTCGACTAGCGGACGGTATTCGGCCATGCGCGCCAGAATTTCTTCGAGCGTGACGACGGTTGAGGGTGCCCAGGTGCGTCCCTCTTCGAGCGGCATGAACTCGATGAAGCGGACGGTCACACCCTCTTCGCGGGCGAACATGCCGAAGGGGATGATCTGGTCTTCATTGAAGCCGCGCATGAGAACGCAATTCACTT
This sequence comes from Candidatus Sulfotelmatobacter sp., assembly GCA_035568275.1. GTDB lineage: Bacteria > Acidobacteriota > Terriglobia > Terriglobales > Acidobacteriaceae > Sulfotelmatobacter. The sequence goes on from DATMOO010000089.1 coordinate 5,321, forward strand.
TTAGCGGCCACAGTCCGGCGCGGCGGGCGGCGCGGATTCCAGCCAGCACATGATCGTAGCCGTTGGGCACCCGCGTGATGCGGGCGAAGTGGTCGGGGTCGACGGCGTCCATCGAAACGGTCACGCGAGTGAGCCCAGCGTCCTTGAGGGGCTGCGCCATATCCGCCAGTAGATGTCCGTTCGTGGTTAGAGCGATATCAAGCTCGCCATCCTGTGGCCGCAGCTTCTTAAGTTCGCGCACGAACTCCACGACGCCATTGCGCAGCAGCGGCTCGCCCCCGGTGAGACGAACCTTGGTGATCCCCATTTCCACGAGCACACGAGCCATGCGCAGATAATCGGTGAAGGGGAGATCGCCATAGAGGGCGCCTTCATTTCCCGTGCGGCAATAGACACACTTATAGTTGCAGCGATCGGTGATGGAGATCCGCAGATCGGTGATCGCGCGGCCGAATTTGTCGTGAAGAGCAGCCATTAGCAGCTAGCAATTAGCATTTAGCCGGATCGGGCCACGGTTCGTCGCCCGAATGGCTGAATGCCAAGTGCTAATTGCTAAATGCGGGAAAGGGCAAGCAGGCGGGAGAATCCCGGCAAGCTCGTTTCCTTTCCAATGCGTCCTCATGAACGCGGGAGGCGCCGGTGTTTCCACCGGTACCCTCGGGAAGTGTGGCGCGGTCTGTTCGCCCGCGTCTACTCCCTCGCCGCCGCAGCCTCAGGTATGCCCACAGGCCCTGGCGGTCGGAAACTCGTACTTCATTATAGAGCTTGTCCGGGCGTGAAAAGATGCACTCGAAATGCAGGTTCGCGCCAAACGGCTAAAGCTGCTTCATTGCCTTCTGAATAGCCGCCTCGGCCAGCGGCGCCATGATCTTGTAGCCGGCATCGTTGGGATGCAATCCGTCGTCGGCCAGATCTTTCTTCAGAAGGCCCTTGTCATCGACGACCGCGGAAAAGTAGTCGAGATACACAATGTTGTTTTTTTCGCAGTAATCCTTAAGCCACCTGTTGAGTTCGAGAACTCGCGACATGGGACGCTGCGCAAAGAAATCCTTCGAACGCTCTGTGTAGCTGTGCACCGGCAGAATCGATGAGTAGACAACGCGGATGCCGCTTGCGCGCGCCAGTTCGGCGAAGGATGCGTAGTTGGCCTCAATGTCCTCATTTCGCATCGGCCCGGTATTCCCCGCAATGTCGTTGGTGCCGGCCAGAATGACAACCACCTTGGGACGAAGATCGACGACGTCCTGACGGAAGCGCACCAGCATCTGGGGCGTGGTCTGGCCGCCGATGCCGCGGTTGACGTAGGGCTTGCCGGGGAAATAATTCTCCAGCTTCCAGATATCGGTGATCGAATCGCCGAAGAACACGACACGATTCTCGCTTGCGGACGGGGGCCCGAGCTTGACGTTGGCCTCACGGTAGCGCGCCAGTTGTCCGTAATCGTCGGTGAATACGGCGACGCGCGACGCCCGGTATTGATCGAGCCCGGCAAAGCCGGTGGTGGGAATCGAAGGGGGTTGAGAAGATGGCTGCGCGAAGGCTGAAAGAGCGACAAGAACAATGAGTGCGGTTAGTACGCTTCTGGACAGACTCAGATGCATGGGGTTAGCCTCGGAAATCGGAACGGCAGAAGATGATACGTCCCCGCGCCGGGTCTCGCAACCTCACCTACAGCCAAGTTATCGGTCTGCAGGCGTTAGGATCTCTAGATTTATCGCGTGAATCCGTGGCTAGGAAGTTTTTGGGGCTCAGTCCGTGGCTCGCTTGCGCCTCGCTACGCTCGGCTGGGCGGGCGAGGCGCCCGTCCCTACACAAGCATGCAAGTTTTGATGCGCGCTACTCCTTCATCATTGCGTCAATGGTCGAGTAGAGCTGGTTGTTGTCCTTCACTTCGACGTAGGGCTTGTTGGGATTGCGGCTGCTGACGATGTAGACCGTCGGAGTGTGGTCGAGCTTGATGGCCTTGCCCAGATCGCGGTCGGCGTTCACCTGGGCGGCCAGCTTGCCGCTGGGATCTATCACAAATGGCAGATCAACTTTGCGGGCCGCCGCAAATTTTTCCGCGTACGAACGCAGGTTCTGCAGGTTGATTTCCAGCTGATTCTCGAAAATGTAGTCGCGGAACTCGTTGCCCAGTGCCTTGGAATGCGTGTCAAAGTAGCGCGCGATCACAGCCGCCTGGTACGACCACGGGTGCATGGGCAGCGGAAAGTCGTGGCGCACGACTGGAATCTTGTAGGTCTTCGACGCCTGCTCCACCAACGGCGCGGTCCGCCGGCACATGGGGCATTCCAGATCTTCAAAGATGACGATCGCGAGTTGCGCTCCCTTGGGTGGACGCAGAACGGTGTCCACGGTATCCTGTGCCGCGCTAGGCAAGCTCATGATCGCCAGAAAGATCGAAGTGAACGTTAACAACGCGAAACGATTCCAGGTTTTGCTCATAAGATAGTTTCTTTATTTCAATGCTTGTGGATTCGACGCCGTATTCCCCATTCTCTTAGACGCCAAAACCGAGCTTGCGGCAACCTGCCGCTGCTGGCCAGACCGCAAATCTATGGTAACCGAGGGGGAGTGCCGTTGTCTCCCGTCTAGAGGACAAAGGGTTCAGGTGTACCAGCCGTAGACCTTCGTGCGGCGAAAAGCGGCTGTAACGGGTTATAGTGATAGGTTCGCCTGCCTTCTCTTATGAAACTGGGTCCATCGCGGACAAAATGGCTGATCGGCGTTCTGGCCTTAGCCATGGTGGCGCTGGCGGCTTGTCGAAACCGTCACCGCGTCCTCGAAGTGGCCTATGTTTCCGCGCCGCAGGCAACCCTGCGCGATCAGGTGGCCGCGATTTATAACCGCGTCGGCACCGTGAAAAATGGAGAGCGCGTCGAGATCGTCGACCGCGAGAAGCGATTCGCCCGCGTGCGCACCGGTACCGGGATTGAAGGCTGGGTCGAGCAGCGGTACCTGGTGGATCAGAAGACCTTTGACGGCCTGCAGAAACTCACCCAGGAAAACCTGAACGCTCCGGTGCAGGCTCCGGGTGTCTTACGCAACGAGACCAACCTTCATATCACTCCCGGGCGCGAGACGGAGCATCTTTACCAGCTTGTCTCGGGCGCAAAGGTGAGCATTCTGAAGCGGGCCGTCGCGGAGAAGCAGACCAGCGCTCCCCCGGCAGCCAGGCCGGTTGCCACCAAGCCGGGCACCAAGGCCGCGGGTCCGGCGCTGGAGGACTGGTGGCTGGTGCGTGATGATCAGAGCCGCGTGGGATGGGTGCTGTCGCGCATGGTCGACGTCGATGTCCCGCT
>DATMOO010000090.1:0-17752 GCA_035568275.1 Candidatus Sulfotelmatobacter sp.
GCTGCCTGGCCACGGCTCACGCCGGGCCGCAATCTTCCTATTACGTTCAGCCAGACCGCACCACCACTGCGATGCGTCATCCGCCACACATCCGTCCCGAGGGGATCGAGCGTTACCCACAGATCTTCACGGATCCCGGGCATTGCTCCGACAACCCCCTCCGGCGCCACGCCGATCACGGTTACAGGATGCCGGGCAATCTCGATCGATTTGCCCACAATTGCCGGGTCTTCGGCATAACGCGTCTTCCAAAGCGAATAACTCAGGACCACGCTGGGAATGGCTGGACGCGTCTCTTCTTCAGACAGAAAGAAGCGCCCCAGCACCGGCTTGATGCCGAGCACGTCGAAATAGTTTGCCGACACGTTCGCAATATAGGCGCGCTCCGGCAGTGCGCCACCGGTCAGCGTAATCCAATCGTGATGATAGGCAAGTATCCCGGTGAAGGTGTGGTTCTGCTCGCGCAGATCGCGATAGTCGAGATACGAGAAGGGCGGAGTCGGAGAGAAGTTCCGTTCCCCCCGCTGCAGGCTCACAAGGTCGTCCGTGTCCCGTGCGCCAGGAATCGGACGCAACATTGTACCGTCGATCCAACTGAATACGGTGCTGTTGGCGCAGATAGCTACGGCCAGCATCGCCGTCGCTGTGATCGTAAAACCGGGGCTCTTGCGCAGCTGCCGCAAGGCATAACGAACATCCCGGCCTAGTGGTTCAAACCAGCCTCCGCCCCACATCTGGCGCGTCACATCCTGCACCAGAAGAATGTTTCCAAACTCACGGGCTGCCGCTTGTCGCGCCGTCTCTTCCGCCTCGCCTCGCGCCACTCGATCTGCAATTGCCATCTGCAGGTGAGCATCGATCTCTTCCTTCAATTCGCGATTGCGCCGCTGAAAACCGAAGCCGGGAAACCACTTCATGACGCACTCTCCTCCGGCTTGACGTACATTACCGACCCAATCGCTTCGACAATCTGCTCCCATCGGTCCAGATCCGAGGCCAACTGCTTTTTCCCCTTGGCTGTGATTCGGTAGTATCGGGCTTTTTGCTTGCTCTCTGACTGCTTCCATTCAGACTGCACCCAGCCCTGACGCTCTAATCGATGGAGAGCCGGATACAGTGATCCGGTTTCCACCTGAAGCACATCTCCGGATCGCAAACGTAAAGCCTGAACAATGCCATATCCATGCTGCGGTCCCCATTGCAGCGTCTGAAGAATGAGCATGTCGAGTGTTCCCTGCAGCAGCTCAATCCGGTTTTTATACTGGTCTTTCTCGCTCATAGATGTAGACACTCTACTCGCCGTGGCAGTAGATTGTCTACTCCCGCATCATGGCGGCGCCTCAATTCAAAGCCGTGCTTATAGCAACTCCTCAGATGAGATCGGAATCCGGCCTGACACTCCGGTCGAAGCAGTCCGCTGTGTGGCCTGCTGACCGACGCGGTGGGCGCGGCGGCTGCGAGCCAGCAGGAAAACTTGCTATTTGCCCAGATTCCACATAATGCATACGAATTTTCGGCGTTGAAAGATCTAATAGAAGAAGGACTCTAAACCTTGCGGCGTGTTTATAGCCTCTGCCGGCCCAGGGCAGAGGACGAGTCCAGCGGATAGGTACTGATATGTCAGTTTTCGGAACATAACGACCGTCAGCGGCCAACGGCTTGCCGACAGTAAGTCGAAAGATGGCTCGTCCCGCTTACAACGTGTTACCAGATATATGGCACGCTGGTGGCACACAAGGCCGACTCAACGCAGTCTGGTAGTACTCCAAGCTTCTTCGTGAGCGCCTCCTGTTTCTCTATCATTCGTGTCTCAAAGCCTGCATAGGCTCCGCCGCTGCGGCGCGGCGAGCAGGAGCCCAGCTTGCCGCCAGTCCGACGACCGCCAGCAGCAAAGCGGATGTTGCCAATATAACCGGATCATTCGGATGCAAACCGTAAAGGAGCGAGGTCACGAGTCGTGTCGACAGAAGAGTGGCACCGATGCCGCAAGTGATCCCCACCAGCGCAATCCATGTTGCCTCGCGCAAGACCATCGTGAGTACTTCCCGCGGCAGGGCGCCGAGGGCCATCCGAATGCCGATCTCGCTCGTGCGTTGCGCAACGGAATATGCCATCACGCCATAGACGCCCACGGAGGCAAGCACCAGCGCAAGCACACCGAAGGACGCGGTCAGCGCCGCGATGATCCGTTCCTGTTGCATCGACGCGTCAATCTGCTCTTGCTGGGTGCGGATCTCCTGTAGCGGCAAATCCCGATCGATCGATTGTACCGCCTTGCGCAGCGACGGAGCCACTGACGCCGGACTGAGGTTTGTTCGGACTTCGTAGGTTGCTCCGAAGTCGAGGTTCGGCGTCTGTTGGTAGGGCTGATAGAACATGCCGACGGGGTCCTGCTTGAGCGACCAGTAGCGCGTATCGCCGCATATGCCCACCACTTCGATCAAGTCGCCGGGCGTGCCTTCGCGCGGATGAAAGTGAGCAAGGAAACGCTTGCCGATCGGATTCTGACCCGGGAAGGCCTTACGCGCCAGGCTCTCGCTGAGGATTCCGACCTTTGGCGCACCCGCCGTGTCGTTCTCATTGAAGTCGCGGCCTGCCAGGATTGGAATACCCATCGTATGAAAGAAACCGGAGCCAACGGCATTATTCCACGCGGACTGATCTTTCTCGGGGTTCGGAGTTTCTCCCTCAGGCAGAAAGTTAGCATTCTCCATGCTGTCGGAAATGTAGCCCACCTCCGACAGGGTCACGTTCTGCACGCCGGGCAAGGCGCGCAGCCGCTCTTCGATCTGATGATGCAGTTGCAGATCTTTCGGAGCCGGATAGCGCGACTCGGGTTGCTGAATCGCAAACAACACGAGATGATCGGTGCGGAATCCGGGATTGACGTGAGCGAGGTGGAAGAGCGTCCCCACAAAGAGAAGAGCCCCCGCCACCAGCAGTGTCGACAACGTTACCTGGAAGCCGACGATCATCTTGCCGGAAAGGCCCTTGAGCCGTCGCGTACTGGCTGGCCCTGTCGACTTCAGGCAAGCTCCGGCATCACTCCGGGTTGCGATCCATGCCGGCACCGTGCCGAAGAGCAATCCGCTCAGCAGTGTGACGCTCGCGGTGAACGCCAACACGGTCCAGTCGAGCGGCATGCTGAATGGTGATGTCTCCCATGAATTCGCCAGCAGTGCAGGCAACGTGCGGCAGCCGGCAAAAGCCAAAGCTACGCCGAGCGCTCCCCCGAGAGCGGAGAGCAATAAGCTCTCGGTAAGCACGCCGCGCAGCACGCGACCACGTCCGGCGCCCAGGGCGAGCCGCAAAGCGACTTCCCGTTGCCTCGCCATAGACCGCGCAAACAGCAGGCTTGCGATGTTGGAGCAGGCCAGCAGAAGCACGAGGCCGACGACTGCCATTAGAACTTCGAGCGGCTTGGCGAACATCTGCCTCGAGAGGAACAATCCGCGGCTGCCGTCCTGCACGTCCAGTCGAGGAATCGTGGTGTTCGCATCCATCCGCAATGTTGAACGCACCACCGCTGCCAGGAATGTGTCCAGAGCAGCCTGCGCAGTGATGTCCGCAACCGTGCCCTTGGTGCGCCCCATGATATTCAGCCACCACACCTCCGGGCTCGATGTCCCAAGCAGCGACCCATTCTTGCCGCGCGGTTCGACCAGCGGCTGCGAACTCATGGGAAGAAACAGGTCCGGGCTTGACTGCACGCTCTTGGCGCCCGTAAATTCCGGCGGCACGACGCCGACAATCGTGACCGGCACCATGTTGACTTTGATCGTGCGCCCGACGACCGCCGGGGAAGATCCAAACGCCCGTTGCCATAGTTCTGCGCTGATCAGCGCGACGGCCGGCGCGCCGATTCTGTCGTCATCGGCGAGAATGGGACGACCGAGCTGCGGCCGCACCTGAAGCTGATCGAAAAAGTTTCCACTCACCAACTCGCCCTGCAGGATCTGAGCATTGCCATCAATGGTCGCATTCATCCTGCCCACGTCCTTGAACGCGAAAAGGTCTTCGAGCACGCGGTTATCGCGTCGAAGTTGTTCAAATGCGGGATAAGAAAACGACGCCGCGCCGATTCCTTCCTTCACATTGTCGGGAATTCCCCACATGTTGGTGACCGCCGTGTTCTTGTCTCCATGCCAATGGAGCAGGCGGAGTTGCTCGGCATGGGGCACGTCGAGCCGGTCGAGCAGCAGGCGTTTCATGACCGAAAAAATGGTTGTGTTGGCGCCGATGGCCAGCGCCAGCGAGATTGCCGCAATCGATGTGAATCCCCAACTCTTGCGCAGAATGCGCAAGGAATAGCGCACGTCCTGGACGACGCTTTCGACGAAGGGGAGGCTCTTTTCGGCATGGTATTGTTCGCGAATCGCTTCTACCGCGCCGAATTTCAATACAGCCTCGCGACGCGCTTGGGCTGGCGTCATCCCAGACCGGAGGTTCTCTTCCGTCTGGCGGGAAAGATGCTCTTCCATCTCCTCCAGAAACCGCTGGTCGTCGCTCTGGCGCGAAGCCAGGTTGCGAAGGCGGGCGAGTAAGCGTTTCAGCAGCTTCATGACCGTGTCTCCGCGTCGATCGCAAGGAACCGTGCAATGATATCCGTCGTCTGCTGCCAGTCGCGGAGTTCAGCCTGCAACTGCTTTCGCCCGGCGCGCGTGAGGCGATAAAAGCGGGCGCGACGATTGTTTTCTGACGGTCCCCACTCCGACGTAATTGTGCCTTCCTGCTCCAGCCGGAGCAGCGAGGGGTACAGAGTTCCCTGGTTCAAAGCCAGCTGGTCCTCACTGATCTGCTCGATTCGCCGTGCGATGCCGTAGCCGTGCAGCGGCCCCAGCACTTCGAGCGTTTTCAGAACCATCAATGCCAATGTGCCTTGTTGAATGTCCGTTCTTGTCTTCATTTCGACACCTTTTGGTTTCCTACAGGGAGTATAGTGTGATTCCTTTTGGAATACAACAGGTGTCGGGTGCGGTCCTTAGAAGGGGTTGCACTCGCTCGTATTCGGACAACACTCAAACAGGAGCATCTCCGATGGTGCTTGCGACGAGAACGGAGTGGCGAAACGTCTTACCGACAGTAAGTCGACTCTTCAGAAGGCGCGACAGTTTCTCGGTTAGCAGAACGAATTGGAGCATTAAGGGAAAGTGGGATTCTCGTGCGGGGGGGAGGGCCGTCGCGACCGTGCCGGGCCAACGCGCAACTGTCACCCGTGATCTTGAGTAGAATATTCTCGAGTGACGAAAACCTTCTTGAACTCATCGCGTAAAACCACTGGTCTCCGCTACTGGATGCTGCGCGTTCTGGACGAGTGCAACAAAGTCTCCGCCGACTTTAGCGCCGACCCTGTGCACGACCTCCGCGTAGCCTTGCGCCGCTGCCGCTCCATGGCAGATGGGATGATGGCCATGGACCCCGATCGCAACTGGAAGGCGATGAAGAAAGCCGGCAAGCAACTGTTCCAGCGCCTAGGCGCGCTCCGCGACGTCCAAATCATGATGGAATGGATCGAGAAACTCGACTTCGCGGGGATCTCAGCATCCACTCCTCGCGAAGGTACAGCGAGTAGTGAGATGGTCTCAGGCATGGAATCGGCCGCCGATGGTCCCGATGCAGGCCAGCATCCCGCTGCTGCACTGCTCAAGATTCTGCAGGCGCACGAGGCAGAGCAGAAGCGCGAAGCTCGCACTGCGCTTGCAGAGTTCGACCGCAAACAGTGGCGCCAATGGAGCCACTCGTTACCCCAGCGTGCCGCGCGCATCCGTACCGGCAGTGCCCTCTTTAAGCATCTCGCCCTGGAGCGCTGGACAAACGCACGCGAACTGCATACGGTTGCCCTGCGAAACCGGTCACAAGTCACCTTCCACACGCTGCGCATCGGCATCAAGCGGTTCCGGTATATCGTCGAAAACTTCCTTCCGGTGGAGCACCAGGCTTGGGCCAACGATTTGAAACATCTGCAGGATCTGCTGGGCGATGTGCATGACCTCGACGTGCTGTGGGCTACGGCAATCTCGCATCACGTTTTTACGGATGACGCCACCCGTAGGGCCTGGCACGAGCGCATTACCCACGAACGGACCAAGCGCATCGACGAATATCGCCAGAAAACCGTGGGACCGGGTTCTCTCTGGAATGTGTGGCGCGCTGGGCTGCCCCGGGGCAAGCAGATTCAGCAGATTGCGACCCGCCGCATAAAGCTCTGGGCCAAAGTGTTGGACCCTGACTTCGCACATTCCGAGCGGGTAGCTCAACTTTCACTGCAGCTATATGACGGGCTGTTGGCCGGGCACACGTTGCGAATGACTCCGCTCGAAAATGGCAACTCAGACGAACTACGCTCCAGCCTCTACGCTGCCGCTCTGCTGCATGACGTCGGCAAGTCCGAAGGCCAGAGAGGACACCACAAACAATCGCAAGAACTGATTCAGAAGCACGGCACGCCGCTAGGATGGAATGAGGATGACATGCGACGCGCAAGTCTGGTGGCGAGATTTCATGTAGGTCCGCTCCCGGCGCGACGCCATAAGTCCATCCGCGACCTCCTACCGGACGAGCAGAAGAGTGTGATTCTCCTCTCCGCCATTCTGCGCCTCGCCAATGCGCTGGACTCCGCTCATGACGGGCACATTCGCAGGTTGAAAATCGAAAATGCTCCGCCGCCGTCGCCGCGTGCGAACGGCTCCGTACGAAGACTCGTGCTTCTAGGCAAGAACCAGGCCTTGGTCATTGCCGCCGAGGGCTACTCCCAGGGAACAACGACAGCGCAGACAGCCGCGGCAGAGAGATACTTACTGGAGACTGTGATTCGACGGCCTGTAGTCATTCGACCCATGAAAGCCCAGGCAACTCGATAGAAGCCCTTCAGGTACTTTCACAACGCACGTTCCCGAGTTACAAATTTCAGACAGTTATGACTCATGCTCAATTGGTAGATCGCGCGGTCCGATGGCTGCGCTCGTATCGTTGCGGCGTTGTGCTGTCGGAGCAGGCTTGCGTCAGCGGAGAGATGCCTGACGCCATTGGATGGAAGCAGTCGTCTCACTCGGTGCTAGTGGAATGCAAAGTCACACGCGCTGATTACCTGGGTGACCGTGAGAAGCCCTTCCGTCAAAAGCCGGAGCGCGGCGTCGGCAGCGAACGGTTCTACCTCACGCCGCCCGCACTGATCAAGCTTGAGGAATTACCGACCGGCTGGGGACTTCTGGAATCTCGGCGCGGGCACATTGAAATGCTGCAGCCCTCAGCGAAGAATCTGCGCACCGCACTGGGCTTTCGCTACGAAATGAACCTGCTGCTGGCCAGTCTACGGCGCGTCGAGGTCCGGATCGATCCGCAAAGCATTACCGACTTCCTCAAATGGAAGAATCGCATGGCCGCATACAACCGCGGAACGCTGCCAGAAGGACTGACCGCTACGGACGACGAAATGAATGGGTTTCTTGAGCCTGAAGTTCCGTGTTAGGCTCCTGACCATCAGAAATTCTTCAGAGACCTCCTGGGAGAACATCTAGTGCGCTTCATCCCGCCCTTCCTTGCTCTCTTGTCATATGTCTCAATGTCTCCAGCCGTCAATGCCCAGCACCAGCACGACGTATTGACCGAGCAACAACTGGGGGCTGTCCACTTCCCGATTTCCTGCGGCCCACGGGTTCAGAAACAGTTCGAACGGGGAGTCGCGCTATTGCATTCGTTCGCCTTCGACACGGCGGAGACTGCATTCCGCCAAGTCGCACAAGACGATCCGCATTGTGCGATGGCTCATTGGGGAATTGCCACGACCTTCAGCCGGTGGGCTGGGCCAGATGAAAAGCAACGCAAACGGGGATGGGACGAGATCAAAATCGCAAAATCGCTGCACGCAGCAACCGCCCGCGAACGGGACTATATCGCCGCCGAAGCTGCGGTCTACGCTCATCCGGAGAAAAAGGACAACAAGCGGGGCAACAGGTATCTGAAAGCCATGGAAAAGGTTTACCGCCGTTATCCCGACGATCACGAGGCGGCGGCTTTTTATGCCCTGGCTCTGGAAGAATCCGACCGAGACGATGATTCCACACATGCGAGTCGAAAGCTGGCCGCTCCCATCCTCGAAAAACTGTTTGTGATTGAGCCCCAACATCCGGGAGTTGCGCACTACCTGATTCATACATACGACGTTTCCGGGATGGCTGAGTTGGGACTTCCTGCTGCGCGGCGCTATGCGCAAATTGCTCCCGCGGCGCCTCACGCGTTGCACATGCCGTCCCATATTTTTGCCCGGTTGGGCATGTGGCAGGAGGATATCGATTCCAATCTCGCCTCGATTGCCGCCAGCCGCAACGCCGCCGCAACCCACATGGGCGATGAAGGTCATCAGTATCACGCCATGGAATTCCTGGTGTTTGCCTACCTGCAGTCAGGGCGGGAGAAAGAAGCCAGGCGCGTGATCGATGAAGTAAAGACTCTGCCCAAGATGAACAACATGTATGGCACGGATTTCGATCCCAATATCTCAGCGCAGGTCGAATATTCCGCCAGCTACGTTATGGAGTTGCATCTCTGGAAAGACGCAGTGGCATTGCCATCGCTCACCGACAATGAGGACGGAGACAGTTCTCTTACCTACAAGGCGCGAGCCATCGGCGCCGCGCGTCTGGGTGATCTGCAGACGGCAAAGCTGAATCTCGCCTCCATTCAGACTCTGCACGAGCATCTTCTAAAGAAGAAACAAATGGGAGCCGCGAATGCCGTGGATGAAGATAGCCGTGTGGTGCAAGCCTGGATCGACCATGCAGAGAACAAGAATGATGAAGCGCTGGAATTGCTACGCCCGATTGCCGCCAAAGATCATGGCCTGTTCGCCACCGACGGAGACACTCCGGCTCATGAAATGATAGGGGAGATTTTGCTCGACATGAATCGTGCAGAAGCCGCACTCGAAGAATATGAAGCCGAATTGAAAGTCAGTCCCAACCGCTTCAACTCAGTTTATGGCGCGGGTCACGCCGCCGAGATGGCAAACCACGCAGAGAAGGCAGCCGGCTATTATCGCCAGTTAGTAGCTACGTGCGCTAGTGGATACTCGACCAGACCTGAACTCGCACATGCCCGCGAGTTTCTCTCCGCCCTCGCCATGAACTGATCATCAGAACATTGACGCGGTGTGCTTTCAAAGCTCGCGTCTGGAGAATTACACGTCGCGGCGGCCTTCCATGGCCTTCAGCATGGTGATTTCGTCGGTGTACTCGATGTCACTTCCGACTGGAATGCCCATAGCGATTCGCGTAACCCTCACGCCTGAGCGCCTCAACTGCTGCGCGAGATAAACGGCTGTTGCCTCGCCTTCCACCGTGGGATTCGTCGCCAGAATCACTTCATCTGCGTTGCCGGCATCTACGCGGGAAATAAGGTTCGAGATGCGCAACTGCTCCGGGCCGACTCCGTGCAAAGGTGAAATGGCACCATGCAGCACGTGGAAGACTCCGTTGAAATGCTTGGTCTTCTCGATCGCCGCGATGTTAGTAGGCTCCTCGACCACGCAGACCAGCCGCTGGTTCCGCGTCGGGCTCGTGCAATAGGCACAGGGATCGACATCCGTAATGTTGTTGCACACCGAACAGAGCCGCAGATTGGCCTTCACATCACGGACGGCGGCCGCGAGCGCTTCGGCATCTTCATCGCTTGAGCGAAGAATATGGAATGCCAGTCGCTGTGCGCTTTTCGCACCCACTCCCGGGAGTTTTTTCAGCTCATCGATCAGCCGCGACATCGGTTCGGCGAATTTGGACATGGAGAGAATAGTTTAGCCGCGACCGAGAGTCTTCGTCACGGCCTGAAGAGAGGATCATTCTTGATTGGTTCGGGTCGAGCAAAACCTGGCCGGCCTTGGTCGCTAAAAAACATGAGACAAGAGAAAACCGCTTACAAATGAGGAGCGTCCCGGAACTCTTTCGAGTTCCGGGACGCCCGGGCAGCCCTCCCCCAGAACTGCTCACCAAGCAAAATAAAACGCGGTCCGCCTTCTGCCTATAGCACTTCGGTGCCATACGCGTCCAAGACACAAGTCCGAGATGTATCCCTCTGGTAACGCGTGACTTAACTGCTTTTTTCCATCTTCCTGCGGCTGAAATGTCTGTGAATTCCTGCCGATGAACCACAGCAGCCGAAACCCAACTGCAGGTCCGCCTTTGACGAGTTCGACGTTTGTCGCGACCTCCTGGAAAGCCTTTTTAGCCGGCGTGTGTGTGGTCCGACATGCCGAAGAAAATTGTCTTTTGGAGCGACGGCGCGGAGCGCATCACCGGCCATCTCCGCCATGAAGTCATTGGCCGCTCCTGCGTCGGGAAGGCCGTCCTGCACTGTCAGCAGCCCGGCTGCGAGTTCGGCAGCGAAGAATCTCTCGGGCTCGCGCCATGAAAACTACCCATCCCGTAGAAGCGTCAGGATTTTTGCACCACAAGTCCGGATACGAAGTCCCAGTTCGGATTCGCGCTGTTCCGGTTCATAACCCTCATGGTTCGATCATCGGCGGCTGTTGAGACCCTCGATGAACTCGAGCAGAACGATCTCCACAGTACCGAGAAATCTCTTCCCGGCAGTGTCGACGACGTCACTGGCGTCGCCAGCCGGGCACAGACAAAATCCCTCTTGTGCGAAGCGCTGGCAGCGGAAATTCGCCTGCTCAGCGAGCATCAGGTGGTCGAGTATAGGCCAGTTCCCTTTCCGAAGAAGAACATCGCACTCTGGCTGCCAAAAGATGTAGAGCTTTATTTTGACTTCCGCAAACACCGATACTACCGTCACCATCGCTTCGATCACTTCATGCTGTTCTCGGTCGACAGTGAGGAAAAGCGCAACGAACCAGACGGCAAGCCCGGCCAGTGAGCCTCTCGAGCCGAAGCAAATTGTATAATCCCTTCTAATTTCCACGAAAGGACCAATCATGCAGAGCCCCGCGCGACTCGCCTGCTCCCTCGTTTTGATCCTGTCGGCCATACCGATCAGTTGGTCGCAGGCACCTCAGGAAAAGGTCGACCTCGAAACGATCACCCGCATCCGTTATGAGGGCTTTCATAACTCGAAGGTGACGGAGTTGGCTTCTGGCCTGATGGATTCGATCGGCGAACGCCTTACCGGTTCTCCCAACATGAAGCGCGCCAATGATTGGACGCGCGACAAACTCACGGAGTTGGGCCTCAGCAACGCTCACCTGGAAGCCTGGGGCCCCTTCGGCCGGGGATGGGCCAATCAGTACGTCAACGCTCGCATGACCTCACCCGATATCACACCATTGATTGTTTACGCCAAAGCATGGACTCCTGGCACCAGCGGTGTGGTCACCGGCAAATGCATTCGCGCCAACATCGAAGATAAAAAAGATTTCGACAAATATCGCGGCAAACTCGCCGGCATGATCCTGATCTTCGGCCCCGATGCCGAAGTCAAGCCGATCGTGGAATCACCCTACAAGCGTCTTGCCGACGACGATCTTGCCAAGATTGGCGAATACCAGATTCCCGGCGAACGTCCTCCATTTCGTCTCGCTGAGATGCTGCGCCGTCGACAGTTCATCAGAGATCTCAACCAGTTCTTCGCCGATGAAAAAGTTCTAGCCGTGATCGACCACAGCCGCGGCACCTCCGGTGGAGGCACCGTCTTCGTGCAATCTGGAGGATCCTACAAGCCTGGCGAGACCACAACTATTCCCCAACTGACCATGGCTTCCGAGCAGTGGAACCGCATCGCCCGCCTGCTCGATCAAAAGAAAGACGTGAGCGTCGAACTGAATGTCACCAATTCTTTCTACGATGACGATCCCATGCAGTACGACACCATCGCCGAAATCCCCGGCACCGACAGGAAAGACGAAGTCGTCATGCTCGGTGCCCATCTAGACTCGTGGCACGCCGGCACCGGCGCTACTGACAACGGCGCCGGCAGTGTCGTCATGATGGAAGCCGTTCGCATCCTGAAGGTGCTCGACGTTAAACCGCGGCGCACGATCCGGATCGGCTTATGGAGCGGCGAAGAAGAAGGCCTGCTCGGCTCGCAGGGATATGTCGAGCAACATTTCGGTTCGCGTCCTCCGATGGAAGACCCCAATATGAAGGGTATGCCCACGCTGCTGCGGCGCGAAGCCGGCCCAGTCACAGTGAAGCCTGACCAAGCAAAGGTTTCAGCCTATTTCAATGTCGACAACGGCACCGGAAAAATCCGCGGCGTCTACTTGCAGGAAAACGAGGCCGTAGCGCCCATCTTCGAATCGTGGATGAAACCCTTTAAAGATCTCGGGATGACCACTCTCACCATGCGCAACACCGGCGGCACCGATCATCTTTCTTTCGACGCCGTCGGCATTCCCGGATTCCAATTCATCCAGGACCCCATCGAGTACGAGACACGCACACACCATTCCAACATGGATGTCTACGACCGTCTGCAACCCGACGACCTGAAACAGATGGCAGTGATCGTCGCCAGCTTCGTTTACGAAACAGCCATGCGCGACCAGATGATGCCTCGCAAGCCAATTGAAAAACCGTTACCCAAGGAATCCGAATAACCAACAGGCGGCTCAGTCATCCCACGGCGCCAGCATGTTTTTCAAAATCGAAAACTCAGACCCACAGTAGGCACGGCGGTGTGAGTGACCGCATTCGTAGCTAGCGCTCCGAATCCGAAGTCGGGAGTACTGTAGACGAGCCCTCGATACTCCGCCCGGAGCGAGAGACCCTTGTAAATCGCGTAATTCATTCCCGCTCCATATACAAACGCTCCTCTCGTCTGCCCCTGAGCGCCCGAGAGGGTGTTGAACTGATCGTTTGTAGGGGCGAAGCGCAGCGCTCCCCCTCCAGCTAGCAAGTACGGATTGATACGCGAGTGCCGGTGCGAGGGAAGATTCAAGACCAGGCTCCCGGTGAAGTCATGGATTCCGGATTGAATGCGGAATGCACTGGAGGAGAGCGAATATTTCTGCATATTGACGCTATAGCCGTAGGCGCCTTCCACCGAGATCCACCGATTCAAATGGTAGCGATACGTCCCCCAAACTCCGCCGCTCTCTGTCGTGCTGTATGAAGTCCCATTCCCTGTCGTGCTTCTAGTGAACAATCCACCGCCCTGCAAACTGATCTCGGACCGGTTTTCTTGCGCAGATGCCGCCACCGATAGGCCAAGAGCAATCCCCATTGCTATAACGACTCCACGTTTCATAACTGAAATGCTCCTCTCATTGTGTGTTGCATACACCGGAATCACCTTTCGGAGCACACCACTTCCTCGAGCTCTACTGGTAAGCGTCAGCCAGTTCCGCGCAATATGGGACAACACGTATACCGCAGCACGCCGAAGAATGAAGTGGCACACTTGCCTGGCGGTTCCGATTAAGGTGCTGGGATGCAGGCGTTCTTCAGCGACGTTGCACGGCGCAATCTAGAGTTTCGTCAAGCCCGCGTAAAGTTTTCTAGAACGTGTCTCACCAATAGTTTTGAAAGGGCGTGGGCTTCAGCCCCTGAGGGAAGAGCCTTAGGCCGAGCAACCCGATTTATCAGATCAACTGATTTATCAGACCAACTCTAGTCAGCCCGTGCAACACAGATTTGATCGCCCAGCGATTTCCACAAGCGATGGACTGGCACTGCAGAGCCCGACTGAGAAACAGAGGTAAGAACCGAAGGGTTCTGCAATAATTTTCTGTGGAGGAGCAAATGATGTTTTCCTTCCAACCGATCGGACACGTACACAGCCCTTATAAGAGTGCCCAAGAAGTTCCAAAAGGTTTAGGGGCAAAGCACGATGCCGAGGGCATTCTTGAGATCCTGCCGCAGTTTGAGCCAGGCCTCGCCGACATCGAGGGTTTTTCTCATCTGATTGTGCTCTGGCTTTTCGATCGGTTGACCGAGGAAGATAGGCTTGAACTGATGGGAACACCGCCCGCCGACAATCGCCCGCACGGCGTCTTCGCAACCCGCTCCCCGCGTCGCCCGAACCCGATCGGACTTACGGTAGTCGAACTCCTGCGTCGTGACGGCCGCAACTTGTACGTCCGCGGCATCGACATGCTGGACGGCACGCCCCTTCTAGATCTCAAGCCGTACTTGTCCAGCATCCCTTACGACAAACTCCGCCGAGGATGGCTGGCCGAGGCCGAAGCAAGAGCCTGCAAGTAAAGTCTTCCATTTGCGCGGGTGCCACACCCTTGTCGCGTTTTGTGCGATGGGGTGGGGATTTTGATTTTCTTTAGAACCAAGCCGCAGCGCGTCGCCTACTGCGCCGTCTCGGTAAACGTCGCTATCGGATGCCCCAGCCGGTACTGCGGGATTGGTACATGTAAGGGCCGAGGGGCTGGATCGGGCATAGCGCCTGTGACGCTTACTTTGCCGTCGAGTGATTTCGTACAGAATTCTTTCGGCGGAAGGTTCAGAACTCTTTACAAAACTGCCGGAGTCTGCCTACCGCGAGCTGTTCATGCTGATCCTTCGATGCTTGAAACAATTCGCCTGTGACCCACGCCCCGCCCGCCAGCCACGGCACCATCGCTGGGACGAAAACCGGAGTGTACCTTTAGTGACTGGCATATACACTGTTTTTCTCGCTAGACTTCAAAGAATCGCTGGATGTCGTGCAAGCCGAACTCTCGAGGGGTGTGGTGCGTCGCAAGCATATAGCAAAACCATTTCGCAGTAGAGCGCCCATCGCAAGGCATCGTGCGTTTAGGTCGCTGGTTTTGCACTTCGCGGTCCGGACCAGCCTCTTCCTCGTCGCATTAATCCTATGGTGTGCCGCTAGCTCCGCCCAGATATCTCCCGGCCCGCTGGCGCGAGCTCACCAGTCGTTAAACGGATCCACCAATTGCACGAGTTGCCACAAGTTTGGCGGCCAGGCAGCCCTTAAATGCGTGGATTGCCACACCGAAATCGGCAGCCGCATTTCGGCCCACAAAGGCCTTCACGCGACCTATCACATCCCCGCCGGCTCCAGCCAGGAGTGCGCCCGTTGCCACTCTGAGCACAACGGCGAAGACTTCCCTCTTATTAAATGGGACACCAAGACTTTCGACCACAAGGAAACCGGATATCTGCTTGAGGGCAAGCACGCTGGATTGGCCTGCAACAAGTGCCACAATCCCTCCCGCATCTCTGCGCAGGAACGTCCGACCATTAAGGAAAAGGATCTGAACCGCACCTATCTCGGTGTGTCCACCGCCTGCGCGACCTGTCACGAAGATTTCCACAAGGGCCGTCTGGGCCCGACCTGCCAGTCCTGCCACAACTTCGTCGACTGGAAATCCATCAACGTGGGCCAGTTCGACCACTCCAAAACCCGTTATCCGCTCACCGGATTGCATGCGGAAGTGCAATGCGCCAAGTGCCACACCAACGGTCCCGATGGCAAGCCGAAATACGTTGGCATTCCATTCGGCAAGTGCTCCGATTGCCACCAGGATCCGCACCACGGCAGCTTCCCGCAAGGTTGCGACTCCTGCCACAATACCGGCGGATGGAAGAGGATCAGCCTGCAGTCCGTCAACCAGCGATTCGACCACTCCAAGACCAAGTACCCTCTCGAGGGCAAGCACGCCACCATCGATTGCGCCCAATGCCACGCCAACGGCGATTTCAAGAAGCAGATCCCTTTCCAGAAGTGCACGGATTGCCACAAGGATGCTCATAATGGGCAGTTCATCAAGCGTAAGGATCGCGGTGAATGCTCGGCCTGCCACAACGTGCAGGGCTGGAAGCCTTCCCTTTTCACCGTGAAAGAACACGCTTCGACCGACTACCCGCTGCAAGGCGGCCACGCGCGGTTGGAATGCATGCAGTGCCATACTCCCAAGGGTAAGGACACCCTTTATAAAATCAAGTTTGAGCGCTGCACCGATTGCCATGCCGATCGACACGCCAATCAGTTTGCCGGCGCTCCTTATTTCAACGCCTGCGACAAATGTCACAATCTTGAAGGATACAAGCCTTCCACGTTTAGCCTGGCCAAGCACAAGCAAACCCGCTTTGTGCTGACTGGCGGCCACGTCGCCGTAACCTGCGCCGAGTGCCACAAGGAATCAGCCGAGTTCAAGCCCAAACCGTCGGTTCTCTATCACTGGAAAAGCCTCGACTGCACCAGTTGTCACAACGATCCTCATAAAGGCCAGTTCAAGGAGCGCATGGATCAGCTCCGCGCTGATAAAACTCCCGCCGGTTGCGAGGCCTGCCATAGCACCAAGTCTTGGAAGGAGCTCTCCTCGTTCGATCATTCCAAGACCAAGTTCCCGCTGCTCGGAGCGCATCGGGTAACCGCGTGCATCGACTGCCACAAACCGCCAAACCTCGAAACCAAGCTGATCAATGTGGATTTCAAGACCGCCCCGATGCAGTGCGAGGACTGCCACGAGGACATCCACGGAAAGCAGTTCGTCGCCAAAGGCGACGCGACCCCGTGCGCCGACTGCCACAACAGCGCGAAGTGGAAGCCCTCGCTGTTCGATCACGAAAAGCGGACCGCGTTCCCCTTGCGTGGCGCACACCAAAATGTAAAGTGTGCCGATTGTCACAAATTGAACAAAATCGTCGCCGACAAAACCGTTCTCTTCTACAAACCCACGCCAAAGGATTGCGCGGCCTGCCATGGTGCCAACGTCCCGGTCGCTGGCAGCAAGAAATCAGGACTGTGAGTGGTCGTTCGGCTTTAATTCATTCGCGTCGTGCCCTTCTGTGTGCATATAGTTGTACAACCTCTGATCGCCCTTCACATTCCTTGCTGATGTATATCTCAAAGGCGTAGTTCGCTGTTGCCGCCACCGGCAAAATGCGGTATTTTGTACAGCCTGACAGGCTTTTCATACGCACCGGATTGGCGGGAAAATCCTGCCGAATGACGGGCAGGACTTACGCCAAAAACTTCAGTAATGGTCTACTTTCCGGGATTAGAACATTGACCCACAGGACGTTCGGGCCGTCACTGGCGTAACTTTTGGCTAAGCTCTCGAACTCGCTACTCTAGTTGGACTGCGAATTGCAGAAGCCGAATATTCAACTTGTCTTCGGCCAACGTTTTTCTAAATTATTTTGGGCTAGAGAACGAAAGCAAGGGGCAGCTCATGAGCGCTGGGGTTATGCCTAGACTAATTTTCGTTGTGGTGCTCGCGCTTTCCGCGTTCTCGGGAAGCGCTCGAGCGCAGGCCGCCGAAGGCACGCGTAGTCCACACGGCAATCTGGTCATTCCGTGCCAAAACTGTCACACCGCGAATGGCTGGAAGCCGATCCGCGCAGTTCCGGAGTTCGACCACAACCAGACGCGCTATCCTCTGCGCGGTATGCACACCGGTGTCGCTTGCATCCAGTGTCACGTGAAGATGGTTTTCTCCAACGTCGGGCAACGCTGCCAGGACTGCCACGCCGATATTCACAAGCGCCAACTGGGCGCGAATTGCGAGCAATGCCACACCGTCCGCGGATGGACGGTCGCCATTAAAGATGTGCAGGAGCACAACAATCGTTTCCCGCTGACCGGTGCCCACGCAGCTGTGGACTGCGATGCCTGCCACAAGGGCGGCGCCAACAGCAAATTTCAGACGATGTCGACGGCGTGCTTCTCCTGCCACCAGTCGGACTTTCAGAACACTTCCAATCCGAACCACGTTACCGCCAAGTTCTCGACCACGTGCGAAGGCTGTCACACGACCGACAACTGGCTCAATGCCAAGTTTGACCACAGCATGACCGGGTTCCTTCTGACTGGAGGGCACGCGGATCCGCCCCGCCAGTGCGTC
>DATMOO010000091.1:0-2370 GCA_035568275.1 Candidatus Sulfotelmatobacter sp.
CTCTATGGGCTCTCCGACGTCCGGCTTACTTTTGAAGATAATGTGGATCCTTATTTCGCGCGGCAGGTGGTGTTTGAACGGCTGAGTGATGCACAGCTTCCCAGTGGTGTCATGCCCTCACTGGCCCCGCTCTTCAGCCCCAGCGGGCTGGTCTATCGCTACGTGCTCGAAAGTCCGGACCGCAGTCCCCAGGAACTAAAGACCTTTGAGGATTGGGTCATCGCACGAGCCTACCGGCAGGTTCCCGGAGTAGCCGACGACTCGGGTTTCGGTGGCACCACAATGCAGTACCAAGTGCTGCTCGATCCGGCGCGCATTTACAGTTATCACGTTTCGGTGGCGCAGGTGCTCGCCGCGCTGAGCGCCAACAACAGCAATGCCGGAGGCGGATTCTATTCGCAAGGCGGACAGTTCTACTACGTCCGCGGCATCGGTCTCGTGCAAACCACCGAAGATATCGGCAACGTTGTGGTCGGCAGCAATAACGGTGTGCCCCTGCGCGTTCGCGATGTCGGCGAAGTCACGATTGGCTACGCTCCGCGCCTGGGCGAGTTCGGTTTTCAGAAAGATGACGACGCGGTAGAAGGCGTGATTCTGATGCGCCGCGGCGAGCAAACCCAAAACGTCCTGAAAGGTGTCGAGCAGCGGACCGAAGAACTCAATCATGGCCTCCTCCCCCCGGACGTAAAGGTCCAGCCTTTTTACGACCGCAGCGATCTGGTGCGCCTCACCACCGATACCGTGGAAGGCAATCTACTCCGCGGTATGGTGCTAGTCCTGATCGTACTCGTGTTTTTTTTAGTGAGCCTGCGGGCCGCGGTCATCGTGGCGCTGACGATTCCTCTCGGGCTGCTTTTCTCTTTCATCCTTCTTCATGGGGAAGGGATACCGGCAAACTTGCTTTCGATCGGAGCCATCGACTTCGGCATCATCATCGACGGTACGGTCGTCATGATGGAAAACATTTACCGCGAGCTCAGCGAGCGGCAAGGGCAAAACTATAACCTGCAAGAGGTAATTATCGCCGCCGCTCGCGATGTCGATCGCCCCATCTTCTATTCGGTCGCCGTGATCATCGCCGGTTATTTGCCGATTTATGCTCTCAGCGGGCCGGCCGGCCGCCTTTTTCATCCCATGGCGGATACGATGTCTTATGCGCTCGTCGGCGCGTTGATTTTTACGCTCACGTTCGTCCCGGTGATGGCCTCGTATTGGTTCACCCGAGGCGTAAGAGAAAGGACAAACCAAGCCTACGAATGGATCAAGCGCAATTATGCCCGCCATCTCGATTGGTGCTTGGACCATCCCAAGACGACGCTCCTGGCCGCGGCCTTGATTTTCGGGAGCACACTGCTGCTGGTTCCTTTTATCGGCGGTGAGTTCATGCCCCACCTGGACGAAGGCGCGCTTTGGGTTCGCGCCACCATGCCCTATACGATCTCCTTTGAAGAAGCGAGCAGGTTCGCACCGCAGGTCCGTCGAATCCTCATGTCCTATCCGCAGGTAACCCAGGTTGGCTCTGAGCTGGGCCGGCCCGATGACGGCACCGATCCCACGGGCTTCTTCAATTGCGAGTTCTACGTGGGACTGAAGCCCTACAACGAGAAGTCCTGGCAACAGAGTTCCGTGCATTCCAAGCGGGAGCTCATTGAAGACCTCGAAAAGAAGCTGGCTACCTATCCGGGCGTCATCTTCAACTTTACACAACCGGCCGAAGACGCCGTGGACGAAGCCCTGACGGGCTTAAAGAGCGCTCTCGCGGTTAAAGTTTACGGCCCGGATTTGAAGACCCTCGAAGACAAGGCTTTGGAAATCAAGCGAGTGCTGGAACACGTTCCCGGCTTCACAGAATTGACCGTCGTCCGAGAACTCGGCCAGCCCAGTCTGCTCATCGATGTGGATCGAGCGAAGATCGCTCGCTACGGCGTCAACGTCGCCGATGCGGAAACCGTTATCCAGGCTGCCGTTGGGGGCCAGGCGGCCACGCAGGTCATTCAAGGCGAAAAGCTCTTTGACCTAGTCGTGCGCATGGAACCGCAATATCGCTCGAGCGCCCGTGAGATCGGCAACCTTCTTGTGCCCGCCCCCGCCGGGCAGCAGATCCCTTTGGCGGAACTCGCCGCCATCCGCGAAGCGAACGGTGCGTCGTTCATCT
The DNA here is from genome assembly GCA_035568275.1 of Candidatus Sulfotelmatobacter sp. Taxonomy (GTDB): domain Bacteria; phylum Acidobacteriota; class Terriglobia; order Terriglobales; family Acidobacteriaceae; genus Sulfotelmatobacter. The sequence goes on from DATMOO010000091.1 coordinate 2,156, forward strand.
ACCGCGAGAATAATTCACGCTACATTGGGATCCAGTACAGCGTCGAAGGGCGCGACCTGGAACGCGCAGTCAGGGATGCGCAGAAGGCTGTCAACGCCGCTGTGCATCTCCCCTCGGGCTATGCGATGTCCTGGGGTGGAGAATATAGCGAGCTCGTCGAGGCGGAACGGCAGCTAGCCGTGATTGGCCCGCTTGCGCTCGTCCTCATCTTCCTA
>DATMOO010000092.1:0-2625 GCA_035568275.1 Candidatus Sulfotelmatobacter sp.
TGGGGAGCCAGTGGTAAGGTGCGGCAACTCGATGAATTATATCCGCACCTGAGGGAGGAAGAGCCGGCGCCCGCTCCAACGAGAACCATCGCGGCACCAGTTGAACATCTGGATCTCGCTACCGTTATCAAAGTTTCGCAAGCAGTGTCGGGCGAGATCGTCTTGGAGAAACTGATCGACATACTCATGCGCACAGCGATTGAGCACGCGGGTGCTGAGCGCGGCGTGTTGATTCTTCCGCGAGGTATCGAGCAGCGGATAGTGGCGGAAGCCACAACGAGCGGCGACACTATCGTCGTCCGTTTGAGAGAAGCATTGGTGGCCGAGGTTGCAGTGCCAGAGTCGATCGTCCACTACGTCGTGCGCACCCAGGAAAGTGTGATTCTCGACGATGCCGCAGCCCAGAATCCGTTTTCTACTGATGCCTACATCCGTCAGCACCACGCCCGTTCAATTCTGTGCTTGCCGTTGATTAACCAGGCCAAGCTTATCGGTCTGCTCTACCTCGAAAATAATCTGACCCCGCACGTTTTCACTCCCACACGGATCGCGGTCCTCAAACTGCTTGCGTCGCAGGCCGCGATCTCCCTGGAGAACACCCGTCTTTACCGCGATCTTGAAGAACGTGAAGCGAAGATCCGGCGCCTAGTCGACGCCAACATTATGGGAATCTTCATCTGGAATTTCGAAGGTGAGATTGTGGAGGCCAATGAAGCGTTTCTCCACATGGTGGAATACAGGCGTGAAGATCTCGTCTCGGGGCGCGTGGGCTGGACGGACCTGACGCCGGCGGAATGGCGCGACCGCGACGAACGGGCCCTGGCAGAGGTAAAGGCGACTGGAACCGTCCAACCGTACGAGAAGGAGTACGTCCGGAAAGACGGCAGCCGGGTGCCCGTGCTGGTTGGCGCAGCGGTCTTCGAAGGAAGCGGGGACGAGGGGGTCGCTTTCGTGCTCGATTTAAGCGAACAAAAGCGGGCGGAAAAAGTGTTGCATCAAAAGGAGGTCTCATTGCGCGAAGCGCAAACCGAACTGGCTCATGTCAGCCGGGTGACGACCATGGGAGAGTTGGCAGCGTCTATTGCCCACGAAGTCAACCAGCCGCTCGTGGGCGTCGTAACTAACGCCAGCGCCAGCCTGCGCTATCTGGGTTGGGATTCGCCTAACCTCGTCGAAGCCAGGGAAGCGATCCGCGCCATCATTCGCGATGGGAATCGGGCCGCCGATGTCGTCTCACGGATGCGCGCTCTTTTTAAGAAAGCTCGCCCGACGAGGGAACCGTTGAATATAAACGAGGCCGTTGAGGAAGTGGTTCTCCTTACCCAAGGCGAAGCGCGGAGAAACGAAGTGACGTTACAGGTGGAACTGGCCACGAACCTGCCCTCGGTACTGGCCGACCGCGTACAAATACAGCAGGTGGTGATGAACCTGATCCTCAACGGCATCCAAGCAATGAACGCCGTGGATGACCGCGAGCGGCTTCTGGTAGCCAGAACCCAACGTGGCGAAGGCGATCAGGTCCGGGTGACTGTTCAAGATTGCGGGGTCGGCATTGATCCAGGGGATATCGAACGAGTCTTTGATGCTTTCCACACCACTAAACCCGGCGGCATGGGTATGGGGCTTTCGATCAGTCGTTCGATTGTTGAAATTCACGGCGGACGGCTCTGGGCTACTCCGAACGACGGTCCTGGTGTAACCCTTCATTTCACTCTTTGAAATGTCCGCAGAATCGCCCTTGCCGAAATCCAAAGCGATCGTCTTTGTCGTAGACGATGATCTCTCGGTTCGAGAGGGTTTGGAACGTCTCCTTCACGCGGCCGGGTGGGAAGTCGAGACTTTCCCTTCGGCTCAGGAGTTTTTAGCTCATCGAAAAGAAGATATTCCAAGCTGTCTGGTGTTGGATGTGGGCTTGCCAGGTCTGAGCGGGCTCGATCTGCAGAAGCGGATCCTAGAGGCGAACAGGGAAATTCCTATCGTTTTTATTACGGGGCACAAAGACGTTCCGACGTCTGTGCGTGCCATGAAGGCGGGGGCAGTCGAATTTCTTGTCAAGCCCTTCTCTGAGGACGATCTATTGGATGCGATTCGGCAAGCGATAAAACGCGATCAGTCTGCCCGCTACCAAAACGCGCAGATGCAGGATTTATGGCGCCGATATGAATCACTGACGCCACGCGAGCGGGAAGTCATGCAAAGGGTGGTCTCCGGGCTTCTCAACAAACAAGTCGCCGCGGAACTTGGTACCAGCGAAATTACCATCAAAGTTCACCGGGGCCAGGTGATGCAAAAAATGCAAGCCAACTCTTTGGTCGACCTGGTAAGAATGTATGATAAGCTCCGCGCCTGGAGCGCAAGGAAGCGTTAGTCAAAAATCTGTATTCCGCGCTCTCAGGGCCTCTATACTAAGGTATAATGGATCTTAACCGCAGTGCCGTCATTTTCCAATGTGGCGCTCCCCGTGCTGATTTCGGTTGTTGATGATGATGCATCTGTCCGTGAAGGCCTTAGCCGGTTGCTAAGTTCTGTCGGGTTTAGAGTAAATACCTTCGCTTCAGCCGAAGCGTACTTGAGTTCGGAACAACCTCGAAGAGCGGACTGCCTTATACTCGACGTGCGCATGCC
>DATMOO010000093.1:0-13122 GCA_035568275.1 Candidatus Sulfotelmatobacter sp.
CGCGGAGCTTTGGCCTGCGTTGGACGCCGTCACGGTCAGAGTAAAGTCAACCTTGCTCGCCTCATTTGCTTTGAGTACAACGGGACCGGCACTGCCATCACCGCTCCCTGCCTTTTCCGCACGCAAGTTGTACACGCCCTCACGCAGACTGCCACAGCGGTAAGCACCCGTCGAATCAGTCTCCACGGTTACGACCTGCTTCGTGCCCTCCAATTGCATGTGCACCGAAGCTGCTGGAACCGGCTGCCCGTGCGCATCCCGGACCGCGCCGTAGATGATTGCAGATTCCGCCGGCAGGCCCGATTGACCCCGGGCCATGAATGGAGCAAACGCTAGAAGTGCCGTGCACACGATGAGACAGCAAATATGGCGAGCCCGTAAGCGCAAGAAATCCATGAGCACAGTCGAAAGGGGCGGAGATACGTGTGCACATTCTAGATGCTGCTCACGACACCCGCAATCACGCCGCGAATGCCAGTCTTGGCAGGCGCTGTGCTCAAGCTTTACAATGCGATGCCTTCCAACCACGCTGTCGGACAATCGGCGTTTGTCTTCCAGCCCATCGCGATAGGCAATCGAAGAACCCGAGGGATCATCCCCATGAAACGTGCCGTGCACATTGCCCTGATGGCTGCTGCCTTCCTGTTGACGGCAGCCGATCTGCAGGCGCAGAAGATCAAGGTCATCGTGGACCAGGACGCGCGTGGACCGGCGACCACCGACATGCAGTCCATCTTGATTTTCCTGCAGTCCGACAAGTTCGATGTTCTCGGGATCACGACCGTGAGCGGAGATCAGTGGGTCAAGGAAGAGACGCAGCGCACTTTGCGATTGCTGGAGATCGCTGGCCGCACTGACGTTCCAGTCATCGCGGGCGCGGAGTTCCCCCTTCTGAACTCGAAAGAGGAAACCGAGCGCTGGGAAGGGCTCTACGGGAAGCTCCACTACAAGGGGTGTTGGAGCGACTTTTCCGGTCGGTCGGCGAGCACGCCCCCGGCCTTCCGCGCTGGATATCATGAGCCCGACGTCGTCCCGCCTCTCGTGGAAGGCGAACCGCATATCAAGGCCCTGGATGAAACCGCCGCGCACTTTATCATTCGCACCGTGCACAAGTATCCCGGCGAAGTGGTGATTTGGGGGGGCGGCCCGCTGACCAACATCGCGCTGGCGTTGCGCCTCGACCCGCAGGTGGCGACGCTTGCGAAATCCTTGGTACTGATGGGAAGCGGCATGTACGCCGACAATGGCGGTATCACCGGCGTCGACGGCCGCCGCGAATTCAATTGGTGGTTCGATCCCGAAGCGGTGCGCATCGTCATGCGCGCGTCGTGGAAAAGCATCACCATCACCCCTATCGATGTCTCGGTAAAGACTACGGTGAATCCAGCGGTGAGGGCGGAGATCGCAAAGGCCGACACGCCTGTCGCTCGTTACCTCACCCAATACTCTGTCGAAAGCTTCATGTGGGATGAGCTCTCTGCGGCGGCCATGGTCGATCCCTCGATCATCACGATGCAGAAGGAATTCTACGTCGACATTGACGTGGACCATGGGCCCAGTTACGGGGAAACGCTCATCTGGGACACGAAGGCGCAGGTGCCGCCGTACGAAAGAAAGGCTACCGTGCAATTCGATGTCGACACGAAGAAACTCTACGACCTCTACGTGAAGCTGATGACGCAACCGCCGCGCAACCCGAAATAACTCAGGAGTTGGAACATGGATTCGGATCGCAAGTTTGCCCTTACTCGCCGCCAGTTCGTCGCGTCATCGGCAGCAGCCGTCGTGGCCGGAGCTTTATCAGCAGACGGTCTTTCCCTCGAGCAAATGCCGGTCGAGGGACCGCAGCGCCCCACAAGTTCCAGCCCATCCCGCGTCATCATCGACACAGATCCGGGAGTCGATGATGCCTTCGCGCTGCTGCTCGCCATGCGTTCGCCCGAATTAAAGATTGAGGGAATCACGCCGGTCGCGGGCAACGTGCCGCTGGAGTTGACGCTGCCAAACGCGTTGCGCATGGTGGAAATCGCGGGCCGCACCGACATTCCCGTGGCCGCAGGCGCGAAGACCCCTCTGACGCGCCGCCTGGTCACCGCCGCTTACGTTCACGGTGAAAACGGACTGGGAGGCGCCGAGTTCCCGGAGCCGAAGACTAAGCCCGTCAGCGAGCCCGCCCCGGAGTTCATCCGTACGACGGTGCGCAAGCATCCCGGAGAAATCACGCTGATCACCATCGGCCCGCTCACTAATGTGGCCATGGCCCTCGATCTCGACCCCGATCTGCACGGCATGATCCCGAGAATCGTCATGATGGGAGGCTCCCTCTCAGGCGGGAATATCACGCCGGCGGCGGAGTTCAACATCTACGTGGACCCGGAGGCCGCACGCATCGTCTTTCAATCTGGAATTCCCATCACCATGGTGGGTCTTGACGTCACGCGCAAGACCGGGCTGACCGATGCGCACGTACGCCGCCTGGAATCTGCGCAGAACCCGGTCAGCCAGGCCGCGGCCAACATTGCGCACCACGCCATCCAGCACTATCGCGAAGCTGGCTTTCTCGTCGATCCCAACATGCACGATTCGCTCGCAGTGGCGGCGTTTCTCAATCCTTCGCTGCTGAAGTGGAAGGAATATTACGTGGACGTGGAGACGTCGGGTGAGCTCACGGCGGGCGAGACCCTGGGATACAGCCCAACCGCGGGCGATCTGCGCCGCAGTGCCGAGGCCGAGAAAAAAGCGGCGCAGAGCATGACCATTCGCGGCTCGGCGCCCACCCTCGCCACCACGAAAACCTCTCCCGTCCTGCGGGATCATTTCGTCCCCAACACAAGTGTCGCGATGGAGGTGGACTCTGCCGGATTTTTTGAGCTGTTGATTGGACGGTTGACGGGAAAATGAACGAAACACTGTCCCTGGACACAACCAATCTGTATCCGGATAGTTCCCGTAGATTCCAACACGGCGTCGGGACCTCGTCGCTGCTCTCTCATTTTTGTCATTCCGAAGCCGAACGCGGCGGAGGAATCTGCGACAGCACGGTGTGCCGCGAGAAAGATTCCTCAGCCGCGTTCGACAAGCGGGTGCCCCATCCTAACCTCGCGTTCTTTGCGAGGTTAGGGTGGGTATTTTCCACGAGGCTACGAAGTTGAATTCGATGTTCGCATCCAAACCTTGCCGGAGGACAAGAATGAAGTTGGGTCAAGCCCGTTGGATCGCCCTGATCGCCCTGGCAATGACTAGCATGCTTGCCTTGGGCCAGGAAAAGAGAAAGATCATCATCGATCAGGATGCCGCCGGACCTGCCGGCACCGACCAGCAATCGATTCTATTGCTCATCCAGTCGCCCCAGACCGAAGTCCTAGGCATCACCGTCGTCACGGGCGACGCATGGCTCAAGTCGGAAGTAGCGCACACGCTGCGGACCCTCGAACTGATCGGACGAACTGACATACCCGTTGTCCCCGGAGCCGAATACCCCCTGGTCCGTCGCAAACGAGAAACGGAACTTTGGGAGCAGCGCTTTGGCTCCATAGCCTGGGTCGGCGCCTGGACGCCGCGCGTCTATCATCCACCCGACGAATTAGGCGAGTTCCCCGAAGGCAAGCCGACCACCAAACCATCCGATGAAGATGCCGCCCATTTCCTGGTGCGCATAGTCCGCAAGTTTCCGGGAGAGGTCACGATCTACGAGGGCGGACCGATGACGAATCTTGCGCTGGCCATTTCGATCGATCCGGAATTTCCCAAGCTCGCCAAAGAGTTGATCTTCATGGGCGCGAGCCTGAATCCTCAAACCGATGATCCCGAGTTCGCGAACACGCCGCGACACGAGTTCAATATATGGTTCGATCCCGAGGCCGCCCATATCGTGCTGCGAGCACCCTGGAAAAAGATCGTGTGCACGCCGGTCGACATTTCCGTGAAGACGAAGATGACAATGGAGTTGATCAACCGGATCAAGCAAGGAACCACGCCGGCAGCCCAGTACATCGGAAAATATGGGCGCCTTTTCGGCGAGTACAACTATCTCTGGGACGAATTAACGGCCGCTGCCTGGCTCGATCCCACCCTGATTACGAAAAAAGACATGCGCTACATGGACGTGGATCTTGGTCAGGGCGCTGGCTACGGAAACACGCTCACATGGACCGATCGCGACAAACCAGCCTTGGAACTCCAACCGGTTGAGGTACAGGTCGATCTTGATGTTGAGAAGCTTTACAAGATGATGGTGGACCTTCTGACAGCTCCCACGCCGCACGCAAGTCCAAAGGTCACCCCCTAAACTCACGCCGCGCTTCGAGAGACGCGGAGGGTGCCCCATCCTAACCTCGCGTTCTTTGCGAGGTTAGGGTGGGGATTTTCAAGCACCGGAAGAGTTTTTCTTTGCGTCCTTAGCGGCTGTTCTTTGCGAACTTTGCGGTTACAAGCTTTTCGTATTTCCCGTGAGCGCGCTCAAAAACAAGAGCCTTTAACCGCTAAGCCCGCAAAGGGAGCGCGAAGATCGTAAAGAGAGACCGCACTAAGGCCCCAACTCCGCGAGCGCCTTCTGCGCCTGCGGGTGGTCCGGATGCTGTTTCAAAAGGTCCCGGAGCACGTTCCGCGCTTTCTCCGGTGCTCCTTCGAGCGCGTGAACCCGGGCTAGATTGAGATAGGACTGGTCGAACGCCGGAGCCACCCGAATGCACTCTTCGAAACTGGCAACCGCCTGATCTCTGCGGCCGGTTCGGAGATAAAGCACGCCCAGATTGTTCAGCGCTTCGGGATATCCCGGACGAAAATGGAGTGCGTTCTGCAGGTACTCGTAGGCACGGGCGTTGTCATTGGTTTGTGCATACACCATTCCCAGGCTGTAGTTGGCTTCCGGATCCTGTGGATGAACTGCCAGAGCGTGCTCCAGAACCTTGCGCGCTTCCTCCCATTGCTTCAACTGCCGGTAAGCGTTGCCGAGATTGTCGAGCGCAATCAGGTGATCGGGGCTTAGGCGTAAAGCCTGCTGAAAATAACCGACGGCTTCCTCCGTGCGACCCTCCTGGGTCGCAATCAAGCCCAGGTTGTTCCAGGCGTTCGGCAGCGTATCGGGATAGCTCGCCTGCAATTTGGTGGCGCGTTCGAATGCTTCGCGCGCTTCCGATTGCTTGTGCTCCTTGAGGTAGACACTTCCTAATCCATACAGCGCTTCGGCGCTGGAAGGATCGTCGCGCAATGCAATGAGAAACGACGCTTTCGCCTGATCAAAGTACTCCCTCTGAAAGAAGACTGAGCCATACGAGAGATAATTGCGCTGAAACTCGGAACTCTCGATCACACCAGCAAATGGCAACGCTTTCGCCAGTCGCTCCGCCGGGTTTTCGGGAATCTGACGAAAGTCCTGATCAACATGCTCGACGTTCACCGGCCCCTGATAGATTTTGACGATGTCGCCCTTCCCGTTGACGAGGAATGACGTTGGGAGGGTAAGATCGCGACGCCGGTCAAACAAAAAACGGTAAACGATGTTGTACAAGCCAGCGATATCTTCGCTGGCAAGCACGATGGGAAACGAAAGCCGACGTTGCTGAACGAATTGGCGCAAAGCTACGGGATCCAACGGGTCATCCACATTCAGAGTGAGCAACTGAAGGCCCTGTGCGGCCCAGCGTCGGTGCTGCTGTTCGAATGCCTCCAGATCTCTTTGGCAATCGGGCGACGCCGAGGTCCAGAAACTTAGGAGCAGAGGCTTGCCTTGAAGTGCCTGGAGTGTTCGGGCTTTTCCCGCCAAATCTGGCAAAGAAAAATCAGGCGCTGTAATTGGGACGAGCAGCCAGGATTCGACCACCGCGGGGAGCGTCTCGCCTGATGGTGTGGGTGCTTGCGTCAGGCTAGGACCCGGAGCGTGGGTGAATGGCTCCAGGCGTGGGGTAGCAGTGCCCTCTTCCACCCAGATTCGATGATCCACTGGCAGGTTCTGCAGGTCCTGAACGAGGCCGCTTGGCCAGCGGATGGAAGCGCGCACCGGACCTTTGGCAGCGCCCATTCCGAAGAACACTTCCTTGGTGTGCTGCGACAGAAAGCCGGAACCCGCCTGCAGCATTCGAGTTTGACGGCTGGATTCGCATTCCACCGTAATGGCAGCACCGATGGCATCGCGATTGCTCCTAGTTCCTCGAAGTCGAAAGGAAATCGACGGCGGCAGGTCTTTGATCACGTTCTTCAGCACACGCAATTGTGGCGCGTTGCGATTCTTGAGCATGACTTCCAGCCGTCCATCGTGATCAAAGTCCGCCAGCGCGAACGAACGGCCATCTTCGACGAAGTCCATTCCCACGGTCCCGGAGACATCGGAAAAGGTTCCATCGCGATTGTTGGCGTAGAAAACGTTTCGTTCGTAGCCGCTCCAGGTTCCATCTGCCCGGATCAACTCATTGAGAGCGTTCCATCCTTGCTCGTAGTCTTGCGCGGGCTTCGCTTCGCCCGGGGAGTTCGCAACCACCTGCCGCCAGAAAAAACTGTTCAGGTCAGCTCGCGATGGTCCTGACACCATGCCATTGGCAACGTACAGGTCGGGAAAACCGTCATGATCGAAATCCCAGGCATCGCTCGACCACGACCAGCGGCCCATTTCCACTCCCGCAGAACTTCCGTCATTCTGAAAGATCCGCTCCGTTTTCTTCTCAGCACTCGGATTGCGGAATAGCGAGTTTCCCATGCTGTGCTTGCGGTACAAAGAACGTACCTTCTCGGGTGCGCGGTCTTGAAAGGCAGGTTGCGTCGTGATGCGTTGACCGGCGGCTGTCCACATGTTCGCCACGTAGAGATCCTCAGCGCCATCGTTGTCGTAGTCCAACCAGCAAACGCTCATGCCGGCGCCCACGTCTTCCATGCCCGTCTGTGCAGCCACATCGGTAAACGTGCCGTCGCCGTTGTTGCGGTACAGATTCTTCCGCCCGAAGTCGTTCACGACGTAGAGGTCGGGCCAGCCGTCACGGTTGTAGTCGCTCCAACCACAGCAAAAGCTGTACCGGGTGTTGTTCTGGTTGAGACCCGATTCGGCGGTCACGTCACGAAACGTTCCGTCGCGATTGTTGCGCATCAGGAAGTTCGGAGGACCGTTCTCGGCGTCGAAGTAAGGCAAGGGATATTTGTACTGATCCGCGCCCTGATAGTAGATGTACAGACAGAAATAAATATCGAGATAGCCATCGCGATCGTAGTCGGCGATCGCCGCTCCGGTGAAGGTTCCTTGCGGCGGTTGCGCGAAATGAAATGCGTTCGCCTGTTTGCGAAACTTTCCCTTCCCTTCGTTCACGTAAAGCACAGGGCCGTCGGTGCGGACGACGACCAGATCCTGGTGGCCACGGTTGCCGAAATCCGCAAACAGCGCGCAGGCAGTGTTCTCGAGGATCCCGAGCCCGGAGACGTCCGTGATGTCTTCGAAAGTTCCATCGCCGCGATTGCGATAGAGGCGGTTCGGCAAACCAGCAGGCTGGCAGATGTAGATGTCATCGAAGCCATCGCCATCAATGTCTCCCACTGCGACCCCGTTGTGCCCATAGATGTCGATGCCGCAGGCTTGATCAAGAATGGTGCGCCAGTAGTCAGACCCGTGCAGAATTTGCGCCGAGTAAGATGGGTTCCCTCCAAAGGCCTGCGATGCAATATCCACGAAAACCGGCGCGGAGGAGCGGCTCTGTGTCTCATAAAGCGGACGCCAGGAGCGGACGCGAAAGGAGGAAGCGGCGGATTTGCCCGCTTCCCACTCCAGATCCCATTCTCCGACACGTTGTTCCCGGTAAAAACCCTGTCCCGCACCCACGAACTCGTAGCGCACTCGAGTCTGCACGCGCATGGGCTTGTCCAAAGGAGACGCATCGATGCCGGTCACCTGGAACTCGGCGACCAGGATCTGCGTAAACGCGTCGAGAGCCGCCCGCAGCTCGTGCAGAAAGGCATCCCGACCCAGCGTTGCCTGCTCAGCGAACTGATTCCGACGAACTTCCACGCCGGCATTCTCGCGAAGCAAATGGGACGTGAGAGGCTTTAGGGATGCGCCTGAGAAATGATCACTGAAAACCTTCTCCAGCGCGCGCAGATCTCTTGGCGACTGCTTCAGGCCCGCACTCCATTCGGCGAAGATGGCCTCAATCTGCTCTGCGTACTTTTCGGTGATGAACCGGTCCGATCCTGCCTGCGTGTTGAGCACCAAGGCTTCCAGCGGCACCCTGGCTCGATAGTGAGGGTGCAGGTGGAAATTTCCGCCGGGCTGGACGGAGGGAGCGTCGATAAGTCGGGGAAATGCGAACCCGCTGAGACTCGGAGGAAGCAAGGCCAGCGACGCGGCTTGAGAACAGCGGAGAAGGAAGTCGCGGCGACCCTGATCGGCCAAAATACGATCTGCCGGATGTCGCTTCTTCCCTACCCGACTCAGAGTGATGCCCCCAGAAACTACGCGCAAGGAATCGAAATCTAACAGTCTGTGTTTCTGCTCGTCAAGGCAGCTCAATTTCTCTCAACTGGCATTGGCGAGAATCGGCCGGACTCATTGCAAATGGAGCGACGGGTGGCCTCGCCCGTCGTGCTCCTGGTTGTCCACCACGCGCCAAAATCCGCGACTATAATGGTTTCTCTTCATACGCTGTCATGGGGTCAATGCTCTCTCCAACAAGGACCATGCTGGTCGCGGCGACTTCATTCCTGCTGCTTGGTTCCTATATCTGCCACGCCCAGCAGGCGAATGACGCCCCACAAGCCGCTGCGGAACCAGTTTCCACCCATATAGGCAAAGGCTACGATGCCCTGAAACAAGACCGCTACGAGGAAGCCATCACAGAATTTCGCGCCGCGCTCGCGATGGATCCCAGCCTCGTGCTTAGGGCCCGTTTCCCGCTGGCCGTCGCCCTCTTCGAAGCCCACAAGAACGACGAGGCTCGTCAGGAGTTCGACGAAGTGCGGCGAGCAGTGGGCGAGCACCCGAACGTCACGTACTATCTGGGAAGGCTGGATCTGGAGAGTCTCGACTATGCCAGCGCCATCAAAAATCTGAATAAGGCCGTGCTCAAGCCTCCCTTTCCCGACACCGCGTATTATCTCGGCTTTGCCTACCTCAAGCAGAGCGATCTGCCCAACGCGGAGAGGTGGTTGAAAGAAGCTGCCCGCCTGAATCCGCGGGACTCGCGCGTACCCTACCAACTCGGCTTTGTCTATCGCAAGCAAGGCCACGAGGACAAGGCGAAGCAGTCGATGGCTTTTGCCCAGGAGCTGAAACAAAAAGAGGGCGAAGACAGCCAGATCAAGGCGGAATGCGGGACAAAACTTCAGCAGGGTCCACGCGAGGCCGCGCGGGCTATCTGTGACCGGCTGTACGATCCCGACAATCCCGAGAAGCTCACCTCTCTGGGCATGCTTTACGGACAGCACGGCGATCTGGAGGCCGCGCTCAAGCCGCTGCGCCGGGCGGCCGAGTTATCGCCGCAAGCCCCACAGATGCAATACAACCTCGCGCTGACGTATTTTCAGCTGAACCAGTTTGAGAACGCGCGCAAGCCCCTGGAGCCCGCCGTCAAGCGTTGGCCCGATGTGTTTCAGTTGAACGCCCTCTATGGCGCGGTGCTCATGAAGCTGGGCGACCTGCAGCCGGCGTATGAGACGTTGCGCCACGCGCGCGAGCTGAATCCCGAGGACCAACCCACCGCCGAGATGCTGTATGCAACCACGATGGATTTGGCACATAAGGATGAGCTTTCCCAGCAGTATTCCGAGTCGCTTCGATACCTGGAAGAAGCCGCGAAGTTGAAGCCGCAGGATCCGGAGCCGCATCGCCGGATGGCCCAAATCTACTCGCTGACCGGGCATCCCGCCGAAGCCAAAAGCGAACAGGAAATGGCGGAGCAGTTGGCGAAGAATAGCGGATAGTTCTCGTGCGTCGGAACCCTGGTCACAACGCCAGCGCCCACGCAAATCCCTATAACCTGTCATTCCGAAGCCGAACGCGGCGGAGGAATCTCTTTCGGCACGCCAGCCTGCTTGATCTGCGTGAAGCAACTAGTCTCCGGTTTCCCATGGAACGGCCAGTGGTCCCTGCTAGTTGTTTACGAAGATCTAGCCCCAAGAAACAGTTCTGCAATTCTGCCTCCCGGTTTACAATTCAGGCCGCCGATTTCTAGCCTTTGCGGATTCTTTGATTCTTCGACTCTATGAGAAAACGGGAAGTTCCTGAACGACAGCGGAAGCAACTGCTGCGCAGCGCCCGGGCCGCAATGAAGAACGCCTATGCGCCCTACTCCAAGTTCCGCGTGGGCTCCGCGGTATTGACGACTACCGGCAAGGTGTTCGTCGGGTGCAACGTGGAGAACGCCTCCTACGGCATGACGAACTGCGCTGAGCGGACTGCCATTTTTTCAGCCGTCGCCCAGTTGGGTCCAAAGCTTGAGCTGAGCGCGGTCGCGGTCGTGAACGATCATGGAGTTCCCTGCTCTCCCTGTGGAGCCTGTCGGCAGGTGATCTACGAATTCGGCCCGGACGCGACGATCTTCTTCCAGGGCGCGAGGGGCGAACAACAGGCCCACATCACCCAACTTCTGCCGGAAGGATTCCGGCTGAAATGAGCGCGTCGGAAGGCACTCCCATCCGCGCCATCGATGTCATCCGCAAGAAACGGGATGGCGGCGAACTCACGCGCGCGGAAATCGAAGCGCTGGTCGGCGGCTACACGGCCGGCACCATCCCCGACTATCAAGCCTCGGCCTGGCTCATGGCGACGCTGCTCAAGGGCATGACCCGCGCCGAGACGGCCGCGCTCACCGACACCATGTTGCATTCGGGCGAAGTGCTGGATTTCTCCGACCTGCCCTCGCGAAAAGTCGACAAGCATTCCACCGGTGGCGTCGGCGACAAAACTTCGCTGGTGCTCGCGCCCTTGGCCGCCGCGGGTGGGCTCACCGTTCCGATGATCAGCGGGCGCGGTCTTGGTCATACCGGGGGCACGCTGGACAAGCTTGAAGCAATCCCCGGTTTCAACGTGAATCTGCCAGTCGCGGAGTTCCGTCGAATTTTGGAAACCTGCGGCTGCGCAATGATCGGCCAGACTGCCGAAATTGCTCCTGCCGATCGAAAGCTCTACGCGCTGCGCGACGTCACCGGCACCGTCGAGAGCCCTTTCCTGATTTGCGCGTCCATCATGAGCAAGAAGCTCGCCGAGGGCATCGACGCGCTGGTTCTCGACGTAAAAACCGGCTCCGGCGCCTTCATGAAAAGCGAGAAGGATGCCGCCTATCTCGCCGAGTTGATGGTGGAAACCGGCGAGCGCATGGGCAAAAAGATGGCCGCGCTAATCACCGACATGGATCAGCCTCTCGGCCGCTACGTCGGCAACGCGCTCGAAGTGGTCGAAGTGTTGGATGTGCTGCAGGGGGAAGGTCCAGAGGATTTGCGCGATCTTTGCCTGGAACTTGCCGCGTGGATGTTCCTTTTGGGCGGAAGCGTATCCAGTGTGGAAGAAGGGAAAAAGCTCTCAGAGAAACTCATACGCTCGGGCGAAGCACTGGAAAAATTTCGGAAGATGGTGGCGCTTCAGGGTGGCGACGCACGAGTCGTGGACACTCCCAGGCTGCTGCCACAGGCAAAGCACAAGATGGATGTCGTGAGTGCGAAGGCTGGGTACGTTACCTCCATCCAGTGCGAACGAGCCGGAACCGCATGCGTGATCCTCGGCGGAGGCCGCGAACGCAAGGAGGACTCCGTCGATCCGGCGGTGGGCTTCGTGCTGCACAAGAAGGTTGGCGATTCCGTATCGTCGGGCGAGTCCCTGTGCACTTTGCATTACAACTCGGAAGCGCTCGGCGCGCGCGCGAAAGCAATGCTGTTAGAGAGCTTCGAAATCGGGAGCGCGCCTCCGAAACACAAGCGGCCGCTGGTTCATCGCGTCATCACCAAGTCCGGGGAGAAAAGCTAAATGGGACGATTTACCGGGATTCTCGGTCTGCTTACCATGCTGGGCCTGGCGTATGCATTTTCGACCAATCGTCGCGCCATTCGCCTCAAGACCGTCGCCTGGGGTCTGGGGCTGCAAATCGCCTTTGCCCTGTTCGTCCTGAAGGCGGATATCGGCCGCCGCATATTTCAGGCTGCCGGAAATGCCGTGAACCGGCTGTTGAGTTACTCCTTTGAAGGCTCGAAGTTCGTGTTCGGCGAACTCGGCAAGCAAGGCTCTTCCCTGGGTTTTTATTTTGCATTCCAGGTATTGCCCACCATCATCTTCATCGCTGCCTTCTTCGCCGTGCTGTATCACTTCGGCGTGATGCAATTCATTATCAAGCAGGTTGCGAAGGTTATGACCCGCGTGATGGGCGCAAGCGGCGCGGAATCGTTGAACGTCGCAGCCAGCATCTTCATGGGGCAGACCGAGGCTCCGTTGACCATTCGCCCCTTTCTCCCCGACCTGACGAATTCCGAGTTGATGACCGTCATGACCAGCGGGATGGCGCATGTTTCCGGTGGCATCATGGCCGCCTATATTGCGTTTGGCATCGATCCCAAGCACCTGCTGAGCGCAGTCATCATGACGGCGCCGGGCACGCTGTTGATGGCGAAAATGCTGGTGCCGGAAACCGAGCAGCCGAAGACGGCCGGGCGCGTGGTGATGAACGAAGAAGAAATGGCCGCCGAGAAAAGCGAGAACCTGCTGGGCGCGATTTCCCGCGGTACCACTGACGGCCTCCACCTGTCCCTCAACATTGCGGCCATGCTGATTTCGTTTCTAGCACTGATCGCGTTGACCGATGCAATCCTGGGAGGAGTTCATAACGAACTGGCGCATGTCGGCATCGGCTGGTTTCCCGCCAGCATGGAAAAAATCTTCGGAGTCCTGTTCGCGCCCATCGCCTGGTTGATCGGGATTCCCTGGCACGATTGCCCGATCATCGGCAACTTGTTGGGCACGCGCATGGTGTTGAACGAATTGGTGGCGTTTTCCATGCTGGGCCCGCAAAGAGGGATGCTCGACCCGCGATCGTTCACGATTGCGACCTTTGCCCTCTGCGGTTTTGCGAATTTTAGTTCGATCGGCATCCAGATTGGCGGCATCGGCGCGCTCGCTCCCAATCGCAAAGGCGATCTGGCACGACTTGGTGTGCGCGCGATGTT
>DATMOO010000094.1:0-30457 GCA_035568275.1 Candidatus Sulfotelmatobacter sp.
TCCGCAAGATGTGCGGTAGATCGTATCGGCCGCGACCGGCAAATGGCTCTGGCGATTCTCCGCGACCTCCTTTCCTCTCCGAATTCGTAAATCACATCGGCAAGCTGTCGCTCGTCGAGGTGGTTTACCACTTGTTCGGCGGTACGCTCGGAGTGCGGGTCCATCCGCATATCGAGCGGTCCTTCCGCCTGAAAACTGAATCCGCGCGCGGCGTTGTCCAGCTGCAAGCTGCTCACACCGATGTCGGCAAGCAAACCGTCGATGGTCGCTGGTCGTTGGCCCTTAGCCACTTCGGCGAAGGAACGATGCAGCAGGGTCACCGTTGGCCAGTCAGGTTGTTCGCCAACGACCGACGAGGAACGACCAACGAGCCTCTTGCGCGCAATTTCCAGCGCTGCCGGATCCTTATCGAGCCCAATCAAATGTCCCGGTGCGCCGAGGCGTCTTGCGATTTCGTAACTGTGCCCGCCAAGGCCCACCGTGGCGTCGATATAGGTCCCGCCACGCCGCACGGCTAAAAAGTCGATCGCTTCTTTTAAAAGAACCGGAACATGGCTCGCTCTTCCACCACCATGCCCAACCCCCTGAGGGGTGTCTGTAGATCCCTCGCCCACTAGATGCCCAGTTCGTCGAGCGTCTTCTCATCCTCAGGCGTAAACTTTTCTTCTTCGATCTCCCGTTTGAACAGTTCCAGGTTCCTGACAACGAGAAACGTCAAATTCCCCAGAACCGCTACTTCGCCCTTGATTTGCCCAGATTCCCGCAACAACTGGGGCAGCAACAAGCGGCCCTGCCCATCCATCTCGACCTGCTGCCCGTAGTAATTCGTCCGATCCAAGAATTTCTTCTTCGTGGGATTGAAATTGGAGAGCGCAGCCAGCTTCTGCTCGATCCGTTCCCACTCCTCGAAGGGATACACTTGAGCAACCCTCCCATCGAGACTTGTGATGTAAAATTGCTGCCCATATTTCTCGTCGATCACCCGCTTGAACTCGGCCGGGATCTTGAGACGGCCTTTCTCGTCGACCCGGGTTGGATGATTGCCGCGAAACATGGCGCTGGTTGTGCGTTCTCACAGCAACGAAGGAGGTAAAAGCGGCGCAAAACATGGTTAGAGTCGGGCGATTCGGGCTGTTTGTCGTGCTGCTGGGTCGGATTTCCACCGGCTCCTCGATTTCAGCTCCCTAACTCCCACGGACTCTACTGCTTGCCACTTTCTACCACTTTGTACCACATCTTATCTCTAAGTCATTTATTGTCAAGCAGGAACTTGATGGTGGTCGTCCCACTCCAGGACTGAATTCAGAAAATACGAAGCCTTGTGGTTAACCAATTGAGCGACCACAAGAGGTTGCGTTTACGCTCCTGGTTCTTTCGCTATTCTTTCGCTGAGATTTTTCTTGCTTCCCGCGACTGGCGCGGATTTTCTTGTGGAAATTTGCGGATGGGGCGATCAGACCTGCCCTTTGTGGAAATTGTGGCGTCACCGCGAAACTGGGCTTCACGCCACCGGCACCTACCTGCTGATTTAAGCTCGATCCATCGGCATGAAGCACCGCATGGAGTTCGAGTATTTGGTTCCCTTCCCTCTCTCGAGCGCGTATTCGCGTTCTTCGCGAATCCGGAAAATCTGCCGCGCATCATGCCGGCGTCGAGTTACACGCAATTGATTGGGTTGAACCGCGTTCCTCCACCCGAAGTACCCGCCGAAGTATCCAGGAAGAAGGCCGCCGGCGTTGGTTAGAGCATTGTCCACGTCGTTCCGTGTGTTCCCGTTTTTGCCGATCCGCCGCCGGTGGGCGGCGCGTATCACAGAATTTGAATGGAACCGCTACTTCGCCGATGTGCAGGACGAGGGTCCATTCAAGAGCTGGCATCACCGGCACGAGTTTGCGAGCGCAGTTCGAGATGGTGCGGGCGGAACACTGGTGCACGACGTGATCGAGTATGAGGTGGGCTTCGGATTCCCCGGCCCGATCGCCAACGCACTCTTCATTCGCCAGCAAATGCAGACCACATTCGCCGAACGGCAGGGAAGACTACCGAATTTGCTGCGATAACTTCACTGTGCGATTCCCGCCTGCTGGCGCACTTCGTCAGTGATATTCGCCCCGGTGACAAGAAGTGCGATGCGGCCTGAGATGGGACGGGCCAGATACGCAGCCGTGGCGGCGGCCCCGGCGGGCTCAGCGAGCACGTTTTCCCGTAGAAAAAGATGACGGATTGCGGCGATCATCTGCGCTTCGCTGACTAAGGCAACCTCGTCGACCATCTGGCGGATGGCGGCCACGTTTGCTGCCTCGGGAGTTCGCGTAGCCAGCCCGTCCGCACAGGTGTTACATGTATTCGTCGGAAGGGGTTTACCGGCCCGCCACGATAGAACGTAGGCCGGTGCCTGCTCTGCTTGCACTCCGATCACCTTGGTTTGCGGCGAAAGCTGCTTAATTGCAGCGCCGACTCCCCGGATCAGAGCGGTGTCACCCATGGGCACAAAAACGGCCGAGAGATCCGGCAATTGCTCGATGATCTCTAAGCCAATCGTCGCCGGGCCGGCTGGTAAGTCGAGGTCTGTCGCGTCGTTCAGGAAGTACACTCCAGGCCGACGCGAATAATCGCTCGCCATCTGAACCGCGCCTGCGAGATCGATGTTGCCGTGACAAACGATGCGGGCGCCGAGATCCTCAATCTTCTTGCGCTTAACGGGATTCGCTTGTTCAGGCAGAAAAATGGTGGCCGATACTCCAAGTGTTCGAGCGGCGAAGGCCGTGGCGGCGCCGTGATTTCCTGTGCTGGAAGCGATCACCTCGTCGATCTGGCGGCGTTGCAGATTCTTGGCGAGGGCATACATTGCTCCGCGTGGCTTGAAAGAACCGGTTGGCAGCACCGTTTCGATCTTGAGATAAACTTCCGAGCCCGCACCGCTCAGGCTAGGCGCCTTTACCAGCGGAGTCGGAGGAAAATGTTTCGCGAGCAGTTGCTGCGCTTCACGAATGGCCGACAGTTCAGGCAGATTGGACATGACAATACTGCAGTGCTCGTGCAACGGTTACGCTTGCGAATAGTTTACTTGGTGGGCTCGACGAAGACCGCGGTGCCGTATGCCAGCACCTCAGTCACGCCCTGCATGATCTCGGTCGCATCGTAGCGCGCGCCCACAACCGCATTGGCGCCTAGTTCGGCGGCGTGCTGCAGCATCAGGTCGAAGGCTTCCTGACGGGTCTTCTCGCAGAGATTGGTCAGTAATGTGATGTTGCCTCCAACCAGCGTTTGAAGCCCAGCGCCGATGGTGCCGAAGATAGAACGCGAACGCACAACGATGCCGCGAACCACGCCGAGCGTTCGGGTTACGTGAAATCCATCGATTTCGAACTGCGTGGTCACCATGTTGTGACTGACCGATCTGCTTGCACTGTAGCCTGTCACCATAACGAAGAGTCCTCTCTATTATGAATTGCGCCACGTTCCTTCGAACAGCAGACTATAGCGCGGTCCGCCTTCGAGGACGAGTGTTTTGAGGGCTGCGGCTCGCCCGTGCGGGTCATTCTAGTTCAGCGACAATAAAGAACTCCTGCGACGCATTGTCATACTCAATGCGGAGGACGTTCGGCTTGCAGCAAACCTGGCAGTCTTCGACATAGGACTGCCGACTCCCGGCTGATTCATCAACCGCGGTGACATTCCACTCTCCGCACGAAGCGCATTGGAAACCGGATTCCATCGTTGGGACGAGCATACCCCAGCGTTCGGTGAATACGCCTGTCCGATTTCCACCTATAATGACGGATTCGCAATCTACCCTTGGAGGCTTCATGATCTCGCGGCGGAAGTTTCTGGAATTGAGCGCGACATCGGCAGGAGTTGCGGCCCTGGCGGCGCCTAAACTGCACGCCGAGTCACAAGATGTTCCTCTGCCCCCTTCGATTGCGGCCCTCAAGCCGCGAAAAGACGAAGCGACTCCCATTACTCGCGAAGAACGGCAGCGGCGTCAGGAACGCGCGCGCAAGCTTATGGCGGAAAATTCGCTCGACGCCATGGTGCTGATGACCGGGACGTCATTGCAGTACTTCAGCGGCATCCGCTGGTGGGGCGGCGAACGCATGTTCACGCTTGTCCTGCCCGCGAAGGGAAATGCGTTTTACGTGTGTCCGGCATTCGAAGAAGGACGCGCGCGGGAACAGATCAAGAGTGCGCCCGACGGCGAACACCCGGACGTACGTGTCTGGCAGGAAGACGAGAGCCCCTACCACCGGCTTGCTCAGGGACTGCAGGATCGCGGCATCGCCACCGGGAAGATCGGCCTGGAAGAGACGGTTCGGTTTGTCTTTGCGGAAGGCATCGCGAAGGCGGCATCACAAGCGACGATCGCGAGCGCTACTCCTGCGACAGCCGGTTGTCGCATGATCAAAAGTTCGCACGAGATTGCGTTGATGCGGCTGGCTTCGCAGGTTACCCTCGCCGCTTACGAGGCGGCATATCGGGCGGTCAAAGACGGAATGACGCAGCCCGAGTTGGAGGATCTTCTACAAAAGGCGCACGCACAACTGGGCTTCAACGGCGGCGCGGATGTACAGGTGGGCGAGTTCTCCGCATTCCCGCACGGCTCAGTGACACCACAAGTGGTGCACGAAGGCACAATCGTCCTGATGGATGGCGGGTGCGCCGTCGAGGGATATCAATCCGACATCACGCGAACATTTGTATTAGGGAAAGCTTCCGACAAAATGAAGTCCGTGTTTGACATCGTCCATCGAGCCCAATCGGTGGCGCTGGCAGCGGCCAAGCCCGGAGCAGAATGCGGCTCAGTCGATGCGGCGGCACGGAAGATTGTGATCGATGCGGGTTACGGACCGGACTACAAATATTTCACCCACCGCCTTGGACATGGTCTCGGCATGGATGGCCACGAATGGCCTTATCTTGTGCGCGGCAATCCCGCGAAATTGCAGGCGAATATCACGACCAGCAATGAGCCCGGCATCTACATTCGCGGTGAGTTTGGCGTTCGTCTCGAAGACGACATGCATATCAACGAAAACGGCGCGGAGTTGTTCACGCCGCAGACTCCTTCGCTCGAAGATCCGTTCGGCGTACGGTAACTGCTATCACCACAAAGGACATCAAGGTACACGAAGGGAGTCTGGTTCGGTTTTCCCTTCGTGTACCTTCGTGCCCTTAGTGGTTGAAGCTCTTGGTTTTGGAGCCTGGATGGGGCTGAGAGTATTTCCTGTTTTTAGTCGACTTTCGTAGACCGCCGCCACTTGGCGTGGAGCCAAATGAGAATTCCCAGAGCGCAGACTTCGACTGGCCCAGGTGGCATGATTTGCATCCGCCATAGATTCGCGTAGTCGACTGTCGCGACGTATACCGCCCAGACGGTGCCACCGGCGGCAATCAGGCTACCGAGGCGTTCTTCTGCGCGAATACCCGAGAGACCGCCCCCCTGGCCTTTGGCCTTCTTGGCAGGCTTGGGAATCTCAACCACCGGAACGAAACGGTTCTGGGAATTAAGGTAGCCTTCGCGGCCCGAATCCCAGTCGATGTAATCACCTTTGTCGGATTTCCCCACACCTCAAGGTGCCATAGAAAGGTTCCCGACCGCACCATGACTCAAGTACATGTCCTCTGTGCTGCGATCCTGAAAAGCACTGGATACGCGCTATTCAGGCACGGGCGGGCACCCGGGAAACTCCTGAAGATAGGTGTTGCCGACATAACCTAGGTAATCGATGCCGATTTCGCTGGTAAAGAATCCGTCGGCGGTAAGCTTGCGCAGGAAGCTGAAGAACTCAATTCCCTGCTCCAGGCTTGGATCCTGCTTCGCGTTCTTCCGATAGGCGATCAGGTCGACAATCTCTTTTTGTCGCTCGACGGTGCAATCGAGATAAGGCTTTTCATATCGGTCGATACACGTGCTGTCGAGCCACATCAGCCCACCGCCAAGCGCAAGTTGATAGTCTTTGTTCTCGCTGGTAAGAAGATCGATGAATTCCGGAGCTCCGGCCTCGACCGCGCCTTTCGCCTCATCATCCGGAGGAATAATTGTGTTGCACAAACTCTGCAGCGTTTTGTACGCGTGCGCGGAAAAAAATTTCGGCGAATATGCGTGCGTTTCCGCTGCCGCCTTCTCGGCCTTTACCATGCGGTGCGCATATTCGGCGGCCTCGAGCGGAATCACGCGCAAAACGGATCCGCCGATCGCCGTCATTGTGAGCGATTTGAGAATGTCGCGCCGTGAGATTGCCATGGTTACACCCCTAGATTCCCCCTCTTCGCCTGGTCGAGCAAGTAATCGCAAGCGCGCCACGTAAGCGCCATGATCGTGAGCGTCGGATTCTTGTCGGCATTGGTAACAAAACACGCGCCATCGCTGACAAACAGATTCTTCACGTCATGAGCCTGGCAATATTGATTCAAAGCGGAGGTTGCGGAGCGTTCTCCCATGCGCGCAGTTCCAACTTCGTGGATGATGACACCGCCATCCGCAATACCATGGGGATGAGCTGCGTCCTCCTGCGTCGAGGGAATGAAGATCCCACCGGCTGCCTCGACGATGGAGCGATATGTTTCCTGCATATCTTTCGCCATCTTGATTTCGTTGTCGCTCCATTTCCAGTGGAAGCGCAGCACCGGGATACCCCACTGGTCCACGACCGCCGGATCGATCTCGCAGTAGCAGTTCTCGTTGGGAATCATCTCGCCACGGCCGGCGAATCCGATGTAGGTGCCATATTTCTTCTTGCACTCACGCTTGAGCGTGAGTCCATAGCCTTCGAACTCATCGCAGAGTTCGTCGTAATCTCCGACGCCCGGCAAGCCGCGGCCGCCCCCGAACTCAGTGTGATAGCCACGCAGAAAATCATTCTTGCGGTCGAACTTCCACCACGGCAGGTACATGTGCATTCCGCCTACGCCGTCGTGATTGTGAGCAGGCATGCGCTCAAGCTGCGGGAAATACCCGCCTGCGTCGCTGCCGACCGTGTCCATCAAGTTGCGGCCGACGACACCGGAGGAGTTCGCCAGACCATCGGGAAAGAGCGTGGATTTCGAATTCAGCAAAAGCCGCGCCGATTCGCATGCACTGGCAGCGACGATGAAAGCGCGGGCCTGCAGCTGCCTTTCTTCCTTCGTCGCCTTGTCGATGTACGAAACCGCCGCTACTTTCCCGTCTTTGCTCACGATTAGCTCGCGGGCCATGGCGCCAGTGATCATGGTCAGGCGCCCCGTCTTCTCGGCAGGAGGAATCATCACCTGACTCGAACTGAAGTTCGAAGCCGTGATGCAGCCTCGTCCACACTGCGCACAGTAGTGGCAAGCGGGGCGTCCGTTGTGTGGCTTTGTCAAGATCGCCAACCGCGATGGAATGCACAAGATACTGAGTTTGTCGCACGACGTCTTGATAATGGTCTCGGTGCAGCGAGGCTTCGGCGGCGGCAGAAAAACGCCGTCGGGTGCGCTGGGAATGTTTTCCTTACTCCCGAACACGCCAATGTACGACTCCACTTTGTCGTAATAGGGCGCGACGTCTTCATAACTGATGGGCCAATCGTCGCCCATGCCGTCATGTGAGCGCACTTTGAAATCCACGGGCGCCATCCGCAGGGCGATGCGCCCCCAGTGATTCGTACGTCCCCCAACGATGCGCGAACGAAACCAGCGGAACGTCGAGCCGGGAGCAGAGAGGTAAGGCTCCCCGTCGATCTCCCAGGCACCGTTCGGTGCGAGAAATTCATTGTCCAGGTCATGGCGCGCTTGCCCGCCGACGCCAACGCCGCGATGCGGCAAATCATACGGCCACACGTGTTCCTTGTAGTCGCGTTCGGGAACGATGGGAGGTCCCGCCTCAAGCAACACCACGCTCAGCCCGCCTTCAGTAAGGACTTTGGCCGCGGTGCCGCCCGCAGCTCCGGAGCCGATTATGCAAACATCATAGGTTTTTGGCGTGCGCTTGACCTGCATGGTCCTCAGTGAAGTCGCCCCCAGAAAAGTCGCCGCTGCGGGAGCGGCGGCGTTCGTCCACTAACTGTTCGCTACCAGCGCAGCTTGCTCAGGTACTCGTAGCTGCCCTTGATGCTTTCGAGCGGCTGCTTGGGATGGTCGTGCTCAACAATGTAATGCTTGATTCCCGCCTGGTCGGCGTGCGCGAAAATGCGCTTCCAGTCGATCACGCCGCTGCCCACTTCGGTCAGGTCGACGGTGTCGCCATAGTTCTGCGCGCCGCCCGAAGTCACCTTCGGCATCGTCTTCACGTCTTTGACGTGGACCAGCGGGAAGCGTCCGGGATATTTCTCGAAGTACTTCACCGGATCGGCACCCGCGACAGTGGCCCAGCAGAGATCCATCTCCATCTTCACCAGCTTGGCATCGCAGAGCCGAAGCAGTTCGTCGTACGGCAGCTTGCCATCGGTCGGGAGGAACTCAAACCAGTGGTTGTGATAGCCGAATTGCATGCCCGCCTTCTTGGTTTGCTCTCCGGCCTTGTTGAACTTGTCCGCCGCCTGCTTCCAGATGTCCGGATTCTTGCGCAGATCTTCAGGAATCCACGGACAAACGATGTATTCGAGATCAATGGCTTTCGAAAACTCAATCACCGATGGGAACTTGTCGTCGAGTTCGTCGTACTGCACATGGGTGGAAGGAGCTTTCAGACCGTTCTTCACCAGCACAGCCTTCACCTGGGCCGCGGTGCGGCCGAAGTACCCTGCAAATTCCACTTCCTTATAGCCAATCTGAGCAACCTTGGCGATGGTGCCTTCGAAGTCGTTCTTCATCAAATCGCGGACGGTGTAGAGTTGCACTCCGACCTTATCGATCTTGTGCTCGCCGGCCGCCCAGAGGAATCGACTGGGCAGCAAGCTCACCGCGGCGGCGGTGCCTGCGGTTTTCAGAAGCGTACGACGATTGACGGCATGAAAATTCATGATGACGTGTCCTCCGATGCTCCGTTGTGGCGGAAGTCGAATCCGGAGAGAATTATACGCGGAAGCGCAAGCTCTGCCCCGCTTAAATAACGATTTTGCTAAGCCACAGGCTGGGGTCGGACGGAAGAAGTGAGAAGAATGCGAGAGGGCGAGAGCCCGTCCTCTCGCACCTGCGTTATTTTGATGGCACGACCTGCAGATTGTTGTCCACAGAGAAACTGCCCGACACGCCTTTGGCACGAATGCCTGCCAGATCCTTGTCGGCCTGGTTGTCTACTACGCCTTCGAGCGCCACGCGACCGTTCTTGACAATAATTCGGATGGGCTTCTGGACTCCCAGAGCATATTTCTCCAGTCCTGGCGATCCGTAGATCGCGCGGTAGAGGCGGAGGCGGAGTTGGTCATCCATGGAAGATGGAGGAAGCACCTCGATCTGGTTGTTGACGTGTTCGACGCCTTCAATATGTTTTATGGCGTTCTCGGCATCGGACTTCAGACTGGGCCTGACGACCTGGCCCATCAGCGTGACCGTGTCCCCATCCACTTTGAAAGCAATGGAATCGAACACACCGAAATATGGCAACATCAGCAACTCGTGACGGACTTCCCTGATGATGCGGTCTTGAGACTTGGCAGAAGCCTGACCAGGTTGAGTATCTTGTGCGGCGGCGCTCAAACACAAAAGCGAAAGTAGAGTGCCGAGAGAAACAAGCGATTTGACTCTCATATTCGACCTCGCTATGTACGAGTTGTTAGTGGATGCTCGTCCCAGACTGTTAGTTGGCCAAAAGCTTTGAAGATTTTAACCCTAAAGCGACGGCAACATTATCTCGGAGGCGAATGTTTGGAGAACCAATAAATGAAATGATGACTTTGCCCGGCTGAGCCATCGACAGGTCTCCGCAGAAACTGTAGAAGAGAACTTTTTGCTCCACGATTTAATCGAGCAGTTTGAGTCCGAATCGGAGATCCTTCGCTCGATCCAGCAACCGAATATCCGCGCAATTGTGCAGGATCCAATCGGCGCCGGCCTCCTTCACGGCCGGCGCCGGGACCGTCGTCGTGAAAGCAATGACTCTCGCGCCTGCTGATTTCCCAGCTCGAACGCCCGCGGGAACATCCTCCACCACAACGCACTCCCCCGCCGGAACTCCGAGAACAGAGGCACCCTTCAGATAAGGCTCAGGATGAGGCTTGCCATGTTCGATGTCGGTCGAGGTAATCATTTTTCTTGGCAACGGAAGCCCGGCAGCTTTGATGCGAACTTCGGCCAAAGGCCGCGTGCTGGAGGTCACGATGGTCCACCGGTTTTCAGGAAGACTGGATAGCAAATCGAGCGCACCAGGCAACGGGACCACGCCATCGAGGTCTTCGATCTCGCGACGCTCGACCTCACGGTTCTCCGCCTCCTGATCAGCGTTCGGAAGATATTCGCGAACTGTGGTCAAGCTGGGGCGGCCGTGGGCGCGAGCCACCACTTCGTCTGGATTGAAGCCGTGCTCAACGGCCCATTGTCGCCACACACGCGCAACGGCCGGAGTGGAATTGATCAGAACTCCGTCAAGGTCGAACAGCAGCGCGGCACAGGAAATTTCATTCATCCGGAAAGGTCGGTGCATCGGAAATGGCACATTGTCTCGTGATTCTAAACTAGCCAACCCAGACTCGCGCACCAGCCGCTCGGGTGACGCGAGTCACCTAGCTAGGAACGTATGCCATATCATCATCAGACTCGTCCGATCTGCGCTATGATTCTCGGTACATCGCAGGGAGGCATGCGCGTATGGTTTCCAAATGCGCCAATCCCGCATGTTCCGAGCGCTTTCTGTATCTGCACCAAGGGAAGATTTTCCAGCTTACCCCAACTCCTGACGTTGAAGCAGTTGGCGGAAGCTTTTCGCCATCGCTATACGAGCGCTTCTGGTTGTGCGACAAGTGCTGCAAGGAAATGACGTTAGTGTGGGGCGGGACCGAGCCAAAACTCGTGCCTCTGCATCCACAGCCGGCCATGCCTACATCGCTGGATCCGGTAAACGTGCAGGAGAAGAGCATTCGAACAAGGCGGGCCGCATCGGCGGGATCGCGGCGAAAATGAATTGACCTTGTCTGCCGCAGAGTGGAGAGATGGGCGGGCGGAAAACCATACCGCTTAGGAAGGTCTTCTTACGGAGACACTAGCGCCTCATTGGCAGTTATCGTTGAATCCAGGCAATCAAGACTGCACGATCTTCTCCAACGCCGGACGGTTTCGAATGATCAGCGTCGATCCTTTCAGCTGCAAGAGCTGTTTTCCCTTGAATTCTGAAAACAGCCGGCTGACCGTTTCACGCGTTGTGCCAATAATCTCGGCGATCTCCTCGTGCGTGAGTGTCAGCTTCACCTGCGTCCCATTGTCGTTACTTGTCGACTTCGGGGACCACGACAGCAGCAGCTTGGCGAACTTCTCTGACGGCGAGGTGGCTAATCCCAGCGTTCGGATCTCTTCGTATGCGGTGTAATAGTTCCGGCTAAGCTGTTCGGCGACACGCAATGCTACTTCCCCGTGCTCTTTCAGAAACTGCAAGAGAGAGTCGCGGGGAATGAAGTTGGCCTGGCCCGGTTCCATCATTTCGGCTGTGACTTCATAAGGCCGATCGGAGATCACCGAGTTCAATCCAAGCACGTCGCCCGAATCCGAGAGCTTGGTGATGATGGTTTTGCCTTCGCGCGACGAGGTCGACAGTTTCGCTTTCCCGGCGCACAGCACGAATACGCCCCGGGGTTGTTGCCCTTCGATGAAGAGCATCGCCCCTTTGGGATACACGGCTGTTGATTTGATTTCCTTAAGGCGTTGTCCGGCAAGAATCGAGAGATTGCAAAAAAGATGTTCTTCTCGGACCGAACACGTCAAGCAATTATCAAGAATATTAAGACCGTAAGGGGCGCGCATTTCGCTGCACCTCCTTTTCGACTAGAGTGCACCTGCGCACTTTTGGGTGTGACCACCATCACAAGTCTCTGTGATCGTGGATATGTCCTTGACCACAATGGGATATAAGACTCTGCAAAGATGTGTGAGAGAAGCCGGATGCGCACAAACTCTATCCCCATGAAACAATGACGCATCCGGCGGAGGGATCTGTGAGCCAGCTGTCGAGCCCAGGCGTGGCGTCTGCTGTCGGGAAAATCTACACCGCACCTTCACCTGCGAGGGGAGCGCTCGAACCCCTGTTCCTCCCCCGAACCGTAGCTGTGATTGGGGCCACAGACAGGCCCGGCACAATCGGCCGCAGCGTCGTCTCGAATCTGCTGGAAACCAAGTTTCCGCTCAAGATTTATCCCGTCAATCCCAGCCATCCGGAGGTCGCGGGAATCAAAACCCAGAAGCGGATTGCGGACATTTCCGGCGGAGTCGATCTGGCGCTGGTTGTAACTCCGGCACAGACCGTGCCGCAGATCATTGGCGAGTGCGTCGATGCCGGAGTGAAATCGGCGGTGGTCATCTCCGCTGGATTTCGCGAGCAAGGCCCGGATGGGGCTCGACTCGAAGATGAAATCAAGCAGCATTTGCTGCGCGGATCGCTGCGGCTGATTGGGCCCAACTGTATGGGATTCATGAATCCCATCATCGGCCTCAACGCCACCTTCGCGAAGTCCATGCCGAAGAAAGGCAGTGTCGCGTTCCTCAGCCAGAGCGGCGCCTTGCAGACCGCCATTCTCGACTGGAGCCAGAAGGAGCAGGTGGGCTTCAGCGCGATCGTGTCGACCGGATCGATGCTCGATATCGGCTGGGGTGATCTCATCTATTATTTCGGCGACGATCCCCACACCAAGAGCATTCTCGTATACATGGAATCGGTGGGTGACGCGCGATCCTTTCTTTCCGCAGCGCGCGAGATTGCTCTCAGCAAGCCGATCATCGTAATTAAGGCCGGACGTTCCGAGGCCGCTTCCCGTGCTGCCGCCTCCCATACCGGTGCGTGGACCGGAAGCGACGACGTCCTCGAAGCCGCCTTCCGCCGTTGCGGTGTGCTGCGCGTGCAAAACATTGCTGACCTCTTTTACATGGCGGAAACCTTGAGCAAGCAGCCACGTCCTCGCGGCCCGCGGCTTAGCATCGTCACGAATGCGGGTGGACCAGGAGTCCTGGCTACCGACGCGCTCATGGCCAGCGGCGGGGAGTTGACCATGCTCTCGCAAGACACTCTGCAAGGACTCGACGGATTTCTTTCCTCCCACTGGAGTCGTCATAATCCGGTCGACGTGTTAGCCGATGCCGACGCCGAGCGCTTCGTGAAGGCAGTCGACATTGTTTCCAAAGATCCCGCCAGCGATGGCCTGTTGGCCATCATCGCGCCTCAAGGGCTCGCCGATCCGACCGCCGCCGCTACTGAAATGGTGAAATACGCGCATACGTCTGGAAAGCCCTTGCTGGCAAGCTGGATGGGCGGCGAAGGCGTCGCCGAGGGGACTGCGATTCTGAATACGGCCGGCATCCCCACATTCTCGTATCCCGATACAGCCGCGCGCGCGTTTACGTACATGTGGCGCTATACCTACAACCTGCGTGGGCTCTACGAGACTCCGGCAATGATCGAGGGACCCGAACCGGCACTCGATGCGCGCAAGAAGGTCACCGAAACTGTCCAGCAAGCAAGAGTCTCGGGACGAACGCTGCTCAACGAGTTTGAAGCCAAGCAGATTCTCGCTTCCTATGGCATTCCGGTCGTGGAAACTCGGGCAGCCGCGAGCGAGAACGAGGCTGTCGCGATGGTATCGGCGATCGGCTATCCAGTCGTCTTGAAGCTTCTGTCGAACACGATCGCGCACAAGACTGACGTGGATGGCGTCCGCCTGAGTTTGCAGAACGAAGATCAGCTGCGAGGTGCATTTCATTCGATTCGTGCTTCCGTCACTGAGAAGGCGGGGGCAGAGCACTTTCTCGGAGTGACAGTGCAGCCCATGGTTCGCCGCGACGGCTACGAACTGATTCTCGGTAGCATCATCGATGCGCAATTCGGTCCCGTGATTCTGTTCGGATCAGGCGGCGTGATGGTCGAGGTGTATCGCGATCGCGCCCTCGCTCTGCCTCCACTCAACACCACCCTCGCCCAGCGGTTAATGGAGCAGACGCGAATCTTCGCCGCCCTGAATGGCGTGCGCGGCCGCAAGCCCGTGGACTTATTAGCGCTCGAGCAATTGCTGGTCCGCTTCAGCCAGCTAGTGATGGAGCAGCCATGGATTAGAGAAATCGACATCAATCCCATGCTCGCTACACCCGAGCATCTGGTGGCGCTCGATGCGCGTGTCGTCGTTCACGACTCCGGCATGACTGCCGATCGCCTGCCGCGTGCGGCGATTCGTCCTTATCCCTCGCAATATGTTTGGGACTGGAAACTGAAAGATGGGACTCCGGTCACCATTCGCCCTATTCGTCCGGAAGACGAGCCCCTGATGGTGCAATTCCATCACACGCTCTCCGAGCGCAGCGTGTACCTTCGGTATTTCTGCTCGCTGAGCCTGACCACACGGGTCGAGCATGAGCGCCTGGTGCGCATCTGCTTCGGCAGCTACGATCGCGGGTTCGCATTAGTCGCCGATCGCAAGAATCCCGAGACCGGCCAGCAGGAAGTACTAGGGGTAGGACGTTTCAGTGCGATCAATCGTGGCGAAGCCGAGGCAGCCGTGCTCGTGTCCGATCGATGGCAGGGGCGCGGGCTCGGAACTGAACTTCTCGCCGGAGTGGCGCGAGTGGCGCGCGAAGAACAGTTCAAACGCCTCTCCGGCGAAATCCTGCGCGACAACCTGGCCACGCAGGCAATCTTCAAGAAAGTCGGATTCAAGCTGCGGGCCATGGAAGATCCGTCGACGGTGTCGGCGGTTCTGGAGCTCTGACGAGCGAGTGTGTGGACACGCTAGGAAAGTCACCGTTCGTTGCTTTTCAGACGATGTACTGTCGACCAAGCCAGAGCCAGTCACGATCGCTTCAAAGGGGAGTCTGATGCAAGAATTCGCGATGATTAGGGAAATACCGGGGCACAGCCTCGAAGGCGCAATACGTCTCCTGAACGACCTACAGTGGAACATCAGAGTGGTTGAATCCGAGGGCAGCCTGAGCGTAGGCGGCGGCCATAAGCTTCTCTTCCAGACGACTTCGCGTGAAGCGGCCGATGCGTTTCTGTATGGTCTGGCGCTTGCATACTCTGTGTTGCCCAAGGAGATCTTTAATCAGGTAAAGAAATACGGCGAGGACGCGGCAGGGTGAGGCAGCACAGTAGACTCTTGAGAGGCATCTAGTAGCAGGGCCTGCGACACGCCAATAGAACATGGCACTGGACCACACGCACCACTGCGCAAGATATAAGCGGCATCCATCAGGCGATGGATGCCGGCTTCGTGATCTCCAACTGCGGCTCGAACTTCAGCGTGGTTCCTAAGGCTCGCGAGACCAGGCACAACTTCTCGGCGCGCTTGAGCAAGTCCAGGGCGCGGTCACGCTCTTCCGCAGAAGCAATCTTCAGATTCGGACGAAGCACAATCTGCGTGAAGCTATAGCCAGACTCCGCTTTGCGCACAATACCGCTGGCTTCCACCTGCAAATCGGTGAAGTCGAATTGCGCACCTCCTGCAATCGCGCGCACGGTTGTGGTATAGCAACCGGCTACAGCGGCGAGCAGAAGTTCTTCCGGCGTCCAGCGGCCTTCCAGGCCACCAAATTCCGTGGGTGTTGTGAAGTGGATCGCGTTGGGGGCAGAATCGGACTTGGCCAGCCCAGTGCGTCCGGAGGTCCACCATGCGGCTACTCGATATGCGTGCTCTTCATTCATCTCACGTCTCCTTGGTTCAATTGGGCTGGAGCGGAACAACCTTCAGGCCTTGATAAAAGTTGCAGCCGGTTTAGGCCGCACCTTCCTGGGGAGAAACAACACGTTCCCTCGATTTTCTGGATCTGGGCGCGCAGCCATTTGGCTAGCGCTTCTTCCATTTCGGCCTGGCTGCCGGTGCGGTACAGGTCCTCGACCGTCTGTCCCTCCGCCGTCAGGCGGATGAAACGGCAAGGGATGCTTTCCTTCTGCTGGCCCTCAGGAACAAATTGTTCGAGCAGGCAACTCTCGCACGGATGCGGACGCGCTGGATCGCAGAAGTTTGGACATATCGGCGAATCTTCGAAGATGGCCGGGGCGCGCCGAGGCGCCTGCGGAGACCGCCCATAGCCACCATCCTCCAAAAAACTCAACTCGAATTTCAGAATCTCGAGAATGTCGCGATCATCTTGAGCCATAGGTCACCTCAATTGCGACTGAGAATGCCAGAGGAAGTCCGAAAAGACTGTGTATTGAGTCACGAAGAATCGTGATTTAAATCACAAGAGAATGCCTCGCCGACCCACCGCCTCACTCAATGTCCCCAATTTTCAAAGAATCCCGAAACGGAACACGTGACCGAACGCACAACAGATTGTGATTTCAATCACCTTCAAGGCTGCAAAGTGCGCGCTCCAACCGACTTTCGACCTATCCCCAGCCCGCACGCGGGAGGCGTATTTGGCTCCGCACCACCTCGGTTGCAAATCACAGCTCAATGTGATTTGAAACACCCGACAAGAACTGCTCGGCGGTGTTGGTCAGAACTGTGCCTCACGCCTGGAACGCGCAGCAAGGATCGGACGCAAACAAATCCCCGGTCATCGCATAGGCGCGAGCACGCGATCCCCCACACACGGTGCGGACCGGGCACCGGCCACATTTCCCTTTCAGCCTCGAACTATCGCGCAGCGAGACGAATAAGGAAGAATCACGGTAGACCTCGCCAAGCGACTGCCGAGTGACATCCCCTCCGGAAAGTGGAAGATACCGACTGGGGAAGGCCTCGCCTCGATAGTTGATGAATACCAATCCCTTGCCGTCGTTGACCCCCTTCGGCAGGCAAGGAATGACCTCCGCCTCGGTGAGCCGCCTATGCGATTCCTTCACGCGCTGCCGCAGGAGAAAACGCTGATAGTGCTGCCCCTCGGTGGTCTTGATCTGAAAATGCACGTGCTTCGAAGCCGCGTATAGCTTGACAAATACCTCTTCATGTTCGTCGGCGCTCAAGGTCACAGCCGTTTCATCACGAACTGTCGGCACGAAGAACACAACGTTCCACAGCGCGACATCCAGCCGGGCCAGAAGCTCAATCATAGAATCGAGGGCCTGGAGGTTCCGCCGCGACACAATGGTGTTCACCTGCACCGGTAACTGCACTTCGTGACAAGCTCCGATGATGTCGAGCGTCCGCCGGTGCAGCCCGGAGATTCCCCAATAGTTGTCGTTGAGCGCCGGTGTCGCGCCGTGTAGCCAGAATCCCGCCCGCATCAGCCCGCATGCTTTCAATTCGGGGATGACACTCGCCTCGAGATTGGGCGTGGGAAGCAGAGTAAGTGATGTGCGCACCGAGCGACTCGAGGCGAATTCAATGATCGGAAACAAGTCTGGACGCGTCAGCGGATCGCCGCCGGTCAACGCCAGCAGCGGCACGTGCATGGCGGCAACCTCCTCGATCAAATGAAAAGCTTCGGCCGTGGAGAGGTGGTTGACTTCGCGAGGCGCACTCTTCGTTGAGCGGCGGGACGCATTCTTCCACTCGCAGACGCGCGTCATCTCCCAGGTGACCTGCAATGGCCGCAGTCTGAATCCTGGTGCGGCTGCTGAACCAATCGTGCTCGAAACTAGCTCGCCTCTAGCCTTTGGCAACTTTGAGGTTCGGTCAGACAACTGGGGTACGGTGGGCATGCCGCGCATCCTAGGACGTGCTGTGCTAGCGGGCAGTGCGGAATCGCACACTCACCCGTGATAACCATCACAATTGATTGGAGAAAACCGTGTGATTCATGTCACAGGGCCGAGTGACTTCTGCCATAGGTCGGCTTTCCCCGGCATGCGAACCTACGCCTGCGTGTGAGTTCTCAGGTCACGGGACCAGAGTTCACAAAGGGTTGTGGCAGTGCTGCAACGGGCGACCCCTGCTCTGTGATATCGTGCGAACGAAAAAATCTTCCTCAGGAGGAAGCTGACACAATGAAATACCTCTCCTTTCGAACAGCCCTAGTAGCTTTGCTGGCTTGCGATCTGATCGCGGCCTGCGTGTCGCCGGCATTCGCTGATGACGCTGCCGCCACTTACAAGTCAAAGTGCGTCATGTGCCATGGTCCAGATGGCAAAGGCTCGGCGGTGGGTACGAAGATGGGCGCCCGCGACTTTACTTCGGCCGAAGTCAAGGCTCAGACCGACGGCCAGCTGACCGAAGTCATCACCAAGGGTAAAGGCAAGATGCCGGCCTACAACGGCAAGCTGAAGGATACGGAGATCAAAGACCTGGTCACTTACATTCGTGGTCTGGCCAAGTAGATCTGACAAGGACAGGCGGCCGGAATGCCGCCAACTAGAAATCGCTTGATTCTGAAGAAATGGCGGGTGAGAGCATGTCCACGCGAACAATACGGAATCTTTTTGCGCCTGGAGTTGGTCACTGGAGCCGGAGTGGCGTTCCATCAGGCCAGTCACATCTTTCCGCTGATTCTGTTGTTGACTGCCGCCCTTGCCCTGTTCTGGCTGAGAACTCCTCTCGAAAGCTTTCTGGGCACTTCGGCCATACGCGCCCAAACTCTGGAAGAGTCGCATACGCTCCGCTCCGCTATTGCGTTATTCGCAGGGGTGGCAACCGTAGCACTGGCGGCGCTGTTGTGGGCGGGAAGAAACGCCGATCTCTGGCCGCTTGGTGCGGCCGCGGCGGCCGCTTTCATCGGACAAGCTGTTCTGAAAAAACTGGGTCGGCAAACTGGCATGCTCTCCGAGATGGTGGGAACGATCGGCCTCACCGCCTCTGCCCCCGCCGCTTATTACGTCATCACGGGAGAGTTCAACGCGACCGCGTGGATGCTGTGGCTAGCAAACATTCTGTTCGCCGGCGACCAGATTCACTATGTTCAACTCCGCATCCACACCGCAAAGATCCAGGGATTCCGCGCGAAGTTCACTCACGGCTGGGGGTTCGCCCTTGGGCAGGCGCTCATGACCGCGATCATCACCTTGGCCTGCCTGGCGCGCCTGATGCCCCCAATCGCGTCGTTGGCGTTCGCCCCGCTTCTGTTTCGCGGATGGTTCTACTTTGTTCAGGAGCCGACTCCGCTAGTCGTGCGCCGTCTAGGTTGGAGTGAACTGAAGCACGCCACCGCATTCTGCGTGCTGCTGACTGCTACCTTCATACTGGCACGGCAGAGATAACACAGATTCCCTCTGACTTATGGCACGATCACGGCGGCTCCGTCTACCGCGTCACGTTTTACAGCCATCAGCGCTTCGTTAGCTTGATCAAGTGAGAACACAGTCACCTTGGGCCGCAAGCCAATCTCTGCGGCCAACGCAAGGAAGTCACGTGCGTCCGCGCGTGTCATGTTGGCCACGCTGCGAATCTGCCGCTCGCCCCACAACAAGGTATCGTAGTCGAACTGTGGCACCCGATCGAGATGGATGGCATTGATTGCCACCACGCCACCCTTGCGTAAACTGGCGAGCGCTGCGATCACCACGTCACCACTCGGCGCAAAAGTGATCGCGCGATCCACTTCCACAGGTGGCTTCTCGGTTTCGCTTCCAACCCAAGTAGCTCCCAATGATTCGGCCAGTTCGCGGTGAGACTTGCCGCGGGTTGAAACGTACACCTCACACTTCCACGCGCGCAGTACGGCAATAGCGAGGTGCGCCGAAGCGCCAAAGCCGAACAGACCCACTCGCTCGCCTGATTGGACCCCAGCCACTCGCAGGCTGCGAAATCCAATGATGCCGGCACAGAGCAGCGGCGCGGCGTGAAGATCGTCGAGCGAATCAGGCAGCGGAAAGACAAAGTCCGCACGTGCGAAGGCGTACTGCGCATAACCACCTGCGACCGTGTAACCCGTGAACGTCGGTGAGTCGCAAAGGTTCTCAGAGCCCCTCAGACAATACGGGCAGGTGCCATCTGTGCCACCCACCCACGAAACCCCCACGCGTGTGCCAAGAGGAATGTCTGCCGTGGCCCCATCGACGATCTCGCCTACGATCTGATGGCCGGGAATGATCCGCAACTGTTTCGGCGGCAACTCGCCTTCTACGATGTGAAGATCGGTGCGGCAAACGCCACAGGCGCGCACGCGCAGCAGCACATGTCCTGATCTCACCCGCGGATCGGCCACATTAACAATCTGAAGAGGACGTTCTGAAATGGGGGCAGGCGCAGCAAGAATGGCGGCTTTCATGGGGAGGAGGCTTCCTCTTCATGATGCCAGACTTACCGCGACTCTTCTATCCCTGCCGGTATGCATACCGCGGTGCACGTGAAACACCGCATCGGCGTCATGAGGCGGCACTAAAAAGCATTTCTGATACGAATCGGCGAAACGGTTTGGCTTCGACTAACACAATGAAGTGTGAGCGAAACTGAACACTCGTGGTGGGGACGCCGGGAGGCAAGGAAGGCAGATTCGCCCGAGTTATGCGGGAAAGTGAAAGGGATTCGTTTGACAATCAAATGACATCCGGACTGCATCCGGAATAGCGACGACGGAGTCAAACGTCGTGTGCGAGGAATGGAGCAAAACGATGTGGATGCGATCATGCGCACTGTGTAAGGCGCTGCTGAGAAAGCTCAGGCTAAGCGATTCCACCCGCTGCGAGTGCGGGTGGGAGTGGTTGGGCCACTCATGAGAAACCGAGGTAGCATGTTGTTCTTATACAAAAAAGCAGATGATTGGAAGGACAGAGCCGTGGCGAGAGTAATTGAGTTTTACATACCGATTAATTTCAGGTGGCGTGCGAAATGGATTCCTTTGCACGAACGCGGAAGAGTAATCGAGTTCTGCCTGCCTACCAAGAAGTCTGCCTGAAGGCGAACCGTCGCGCAGTTTTAGCCAATTCGTTCCTTGCCAGACGGCCGATACACCCAAATAAACATCGTCAACTCCGGGCTACCTGGTGGGCGCAGCGAAGCTCATCGAGAGTGGATCAATTCCCGTTGGAGCCATCCCAGCGACAGTGAGTGTGCCATCTTTGTTTATGGTGTATATCGAAACTGAGTTGCCGCTTTGGTTGGTCACATAAGCAAATTTCCCGGAAAGATCGATGACGATGCGAAAAGGTTGGCCTCCGGTGTTGATGGCGGCTGGCGTGTTCGGTGTTAGGTTGCCGGAGGTGGAGTCAATGGTGAACATCGAGACGGAATTCGCTTGTCGATTGACGACGTAGGCAAACTTGCTGGATGGATCTATCGCCACCGAGGTGGGACTGCTTCCCGCGCTGACGGTGGCTGGAGTATTTGGAGTCAAAACTCCGGTAACGGAATCGACAGTGTACTGCGAAACCGAGTTGTCAAAGCTATATGCATTGGGCACATAGGCGAATTTACCAGAAGGATCAATGGTGACTCCGAACGGCGACTCTCCAGCGAGCACCGCCGCAGGTGCTGTCGGAGTCAGCGTTCCAGTGGTGGAGTCGAGCGTGTACATGGACACGGTGCCATCGTCCTGATTCGCCGCATAGGCAAATCTGCCGGAGGGATCAACGGTAATGGAGAGTGGACTCCAGCCCGCCGCGACGGCTGGAGGCGTTGTGCGCGTCAGAATCCCAGAGTTCGCGCTGATGCTGAACATCGAAACCGTATTGTCGTCGCTGTTCGCGGTGTACACGAATTTGCCGGAAGGATCGATCCCGATTCCCTGGGGGAAAAACCCGGTCCCGACGGTCGCTGGCGTCGTGGGAGTCAAGACTCCAGTGGTGGGATCGATGGTGAACATCGAGATGGTCGCCTCATCACTGGCGTTCGACATAAGATTCGCGATATAGGCGAACTTTCCGGCACGATCGACGACCATTTCTTCCGATCCGAAGGCGTTAGCTCCGGTGGCGACCGTGGAAGGTGTCGTCGGCGTAAGAGCCCCAGTGCAGGAGTTCACAGTGAACATGGAAATTGTGTTGTCACCATCATTCAACACGTAGGCAAATTCCGGCGTCGATGAAGGCGTGCACGCAGGCACCGCAGGAGTCTTGCTTGCTGGCATTCCTCCGCCGCAACCACCGGCCAGTATGAGCAGAAATCCCAATATCGCAGTCCGCACGAACCTTCCCGGATCAGACATAGACACCTCACTTGAGACCTCAGCAGATTGGACGGCCTTCATCGTGCTTGGGTGAGCAATTGATGTTTGTGACGTAGCTCACGTCTCCGCCTTCAAAACTATTCACCAGGTCGCCACAGCGAATCCGAATCGCCATTTTACTCATCAAGACAGCGCCCCGAATGTCAAGACCTCGTAAATAACGGTAACCAGTTTGTTAGAAGGTAAACTCGGCCAAAAAGAAACAAATAGCGGAGTTGCCCCGGCAGATACGCTCGCGTGTAGTGATTGCCCAAGCGGCTCGATGGACGTCCTTGCGAACGCTTTGTGACCACTGCAGCTGGAACCACCGACAGATTGAAACTGCGAATCTTCGCAACCCAGATCCTCCGCCCGAGTCATTCTCGGATTCTATGGCATTCGCCGGAAGTTCAGCTGTTCTTCGCCGTGAAGTACGGGGTTCAGAAATTGCCCTGCACGCATCTCTGGATGCACGGCGAGAAGGTAGTTTTTCGCTGCGATTTGTCTTGACTTCCGGGATAAACGAAAGTAATAGTGTTGACTCGTAATGATACGAAAGGTGGAGGCTGCTTATGCGTGTCTGCCGCGGATGGGTTGCGTCCTTATTATGGTGCGCCGTTGTTCTGGCTGTTGCCAGCGGCGCGTTCGGCCAAGCGAGCTATACCGCTCAGGTGCGAGGCGTCGTAAAAGACCAGAGCGGCGCGATGGTGACGAATGCGACGATCATCATCACCAACGACGCGACGGGTATCGTGACCACAGCTCACAGCGACGACCACGGTTTCTACATTCTGACCGGCCTTCGCCCGGCGGTGTACACGATTAAGGCAGACCGCGCAGGATTTCGAGCTGCGGAGCAAAGGAACGTGGTGCTGCAGGTCGATCAGCAGACAACGATCGACTTCGAATTGCACCCGCTGGGCGTGAGCACAACGGTGGAGGTCACACAAGCCGCTCCTTTGCTGGATACGGAGAGCGCCTCAATCGGAACCGACGTCACGAACGAATATGTGCGCGATATTCCGCTTTACAACCGGAGCATGTTCGGCCTGGTATTCCTGGCAGGCGGAGTAACGGAAACGACCGGGTCAGGGGTCAATGACAACTATCCTGCGGGCACAAACTTTGTCTCGAACGGGCAGAGGAACGCAACGGCGGAAGTAAGCCTGGACGGCAGTCCGCTCAGCGCTCCGGAACAAGGTGAAGGCGGCAACTCCAATGTGTACTACCAACCCTCAGTCGAGACGGTGCAGGAGTTCAAGGTCCAGAACAATAGCTTTTCGGCGGAGTTTGGCAACAACGGCGGCACCGTGGTCAACATGGTGATGAAGCAGGGAAGCAACAACTTCCACGGAAGCGGGTGGTGGTATTTTCAGCGTTCCGCCACGGACGCGCGGGATTACTTCAACACCGGCCCGAGGCCGGACCATCTGCGGGATCAGTATGGGTTCTCACTGGGCGGCCCAATTCGGCATAACAAGACATTCTTCTTTGTCGATTTCGAAAAGAGCCGGGAATCGGATCCGATCAACCTCGAGGGAGTGGTACCGACCGATCTGGAGCGCACCGGAGACTTCTCCCAGAGTCTGGACAGCACGCCAGGGGGGATCTTTGATCCTTCGACGTGCGTGCTGGTAAATCCCGGGGATACGAGTTGTACTCGGTCGCAGTTTTCAAACAACATGATTCCCGTCAACAAGATCGATCCGGACGGGCAGAAAATCCTCAATCTGTATCCCCACGCGAATGTTCCAGGCGCAACGTTCCCCGACCCCAATTACCGCGCGGTTGTGCTCAGCTCCGACCCGGGCTGGCAGTTTGACATAAAGTTGGACCACCAGTTCAACTCCAAGCACCGCATCGGCGGGCGCTACAGCCGGCATCACGATACCTACAGTGTGCCGACACTAATTGGAAGCGGGAATTTTGGAGACGGCGTGATTTACCCCACGACCCCACAGAACGGGAGTCTGGAATACAACTGGGCGGTAACACCGACGATGCTCTGGACGAGCCGGTTGAGCGTGGATCGCGTAGTTGCACCGGGAATGACGAACAAGTATCCGACGCTGAATGATGTCGGGTTGCCTCCGATTCTGGCCGAGAACGGGCTCACTCGAATTCCGAGCATCAACGTGGACTCTGGATTTCTTTCGATCTACACACAATGCTGCGTCGACACGCACTTTGCGCACACGCTAACGAGTTATTCCTCGATGCTGCAGTGGGTGAAAGGACGGCACTCGATTAAGGTCGGCGGCGAGCAGAGAGTGTTCCTGAATAACTTCTGGCAGCCGAATTATCCGACTGGGACGTTCGATTTCTTTCGCGATGTGACCACTCAACAACCTGGACAGGGACTGGGAGAAAGCAACGGAGAAGGCAATCCGTTTGCCACGATGTTGACCGGGTTCGCGCAAGATGGGCAGTACAACATTGTTCCGTCAGTGGCAGACAAGTCGAAAGAAACCGCCTTCTTTGTGCAGGACGACTGGAAAGTCACATCGAAACTGACTCTCAACATTGGCCTGCGCTATGAGTGGAGCACTCCCTATAACGAGCGCTTCAATCGGCTCCAGTTCAGTGATTTCACGGCCAGCGCAGGTATCAATCCTATTACTGTCTCTCCGGCTCCCGGTTTCCCGCAGATCGGGAATGTCATCGGGACCACCGTGTTCCCGACGTCGGCGCATCGGAATTCGGGTGTGGATCGCAACAACTTCGCTCCTCGGTTTGGCTTTGCGTACCAACTGGCGTCGAACACGGTGGTGCGCGGCGGCGCTGGAGTATTTTACGGAATGAACGTCGCCACCAACTTCCAGTACGCGGGTCCGGCGTTCCAGAAATCCGCAAATATCTATTTCACGAAGGATAACTATCAGACGCAGTATGCCTGCCTGGGGATTTATCCCACTACCTCGAATAATCCGAATTGCAATGGACCATTTCCGGCGGGGCTCTCGGGACCTCAAGGAACGAAGTATGGTTCGATGGCACAGTGGGGTTTCACGAACGCCAGCGACCTGGATACGGGCACGGCACGCAATGCGGAGATCTATCAGTGGAACATCGGCTTTCAACATCTGCTGCCCGGTCAGATCGTGATTGGAGTGGACTACTCGGCGAACCGCAGCACCCACCTGCCATGGGCGGGAACTGGCAGCCCAGCGGGTGGCCCAACTACACGCGACCGCAACTTCCTATCGACCCCGATGCGTAATCTGGCGGTCTCGCTAGCGCCCGGCGGAGATGTCACGGGATTCCTGAACAGCGAGGTTCCGAATCCGTTTCAATGCTTCTTTACGACTGGGGCGGCGTTAACAGGATCGTGGTGCCCATCGAGCCCGACCTTCAACGCGTCGGACGTAGTGGACTCTCGCTATCTCGACGACACGATTCCTCTAATCAACCTGCTGCGCCCCTATCCGCAGTATGACGGTAATTTCGAAGGGTTGCCGAAGCTAATCGCGAACTCCTGGTACAACTCCTTGCAGATTCGCTTCCAGAAACGCGCCAGCCACTACATCAGCTTCGAAGGTAACTACACGTTTTCCAAGTCGGAAGACAATTCCGCGGCGGGACGAAATGCATGGATTGGCACCGGCAATTTGGGCCTGGACAACCCTCAGGTGCTCGATAATCTAGGGGTGGAATGGGGCATCAGTTCGAACGACGCGACCCACCGGCTGACAACGGCGTTCATCCTCGACCTGCCGTTTGGGAAGAATCGCTGGATTGGACGGAACATGAACAGCTTTTTGGACGGCGTGTTTGGCGGCTGGTCCCTTTACTCCTTCCTGACCTTACAATCAGGACAACCGATCGCGGTCTACGATAGCGCGGGGCTACTGGCAGACGGAAATCAAAGGCCCCAGATCATCTGCTCTCAGCTGACGACGGGCATCAGCTACAAGAAAGCGGCGAGGACCGGCCAGCCTTACTTGAATCAGAATTGCTTTGCCAATCCGGGTGACAACATTCCGGGCAATGCACCCCGGCACTTCTCGACTTTGCGAGGCGACGGGATTCGGAACGTGGATATTTCTCTCTCCAAGGAATTCGCGGTTCGCGAAAACGCGAAACTGCAGGTTCGGGCGGAAGTCTTCAACGTGGCGAACCGGCAACGGTTCGCGTTTCCTGATACGGGATCGGGAGACGGAAGCTTCGGCGGAGTATTTTCCACCACCAACAACTACCGAAAAATGCAGTTTGGGGCACGGTTCGAATTCTAGGGAGATCATATTCGTCACCCTCCGCGAAGGCCGCGAAGGGTGGCACACCCGCTGTCGAAGACTTAGCGCGGCAGGGACGACCGCCCTTCCACCAGAGAATCCTGCAACAGAGGCATACTTCCTCTGCTCTGTTCGGTGTGTCGAGGAACGAACATGCGACGACGATCCTTCCTGAAGGCCAGCGGCATTGCGTTGGGGGCGGGGCTCGCGGCTGATTCCCTGCTGGCGAAAATTCCTCCGCACAATTTCGACAAGTATGACTTCGGCGGCGGGCCGCCTATATCGGACCGGCTCTATCAGGGTCCTTTCTCTGCCGACGACTACCCCAGCTGGAATGTTGTCATGGCACTGACGGCATCGCATGATGTCGTCCCAAACTATGGGATGGGGCTCATCACTTATGTCTGCGATGAAGTGGGGCCAGCGAAGAAAGACGGAGAGACGCTGGCTCAGTCGATCGAGAACGTGGTGAAACTCCCGCTGGGGACGAAGTTGTATCTGCGCGTGAATTGGAAGGACGTGCAGCAGCGGCCCGGCCGTCTGGATCTTTGCGAGCACTGGAAGCTGACGTTTGAGCTGGCCAAGAGATACCAGAAGCGGATCGGCTTCCGCGTGATGATGAGTAATCCCGATATTCCGGATTCTCCGCTGCCGGAATTTCTGCGCGACAAGGTTCCGATGGTCAAGCTCGGGGACTGGCTGGGCCGCACACGCTATGAGCCACGCTATGACGATCCGGCGTTTCAGGCGGTCTTTCGCGAGTTGGTGGATCTGCTCGCCGATTCCTACGACGGGCATCCGGACGTGGAGTACGTCGACACGTTCATGTACGGATTCTGGGGCGAGGGTCACACCTGGCCATTCGAATCGAATCCGTTTCCGGATTCGCTGACGGCAGAGAACACGTTCCTGAATATGTTTCAGCATCAGTTGGAACGATGGAAAAAGACTCCGATAGCTACCAACACACAGCCCGACTTCAGCAAGGTGGGCAACTCTGAGTTGCTCGACCGCACGGTGCGGAGTTGCAACTGGCTGCGGACGGACACGATCTTCATCGAGAATGAGCAGATCGAGGCGCTCAGCAATCGTCCACCGTGGACGGGAGTGACGGTGGAAGTGGGAATGTCGGATGGCTCGCCGAAGAGTTTGAAGCTTGATGAAGGCGTGACTTACACCGACAACGTGGCGCAGCACGTGCGCGACGTGGGGGCGTGTTACTTCTCGCTGTGGAACTGGCACCGCATTCAGGCGGACCGCATTCTCCATTACTATCACCAGTTTCCTGAGGCGATCGATGGTCTGGCGCAACAGATTGGATACCGTGTACGGCCTTCGTGGGTGTGGACTTATGAAGAGGGCGGATATCCGGGGCTGATTATTGGGTTCGTGAATGACGGGATCGCCGCGGTGCCGGGAGTACTGAGAGTGTCGGTGGTGAGCGGAGACGGCAAGGTCAACGTTGCAGGATGCCTAGATGCGGGATATCCGCTGCCGGGCAAAGTGCGGCAGGCGAAATTTGCACTG
Source organism: Candidatus Sulfotelmatobacter sp. (assembly GCA_035568275.1). Lineage (GTDB taxonomy): Bacteria > Acidobacteriota > Terriglobia > Terriglobales > Acidobacteriaceae > Sulfotelmatobacter. Next base: position 27,804 of record DATMOO010000094.1, read on the forward strand.
CCCAAGGGAACGAAATGGAAGGGACTGCGACTGAAGGCGGAAATCGAAGTGAAGGGACAGCGATATCCGGTGCGGTGGGGCTGTCGACAGAAGCTGAATGACGACGGAAGTTTGACCCTCAGGCAGACTGTTGGACTCGGAGCAGAAGATGAGACTGGCGGCGTGCCGCGCGGGCCGGAGTAAAGCCGTTTCGATAGTCGGAAACCAAACATGAAAATAAAATTGTCATTCGCAATTCTCATGTTGTTTGCTTGCGGGCTGATCGCCGCTCCTTCCGAAAAACAGAACTGGACGCACTACGTTCGAATCGGAGCCTATGGGTTGAAGGGCGGCGATGCGGCCGAGATCGTGCGACGGGCGCAGGAAAGCGGTGTGTCTGGGATTGAGGTCGATAACGATATCCCCGGCCGCTATGAGAGTTTTATTCATCCCGAGGCGAAGCTGAAGGCGATTCGCGATGTCGCGGAGGCGGCCCACAAGGTGGGAAATCACGCGTTCGTCTATATCGCCGGGACGGAGTGCATCACGGCGCATGGAGACAAAGTGGAGCACACCCTGGCGAAGGATCATCCCGATTGGCTGCAACGGAAAATTACGGGTGAACCGGCGATTTTTGGTGGAGGGACCGCGTTTTGGATCGCGCCGGGCGATGAAGATGTGTGGGTCAGTCCTTATGCGACGGAGTGGCACAAAGTCTATATGGAACGCGTGCGCCAGATCGCAGGCACTGGGATTAACGGAATCTATGTCGATATTCCGTATTGGATGACGCACTTCGACGGATGGGAGAACACCTGGGCCAGCTTTGACGATTACACGGTCGCGGCATTCAAGCAGAAGACCGGTCTGGATGCGAAGCACGACGTAAAGATCGGGGATTTCTCTGATCCGGGCTTTCGCAAGTGGGTGGAGTTTCGAATTCAGACGTTCACAGATTTTCTGGCGGAGATCGATCGCACGGCGAAGGCGGTGAATCCGGAGATCAAGACGATTCCGGAGATTTATCCGGGCATCGAGGAGGAAGCGGTGCGGGTCGGTGCGGACGTATATAGCCTCTATCCAGTGGTCGATGCGATTGCCCATGAATATGAGTTTGGTAGCGGCGAGCATATGGCATCGGGGCGGACGCCACTGGATTGGTTCCGGTATCAGGTTGGGATGCATTCGTTTCGCGCATTCGCGCAGGGGAAGGCGACCTGGATTTTGAACTATTCGTGGGACGGCGACAAGGTCGTTGACAAGCGCGAAGCCATGATGAATCTCGCAATGTCGCAGATTATGGCAGGCGCGAACTTCTGGGATGCGCCCGGGCATTCCATGGCGGGATCGAATGATCTGCCGACTCGGAAGAAGATTTTTGATTGGATCGGTGAGCATGAGAAGACGTTTTATTTGCCTCGCGGGCCGATTGATCCGATTGGAGTGTACTTTTCACCGGAGACCAGGAATCTGTACGCGGAAGAGTTTCTCGCGTCGTACCGCGGAATCCTGATTCTGCTGATGCAGAAGCATCTTGAGTTTCAGATTGTGACGCCGAGGACGCTGGCGGATTTCAAGGGCAAGACGCTGGTATTGCCGGATGTGCGCGTGCTGGGGGACGACGAGAAGAAATGGCTGCAGGGGTTCGCGGCGCAAGGCAAGACGCTGGTGATCACTGGAGCAGACGCCACCGGGATTGCCAGTGCGCAGAATGTGGCGCGGTTCCCTGAGTGCCCGGGGCGAGCGTACAACGCCGCGATGGAAAAGGATTTCGAGCACGCGTCTCCGGATTCCCAGCGGGTATTTTTCGACAGCTTGCGGGCTGGGAATACGATGCGGGTTAAGGCTGGGACGCAGGTCGCGACGTCGATTGCCCGCACGGCAGATGGTCACATCAACTTCTTCTTCGCTAATTTTGCGGGGCTGCGTGCAAAGTCCAATCCGGTGCAAACGGCGCAGAGCGGCGTGGAAGTGAGCGTGACGTCGAAGGCCGAAGGCAAGGGATTCTTTTTGCCGTTTCTTGGGGAGGCGCAGGCGGTGAAGGGAGTGCGCAAGGGGGACACCGTCACTTTCGCGCTGCCGGCGATAACTAAGGGTGCGGTGTTCTGGTACGAGCCTTAGAAAGGTAGCGGCATTTGCGGCGCTGTCGGCGCAGTGGGCGAGGACGCCCACCCCTTCGGCTGCGCTCAGGGCAGGCTCCCAGCCGCCGAGGACGGCGGCGCTACTTTTCTGCTGCGGGCTCCCAGTTTTTGGAGCGCGCCACCGCTTCGTTCCAGCGGTCTCGCAAGCGGCGCGCTTCTGAAGCGGGCGGTTGCGGTTCGAAGCGGCGATCCTTATCTGTGGTCCCCGACGACCCTTCTAGATTAGCCTTCCAGAAATTGACGGCCAGGCCGGCCAGGTATGCGGCTCCGAGCGCGGTGGTTTCGGTCACCGACGGGCGAACAACTGGGATGCCGAGAATGTCGGACTGGAATTGCATGAGGCTGTCATTGGCGGCGGCTCCGCCGTCGACTCGTAGTTCCTGCACGGAAGCCCCGGAATCCAGGCGCATCGCGTCCAGCAAATCTGCGACTTGATAGGCGATGCTCTCCAGCGCCGCGCGGGCCAGGTGACCTGCCGTGCTGCCACGGGTGAGTCCGAAGATCGAGCCGCGGGCGTAGGAGTCCCAATGCGGG